>NZ_JBFPKO010000007.1:0-401288 GCF_040948765.1 Paraburkholderia sp. BR10923 | reverse complement strand
TAGCGAGTCGGTCCCACCCCTTCCCATCCCGAACAGGACCGTGAAACGACTCCACGCCGATGATAGTGCGGATTGCCCGTGTGAAAGTAGGTAATCGTCAGGCTCCCCCAAAGCCAGAAACCCCACCGCCCAGCGGTGGGGTTTTTGCGTTTACGCGGTCGATTCCGCGCGCTTCACTACTTTCCGATCCGCAGCGCATCCTCAAGCTCCTGCGTTGCCATTAGCGTCCGCACGCAAGCCGCAGGATCAAGCGGGAGTCGCCGTTCCCCGCCATGCAAACGCGGCTAGCACCTGCCGGATCGCCGTATCGAACGGTGTGCGTTGGCCGACTCCAAGTGCCTCCAGACGGCTCGATGCCAAATGGCAGTTGTGAGGGCGCGGCGTCGCATCGGTGGGTGTGTGCTGCGCCGTCAAATGCGTGCGGAGTTGCAATGCTTCTGCCAGGCGCACGGCGATTTCGTACTTGTTCATCGGTTCGTCGCCGGACCATTGCACGATGCCGGAGATCGTTTCGCCGCGCGCGTGTCGCTCGAGCATCTGTCGGATCACGACCGCGACATCGGGCGTGAACGTAGGATAGCGGATCGCCCAAGCGTCCATCTTGGCAGCCTGGCTGCCCGGCGCTGCTGACGCCGCGATCGCCGGCACAAGGCTAGTCACGGCTGACTCCGACCAACTCACAATCGGCCCATACAGCAGCGGCAGGCGCAGCACGCATCCGAGCTCGGCCGTTTCGATTAGCGCTCGCTCTCCCTCGAGCTTGCTCTGTCCATACGCGTTCAGTGGCGCGGGTGTGCTGTCGTGACGATAGGGCGGGTGCTTGCCGTCGAACACGTAGTCGGTCGAGATCGACAGCGTCCACGCGCCGCGTCGATTCGCCGCCCCGGCGATCATTCGCACGGCATCAACATTCAACGCACGAGCATGTGCCGGATCGCGCTCGCATACATCGGGTCGGCGCTCCGCCGCGGCAATCACGACGGCATCCGGTGCCACGTGGTCGATGAAACGCTCGACCGCAAGGCTATCGCGAATATCCAACGCGACCATCTGTGGAGACGGTCGGCTAAATGCTGTGGAGACGATGTGCCAATCGACCTGGCGCGCGAGTTCGTCGTTGAGCGCGCGCCCGAGCAGCCCGGAACCACCGATTACTGCAACCTTGAACATGCCCCGCACCCTTAGCGCAGAGACGTGGCCGTATATCCGGCTCGGTCAATCGCGGCCTTCAGCGCCTCGATCGCTTGTGTCGACTCCACGAGCACACGGCCGCTCGTGAGATCTACCTGAACCTGCGCGGCGGCGTCGTGCTCGCGAATCGCGTTCGTGACGGCAGCAACACAGTGCTGGCAGCTCATGCCTTCTACATGGAGTTCGATTGTCATTGCAAAGACCTCAGCGGAATCAGATCGCGGATAGCCGAATTATGCCTGCCGTTTCGTGTTTGGGTAGCTGACCTTCCCACGATGGGAAGGTGTAGGATCGCTTAGAGTTCATCCGCAACCTTGGGAAACAGTCATGAACATCGGCGAAGCGGCCCGCGCGTCGGGCGTTACAGCAAAAATGATCCGCTACTACGAAAGCGTCGGCCTTTTGTCCGCGAAGGCGCGCACGAGCGCTGGTTATCGCGTGTATGGCCCGCAGGAAGTGCACTCTCTTCGCTTCATCCGGCAGGCGCGCCGGCTCGGATTTCTGGTCGAGGATATCCGGCGACTCCTTGCTCTCTGGCACGACCGCTCGCGTGCAAGCGCCGAAGTAAAGCGGATCGCGCTCGAGCATGTCGCCGAACTCGATCGCCGCATCGCCGAGTTGACGGACATGCGCGACACCCTCGCGCATCTGGCCGATCATTGCAACGGCGATGACCGGCCAGATTGTCCGATTATTGAGCGACTAGCGGATACAGACCTTGTTTCGGGACAGGGTTGCCATCCGCTGTAGCCGGTGGGTCGAGGAGAGTCGCAACCTGGTCTGCCGATTCGCTTTGGGTCAAACAGATTGGCGCACCGGAAGTGTGCGTTGAAACTCAGAGCAAGGACGTCCGCGCCGAGCGGGCGGGTGAATCTCAATAAAATCAGCACCGCCAGCGCACCAATTAAGTGCATCATTCCAAATTGGAATGCACATCATGCGGGCATTTCACTGGTCAGGTTGCACCTGAGGGCTATAATGCGGGTTAACCCTTTTACGGGAAATCCCTGATGTCAAATCACCGGGGATTCGATCTGATCCTTGGAGAACGTCATGTTTGCATTCATTCTTGAGAAGCTGAGCACCTGGTTCGAAACCGCGGAACGTAGCCGTCGTGAGGCATACCTCGCATCGTCGTCGGATATCGTCCAGCTCGAACAGCGCATCCGTTCGCTCGAAACCAATGGCTATTCGCGCTAAGTTTCCGCTTTGAGTTTGACCTGGCGGCGCCTGCTTTTGCGCGGCCATTGCAGTACCAATGTCGAGCCCCGTCAAAGCGGGGCTTTGTCGTATCTGCACATCGAAAACCGCGTGCCTTCGGCGTTTTTCGAGTGATCGCCGCAAGAAGGCTGCTCATGGCGAATATCGACTAGCTTCGTAACGCGGGCCGCGGTAATGTAGGACGTTTTTCGCGCAAGACGGCATTCATAACCAATCGGGCTGCCTATGTCCTCCGTCCGTTCGCTGCAAACTTTCCGATCCATGATGGCCGCGGCCGCCACGGCAACCATCGCCACCCTCTGTGCCGCGTCGGACGCATATGCGGTGTCCGATTACGAGCGTCCTCCCGTGGTTCTCGATACGCTTGGCGGCATCAATGATGGCCAGAGCGGTACCGTACTGCTAAGCGCGCCGCCTGCGCCGGAGCCGATCGTCGCCGCGCCGCCGATCGCGGCACCGGTCGAGCTGCCTGCAGAATCGCCGCCGCCGTTCGTGGTCGCGCCTTATATCCAGTTGCCTGCGGGAGGTGGCGTGCGGCCGCGGGCGATGCCCCGACCGGTGCCGTTTCCGCAATAGGTAGCGACGGCGCGAAAGATCGTCGGCGACGCTTCTAACCCGTCTCGCTTCTCCCGAATACGCCGGCTTCGCTCGCCCCCGACAATCCCATTCGGGTTTGGGCGCATGGCGTCCGTGAAACCGTCCGACGACAATCGTTGCGCGCCTCGTCGCCGTGAGCTTCGATCCCGGCTGCGCGCCTGCGTCACCGCTTCGAACGGAAAACACAAGGAGACGTCATCATGCCCAATCACTGGATGCAGCGTGCGACGCGCGCCTGCCTGATCCTGCTCGCACTGGCTACGCTGCCCGGCGCCGGGTTCGCGAAGGACGCGCCGGAAATGCCGACACTGACGATGGCCGTCGGCGGCTTACCCGGCCTCTACTATTTGCCAGTCCTCGCCGCACAGCAGCTCGGCTACTTCAAGGACGAAGGGCTGAACGTCACGCTCGAAGATTTCGCGGGCGGCTCGAAGGCGCTCGAAGCGGTGGTGGGCGGCAGCGCCGAAGTCGGCGCGGGCGCGTTCGAGCACACGCTGTTCATGCAGGCGAAGGGGCAACACTATCGCGCGTTCGTGTTGATGGGCCGCGCACCGCAGATCGTGATCGGCGTGGTGAAGTCGAAGGCCGATCAGATCAAGTCGCTCGCGGACTTCAAAGGCGCGAAGGTCGGCGTGAGCGCGCCGGGTTCGTCGACGGATCTCGTGCTCACCGTCGCGTTGCGCAAGGCCGGCGTGCAGCGCAGCGACATTTCGGCGATCGGCGTCGGAAGCGGCGCCACAGTGCTGGCCGCGGTGGGCAGTGGGCAGATCGACGCGCTATCCAATGTCGATCCAATGATGACCAAGCTCACGCGTAGCGGCGCGATCAAGGTGCTGGTGGATACACGCACGGTCAAAGGCACGCAGGAGGTGTTCGGCGGTACGATGCCCGCCGCAACGCTTTATGCGCCCGAAAGCTTCATCCAGAAAAATCCGAAGACGACGCAGGCGCTGACCAACGCGATCGTGCGCGCGAATCATTGGCTGCAGACCGCGAGCGATGCGGATCTGCTGAAGATGGTGCCGCAAGCCTATCTGCTGGGCGACCCGACGCTTTATCTCGATGCCTTTCACAACGTGCGCGACGCGTACTCTCCGGACGGACTGATGCCCGCAGATGGGCCGGCGACGGCGCTGCGCGCGTTGTCGTCGTTCGACAGCCGGCTCGATCCGAAGAAGATCGATTTGAGTGCGACCTATACGAACCAATTCGCGAGCAAGGCGGCCGCGCAGTTGAAGTGAGCCCGAGCGCAGATCGGCTTGCGCGGGCAGGCAACTGCAGACCGCACGCGCAATGCGCTCACGTGCCGCATATCGCGTTCAATTGCCGCGATATTCGACCTTGAACGTCGCAGCCTTGTCCTCGCCGAGCATCTTGACGAGCCATGGCATCTGGTCCTTCAGCATCTTGGCGAGCGTATAGGGCGGGTTCAGGATGAACATGCCGCTACCGAACAGCCCATAGCCGTCTTCAGGCGGATTGCTGACGGTCAGGCTGACGTGCAGCCAGTTGTCCTTCTGCAATTGTTTCAGCTGATCGGGAAAACGCTGCGACTCGGGGCGCTTGACCTGTGGATACCAGACCGCATACGTGCCGGTCGGAAACCGCTTCAGACTTTCCTCGACGCAGCGCAGCGTGCGCCCGTAGTCGCGCTTGTCTTCATACGACGGGTCGAGCAGGATCAGCGCGCGGCGCGGCGCCGGCGGCAACAGCGCGAGAATGCCGTCGAAGCCGTCGCCCGCGTACAGCATCGCGCGGCGACCCGCGTCGCGAAAATTGTGGCGTAGCACATCGATTTCGGTGCTGTGCAATTCGAATAGCCGCATACGATCCTGCGCGCGCAACTGTCGCCACGCGAGATATGGCGAGCCCGGATAGAAATGCAGCTGGCCATCGGCATTGAGCGCGCTGACTTCGTCGACGTAGTCGGCGAACAGCGGCGGCAGATCGTTGCGGCCCCACAGTTTTGCGATACCCGTCTCGAACTCGCCGGTTTTCGTCGCGTAGCCTTCCTTCAGCGAGTAGACGCCGGCGCCCGCGTGCGTGTCGATATACCAGTAGGCCTTGTCCTTCTGGCCAAGGTAGAGCAGGAGCTGCAACACGACGGCGTGTTTCAGAACGTCGGCGTGATTGCCGGCATGAAAGGCGTGGCGGTAGCTGAGCATGATGAGAGGACGCTGAGAGAGCGCAGGCCGGCCCGACGGAGCCGGCGACGCGCGGTCGCGTATTGTACGCGACCGCGCGTGCCCGGTTACCCACTCAGTGCGTGGCGCTGCGCGCGCGATTACTCGTGCGCGTCGCCGATGATCTCCTCGATCCGCTGCTTGATCTCCGGCGTGATGCGCGTCGCCACCTCGGCGGACCGCATGTTTTCGCCGATCTGTTCGACGCGCGAGGCGCCCGTGATCACCGTGCTGACATTCGGATTCTTCAGAATCCACGCGATCGCGAGCTGACCGACCGTGCAGTCGAGTTCGTCGGCGACCGCGCCGAGCTGGCCGACCACGTTGTTCCGCGTCGGGTCGGTGAGCTGCTGACGCAGCCAGTCATAGCCCTGCAACTGCGCGCGACTGTCGGCGGGCACGCCGTCACGGTATTTGCCGGTGAGCAGGCCCGATGCCAGCGGACTCCACGTGGTCAGTCCGAGGCCGATGTCCTCGTAAAGCCGCTTGTATTCCCGCTCGACGCGTTTGCGGTGAAACAGGTTGTATTGCGGCTGCTCCATGACCGGCTTGTGCAGATGATGCCGCTCGGCGATTTCATATGCGGCGCGAATCTCGTCGGCGTTCCATTCCGAGGTGCCCCAGTACAGCGCCTTGCCGCGCGCGATCATGTCGCTCATTGCCCAGACCGTTTCCTCGACTGGCGTGTTCGGGTCGGGACGATGACAGAACACGAGATCGACGTAATCGAGTTGTAGGCGCTTCAACGACCCGTCGATCGCGTTCATCAGATACTTGCGGTTCAGCGTGTGGTACTGATTCGGCGCTTCGTTGAGTCCCCAGAAAAATTTCGTCGACACCACGTAACTGACGCGCGGCCACGCGAGTTCCTTCAACGCATGGCCCATGATTTCCTCGGATTTGCCGCCCGCATAAACTTCGGCGTTGTCGAAGAAATTGACGCCCGCGTCGCGCGCCGCGGCAAGCGATTCGCGCGCGGCGCGGTGATCCACCTGGTTGCCGTACGTGACCCATGAGCCGATCGACAACTCGCTCACTTGCAGGCCAGAGCGGCCCAGACGTCGATAATTCATGCATGTCTCCTGGTTGGTGATGCCACGGGAATGGAGCCGGATTCAGTCCGGAAGCGTTCAGTTTAAATAGATCCGGTTCGGCGTGCGTTTTACCTATGTCGTTCACAGGGTTCATGCACAATAGCAAAGTCAGCCGCCGCGCTGCATCCGCCGAACGGTCTATACCGTTTGGCCGACTTCTCCCGGCGCGCGGCTTCGTGGTCTCATTGCTCATCAACTGCATGGAGGTTCTGGATGTCGTCTCTGAACTCGAATCTGAACGGCAAGGTCGCCGTCGTCACTGGCGCCGCGAGTGGCATCGGCAAACAGATCGCGTTGACTCTGTCGGCCGCAGGTGCGGCGGTCGCGATCGCCGATCTGAACCAGGAGGGCGCGAACGCCGTTGCTGAAGAAATCAGAAAGGGCGGCGGTAAGGCAATCGGCGTGGCAATGGACGTGACGAGCGAAGACGCCGTCAACCAGGGTATCGACAAGGTCGCCGAGGAATTCGGCTCGATCGACATTCTCGTTTCCAACGCCGGCATCCAGATCGTCAATCCGATCGAAAACTATTCGTTCTCGGACTGGAAAAAGATGCAGGCCATTCACGTGGACGGCGCGTTCCTGACCACCAAGGCCGCGCTCAAGCACATGTACAAGGACAATCGCGGCGGAGTCGTGATCTACATGGGCTCGGTCCACTCGCATCTCGCCTCGCCGCTGAAGTCGGCGTACGTGACCGCGAAGCACGCTCTGCTGGGTCTGTCGCGCGTGCTCGCCAAGGAGGGCGCTGCGCATAACGTGCGTTCGCACGTCGTGTGTCCGGGCTTCGTGCGCACGCCGCTCGTCGACAAGCAGATTCCCGAGCAGGCGAAGGAATTCGGTATCAGCGAAGAGGAAGTGATCAAGCGCGTGATGCTGGGCGGTACCGTCGACGGTATCTTCACGACGGTCGAAGACGTCGCGCAGACCGTGCTGTTCCTGTCGACCTTCCCGAGCGCGGCGCTGACCGGCCAGTCGTTCGTCGTGAGCCACGGCTGGTATATGCACTAAGGGGCGGCCCATGGCGCAACGCAATCTGAAGCGGGCGCGCGTGGGCGTGTCCGGCGACGGGGAGGGTGCGGGTCCGGCGATTGCCGCCCGCTCGCGCCGGCACCTCCGGTTGCCCAGCTACGAAACCGTCGCGCTGATGCTGCAAGGCGGCGGCGCGCTCGGCGCCTATCAGGCCGGCGTCTTTCAGGGGCTTTACGAAGCCGGCATCGAACCGAACTGGATCGCGGGAATTTCGATCGGCGCGCTGAATACGGCGATCATTGCGGGCAATGCGCCGGAACGACGCGTCGAGCGTCTGCTGCAATTCTGGGAGACGATCTGCCAGCCGGCGTTCGGACCGCCGTTGCCGGCTCCGGTCGAACACGTGCTGTTCAATTCGAGCGAAGCGGTGCGCAAGGCATTTACGGCAGCGCAGGCGATGAGCGCGATCGTCGAAGGGCAAAAGGGCTTTTTCGTGCCGCGTTTTCCGCCGCCGTTGCCGACAGTGTCCGGCTCGCCGCAATTGGCGAGCTACTACGACACCACGCCGCTGAAGGCCACGCTCGAGTCGCTGTGCGATTTCGATCGGATCAATTCCGGGGAAATACGCGTGTCGGTGGGCGCGGTGAATTGCGGCACGGGCAACTTCGCGTACTTCGACAATACGCGCACCACGCTCAGGCCCGAGCATTTCATAGCGTCGGGCGCGTTGCCGCCGGGGTTCGCGGCCGTCGAGATAGACGGTCAGTTCTACTGGGACGGCGGCCTGATGTCGAATACGCCGCTCTACGAGGTGCTCCAGACCACACCGCGTCGCGATACGCTCGCGTTTCAGGTCGATTTATGGAGCGCGATCGGGCCGGTGCCGGACAACATCACCGACGTGCAGGGGCGCATGAAAGACATCCAGTATTCGAGCCGTACGCGTCTCGTGACCGACATGCTGCAGCGTTCGCAGCGTTTCCGTCACGTACTGCGCGAGGTGCTGGACCGTGTGCCCGAAGAGCAACGCGACGATCCGTGGTGCAAGCTGGCCGAAGATCTGTCGTGCTCGAAGCGCTACAACGTGATTCACCTGATCTACCGGCACAAGGAATACGAAGGACACTACAAGGACTTTCAATTCGGTCTGTCGACGATGCGCGAGCATTGGCGAAGCGGTCTCGAAGATATTGTCCGTTCGCTCGAACAGCCCGACTGGCTCGATATGCCGCAGAACGATGCCGGGTTCGTCACGCACGATATTCATCGGGACTCGCGCTGATTCTTCGCGGAGAAACCCGACGCCGCGCCGGCAAGGCCGAACGAACAGTCCGGCAGGTATAAAAAAACGGCGCCCTTTTCTGAAAAGGGCGCCGTTTCTACAGGCAGTTGCAGCGGCGAAGCTGCTGCACTGGCGCGGCAAACCTCCGCGCCGTGAATTGCCTTACTTGAGCACGTGAGCAATCGCGTTGGCGACGACGTCGAGGTTGCGCGTATTGAGCGCAGCCACGCAGATACGGCCGGTGCTGACCGCATAGATGCCGAACTCTTCGCGCAGACGATCCACTTGCGCAGCCGTCAGACCCGAGTACGAAAACATGCCGCGCTGTGCGTTCACGAAGCTGAAGTCACGATCGACGCCGCTTGCCTTCAGGCGCTCGACGAGACCATTGCGCATTGCGCGGATACGGTCGCGCATTTCGCCCAGTTCGCTTTCCCACGTCGCGCGCAGTTCCGGCGACGCGAGCACGGCCGCGACCACCGAGCCGCCGTGCGTCGGCGGGTTCGAGTAGTTGGTGCGGATCACGCGCTTCAGTTGCGACAGCACGCGCGCCGCTTCTTCCTTGCTCGAGGTGATGATCGACAGTGCGCCGACACGCTCGCCGTACAGCGAGAACGACTTCGAGAACGACGACGACACGAACACGTTCAGTTCCTGCGCCGCGAACAGACGCACGGCTGCCGCGTCCGCTTCGATGTTGTCGCCGAAACCCTGGTAGGCGATATCGAGGAACGGCACGAGATTGCGCGCCTTGACGACCTCGACGACCTGCTTCCACTGTTCGACGCTCAGGTCGACGCCGGTCGGGTTGTGGCAGCACGCGTGCAGCACGACGATCGTGCCCGCCGCATAGCTGTTCAGCGCACTCAGCATGCCGTCGAAGTTCACGCCGTGCGTCTGCGCGTCATAGTACGGATACGATTCGACGACGAAGCCCGCGCCTTCGAACAGCGCGCGATGGTTTTCCCAGCTCGGGTCGCTGATCGCGACCTTGCTGTTCGGATTCACGCGCTTCAGGAAGTCCGCGCCGATCTTCAGCGCCCCCGTGCCGCCCAGCGCCTGCGCCGTGACGACGCGGCCGGCCGCGATCAGCGGCGAGTCGTTGCCGAGCAGCAGCTTTTGCACGGCGGCATCGTAAGCGGCGATACCTTCGATCGGCAGATAGCCACGCGGCAGTGCGGCATCGACGCGGGCCTTTTCCGCCTCGCGCACGGCGCGCAGCAGCGGAATCTTGCCTTCTTCATTGAAGTAGACACCAACGCCGAGGTTGACCTTGGTGGCGCGCGTATCGGCGTTGAAAGCTTCGTTCAGGCCCAGAATCGGGTCGCGGGGAGCTAGTTCGACGGCGGAGAACAGAGACATGATGGGTGGGCAGCAGTAGTGAAAAGAGGGCGGCTTCGCGCGCGGGCGGCCTCATCTGGAGCGTCGGCGGCGTTTCGCGTGTGCGGCGTGAGTTCGACGAAACGCGAAAATCGGGGACGGCCTATGGACAGCGGCGAGCGAGCGCAACTTCGCATTGTAACGAATCCGGGCGCTTTTTTCGGACGCCCGGTTGGCCCAAGGGCAATTATTTGCTTGAAAAACAGGCACTGGGAGCCATGTGGCAGAAAGGAATTCGAGCGGACGGGGCGATTTCGATCGCGCGACCCGGCCAAGGTGCGCTGTCCTTCGCCTCGCGCACAAGTCCGCAAAGGGCCATGACACGCCGCCGCCCGCACGGCCCGCGCCTCCCTACGTAACCCCGCTCGATCTTCGCTTTCCGCAACCCGTTAGAATGATTCTTTGCCCAAGGCCGGTGCCGCCCCTCATGTCCGAACACCATCTGACTGAAGCCGACGATACGCTCGACGAATCCAAATTCATCACGTTCGACGGTTCGCCGTTCAAGCTCTACCAGCCGTATCCGCCCGCCGGCGACCAGCCCACGGCCATCGAGACGCTCGTCGAAGGCGTCGGCGATGGTCTCGCGTTCCAGACGCTGCTCGGCGTGACCGGCTCCGGCAAGACCTTCACGATGGCCAACACGATCGCGCGCCTCGGCCGCCCGGCGATCGTGTTCGCGCCGAACAAGACGCTCGCCGCGCAGCTGTACTCGGAGTTCCGCGAGTTCTTTCCGCGCAACGCGGTCGAATACTTCGTCTCGTACTACGACTACTACCAGCCGGAAGCGTACGTGCCGCAGCGCGATCTGTTCATCGAGAAAGACTCGTCGATCAACGAGCATATCGAGCAGATGCGGCTTTCGGCGACCAAGAGCCTGATGGAGCGGCGCGACGTGGTGATCGTCGCGACGGTGTCGGCGATTTACGGTATCGGCAATCCGTCCGAATACCACCAGATGATCCTCACGCTGCGCACCGGCGACCGGCTCGGCCAGCGCGATGTCATCGCGCGGCTGATCGCGATGCAGTACAGCCGCAACGAAGCCGACTTCCAGCGCGGCTCGTTCCGCGTGCGCGGCGATACGATCGATATCTTCCCGGCCGAGCACGCCGAGATGGCGGTGCGCGTCGAGCTGTTCGACGACGAAGTCGAAACGCTGCAGCTGTTCGATCCGCTCACCGGTCGGGTGCGGCAGAAGATTCCGCGCTTTACCGTGTATCCGTCGTCGCACTACGTGACGCCGCGCGACACCGTGCTGCGCGCGGTCGAAACGATCAAGGCCGAACTGCGCGAGCGGCTCGAGTTCTTCTATAGCGAAGGCAAGCTCGTCGAGGCGCAGCGGCTCGAGCAGCGCACCCGCTTCGACCTTGAAATGCTGCAGGAGCTCGGATTCTGCAAGGGCATCGAGAACTATTCGCGGCATTTCTCGGGCGCGGCGCCGGGCGAGCCGCCGCCGACGCTCGTCGATTACCTGCCGCCCGACGCGATCATGATGCTCGACGAATCGCACGTGCTGATCGGCCAGCTGAACGGCATGTACAACGGCGACCGCGCGCGCAAGGAAAACCTCGTCGATTACGGCTTCCGGCTGCCGTCGGCGCTCGACAACCGGCCGCTCAAGTTCAACGAGTTCGAGCGCAAGATGCGCCAGGTCGTGTTCGTGTCGGCGACGCCGGCCGACTACGAAAAGAAGACCTCAGGGCAGGTCGCCGAACAGCTGGTGCGCCCGACCGGCCTCGTCGATCCCGAAATCGAGGTGCGGCCGGCGCGCAGCCAGGTCGACGACGTGCTCAGCGAAATCAACGAGCGCATCAAGGCCGGTGATCGGGTGCTCGTCACGACACTGACCAAGCGGATGGCCGAGCAGCTCACCGAGTTTCTGGCCGACCACGGCATCAAGGTGCGCTATCTGCACAGCGACATCGACACGGTCGAGCGCGTCGAAATCATCCGCGATCTGCGTCTCGGCGCGTTCGACGTGCTGGTCGGCATCAACCTGCTGCGCGAGGGGCTCGATATTCCCGAGGTGTCGCTGGTCGCGATTCTGGACGCGGACAAGGAAGGCTTCCTGCGCGCGGAGCGTTCGCTGATCCAGACCATCGGCCGGGCGGCGCGTAACGTGAACGGCAAGGCGATCCTCTACGCGGACAACATCACCGACTCGATGCGTCGCGCGATCGACGAAACCGAGCGGCGCCGGGCCAAGCAGATCGCGTTCAACGCCGCGCACGGCATTACGCCGCGTGGGGTCGTGAAACGGATTCGCGACATCATCGACGGCGTGTACAACGTCGACGAAGCGCGCGCCGAGTTGAAGGAGCAGCAGACCCGCGCGAAGTTCGAGGACATGTCCGAGAAGCAACTCGCCAAGGAAATCAAGCGCCTCGAAAAGCAGATGATGGAGCACGCGAAGAATCTCGAATTCGAGAAAGCCGCGCAGACCCGCGACCAGCTGGCGCTGCTGCGTCAGCGCGTGTTCGGCGCGAATGTCGGCGATCACGTGTCGGGCGTCGACTAATTGACGTTTCCCTCCACCGCTTTTGTCCACCATGAAAGGGCGCGGCCGCTCGCCACGCCCTTTCTCATTGGCCGGTACTCGAGCTCCCGCGGGAGCCGTCCGGAGCGGTCACTTTGGCCGTGACGAATTCCGTCCCACCTTCCTCGATACACAAAGATTTTCTTAAGCCAACCTTAAAACCATGCTGGCATGAGGCCGAGCGCACTAACAGGTTTGTTCTCATCAGCGATCGATGATAAACTCAACCAATATTGAGAATGGTTCGCATTTAAATTCACATCTGACTTGCGGCCCCGTGTTTCAATGAAATCGATTCCAGTCTGATAAAAACAAGGAGCATCAATGCGGATTTCTTCCTTTGTGCAGGGTGGCGCGGCAACGGTAGCCGCAGTCGCGGCGCTGTCGGCCTCGGCCGCCGAATATCCGATCGGCAAGCAGCAGATCCAGGGTGGCATGGAAATCGGCGTGGTCTACCTGCAGCCGATCACGATGGAGCCCGAAGGCATGATGCGCAAGGCGTCGGATTCGGACATCCATCTCGAGTCCGACATTCACGCGGTCAAGAACAATCCGACCGGTTTCGCCGAAGGCGACTGGATGCCTTATCTGCAGGTGCGCTACGAACTGACGAAGGCCGGCTCGAACCAGCCGTTGAAGGGCGACCTGATGGCGATGGTCGCGAACGACGGTCCGCACTACGGCGACAACGTCAAGCTGCAAGGCCCGGGCAAGTATCACCTGAAGCTGATCGTGGAACCGCCGATGCAGATGGGCCACATGGCGTTCGGCCGCCACGTCGACAAGGAAACCGGCGTGGGTCCGTGGTTCAAGCCCATCACGCTCGAATATGACTTCACCTTCGCTGGCATCGGCAAGAAGGGCGGTTACTGATCGGCGCGCGATGCAAACGCGGTCGCTCGACGTATCAGTGAATGCAGCAGACGGCGCGCGGACAGTCGGTGTGATACCCGGCGTCGGCGCGTCGCGTTTTCCGGAAAGGGCAATGGGAATCAACCGAAAGATCACGATGCTTGCCGCCACGTTTTGCCTGGCGGCCACGGCTCACGCAGCCGACCTGCCGACCTTCAAGCTCGAAATGAACGACGGCAAGCTGAACCCTGCCCGCATCGAAGTGCCGGCGGGGCAGCGTATCAAAATCGAAGTGCGTAACACCGGCAAGGGCGCGGCGGAATTCGAAAGCGTGCAATTGCGTAAAGAGAAGGTGCTGGCGCCGGGCGCCGATTCGTTCGTCGTGATCGCCCCGCTGGAGCCGGGCGAATACAAGTTTTTCGACGACTTTCATCAGCAGGCGCAGGGCGTGATCGTCGCGAAGTAAGCAGTGGTCTCGATCGGCGGCGAGCGCCGCGGGAAGCGGGTGCTGTCGTTCGAGCGAGACAACGGAAGCGGGCAGTAGAAGGATCGAAGGGAGAGCTTGAATGGGTCAGATTCTGTTCATCGTGTGGCGGGAAAGTGTCGAGGCGCTGCTGGTCGTCGGCATCCTGTACGCGTGGTTGAAAAATGGCGACGACGACGCGCGCCGCGGCCTGCCGTACCTGTGGGGCGGCCTGGCGGCCGGCGTGATCGCGGCGGTAGCGCTCGGCGCGGCGCTGGTCGGCTTCACCGAGGTGCTCTCCGGTGACGCGCAGGATTACTTCCAGACCGCGATGGTGCTCATCGCCTGCGTGCTGATCGTGCAGATGGTGCTGTGGATGAAGCAGCACGGCCGCACGCTGAAGCGCGACATGGAACAGTCGCTGCAAAAGAGCAAGCGCGATTCGAACTGGTGGGGTGTCGCGCTGCTGGTCGCGCTGGCGATCGCGCGCGAAGGCAGCGAAACGGTCATCTTCCTGTACGGCCTCGGCTTCGGCCAGTCGGGTCATGTCGACGGCAGCCAGATGCTCGCTGTCGCGATCGGTCTCGCGCTCGCATTCCTGACCTTCTACGTGTTGCAGCTCGGCGGCAAGATCATCTCGTGGCGGGTCTTTTTCCGCGTCACCGAAATCATGCTGCTGTTCCTCGGCGCGGGGCTGTTCCAGACCGGCATCGACAAGCTGATCGACAAGGAAATCCTGCCGACGCTCGTCGACCAGCTGTGGAATTCGTCGGCGATCCTCGATGATTCGAGCACCTTCGGTTCGCTCGTCGCGACGCTGACCGGCTACCGTGCGCATCCGGCACTGATGAATCTGCTTGCCTATGCCGTCTACTGGGCGGTCGTTTATCTGCTGGTGCGCCGCGCCACTCGCAAGCCCGCGCAGCAAACAGCAGGGCGCGCGGCATGAGCGCCGTGATGGCTTCGCGGCCGGGCCGCCTCGCGGCGGTCGGCCAGTGGATGCAGCGCCATGGCGCGGTGATTCGTGGCATCCAATGGGTCGTGGTCGCGGTGTACGCGGTCCTGATCATCGCGCCCGCGCTGATGCCGCTGCCGGACGATACCGCGCATCTGTGGAGCAACCTGACGCTCGCCGCGCAGTTTGTGTTCTGGGGCATCTGGTGGCCGTTCGTGCTGCTGTCGATGGTGATGCTCGGCCGCGTCTGGTGCGGCGTGCTGTGCCCGGAGGGCGCGCTCGCCGAGTTCGCGAGCAAGTACGGCCGCGGCCGCGCGATTCCGCACTGGATGCGCTGGGGCGGCTGGCCCTTCGTTGCGTTCGGCATCACGACGATCTACGGCCAGATGGTGAGCGTCTACCAGTATCCGAAAGCGGTGCTGCTGGTGCTCGGCGGCTCGACTTTCGCGGCCATCGTGATCGGTCTGCTGTACGGACGCGAGAAGCGCGTCTGGTGCAAATACCTGTGCCCCGTCAACGGGGTTTTTTCGCTTCTGGCGCGCCTCGCGCCGTTTCACTACAAGGTCGACGAAGACGCGTGGCGCCGTTCGTACACCAACGGCGAGCATGGGCACCGGGTGATTCCGATCAACTGCGCGCCGCTCGTGCCATTGCGCAACATGAAGGGCGCGGCCGACTGCCATATGTGCGGCCGCTGCAGCGGACACCGTGATGCGATCGAGCTGACGTGGCGCAAGCCGTCGACGGAAGTCGTGCAGTTGGGCGACAAAAAGGCGAATCCGTGGGACACCGCGCTGATCCTGTACGGCCTGCTCGGCATCGCGATCGGTGCGTTCCACTGGACCGCGTCGCGCTGGTTCATCGACCTGAAGATGTTCGCGGCGAGCTGGCTTGTCGATCACGACATCACGTGGCCGCTCGAGACCAATGCCCCGTGGTTCCTGTTCACGCATTACCCCGACCAGAACGACGTGTTCTCGTGGCTCGACGGCTCGCTGCTGATCGGCTACATCCTCGCGACGGCGCTCGTCTATGGCACCGCGCTGCTGCTGTTGCTGACGGGCGCCACGCGCATGCTCGGGCGCTTCAACGCAACGCGGTTGCATCACTTGACGCAGGGGCTGATTCCGATTGCGGGCGCGGGTGTGTTCCTCGGTTTGTCGGCGACGACGCTGTCGCTGCTGCGCGCCGAGCACGTGTCACTGTGGTGGGCGTCGGATCTGCGCATCGCGATCCTCGTGATTGCCAGCGCGTGGAGCGCATGGCTCGCGTGGCTCGTCACGCGTCGCTATAGCGAGCGCTTCGTGCAGCGCGCGCTGGCGATGCTGTGGTTCGTCGCGGCGCTGGCGGTCGTCAATAGCGCGTGGTGGCTGATGTTCTGGGGCTGGGCGTCGAAGTAAGTGTTGGCCTGGGTTCGGTGCGAACGCAGGCGCAAGCGCAAAGAAAGCAAGCGCAAAAGCCGTGGAATGGCAACATCCCACGGCTTTTTCATTTTGAACTTCAGCGATGTGCGCCGTTGCGCGCTTCTGCTTTCGAATGAGAACCAAAAAAACGGCCTGGCTTGCTGCGACGGCTGGCTTGGTGTCTGCACGAAGGGGTCTAGTTCTCGCGTGCAAGCCGTCGTGGCTGGCTAATGCCTAACACCTCTCGGGGAGGTGGTCCCCACAATACCCGGTACTTACTTCGTGTTGCGTTGCTACTTCGTCAGGATCAGCTTGCCGAGGCGCGTCGCACGTAACTGGTACGTCTCGCCGTTGTGCACGATGCTGATGTGACTATGGCCTTGCAGCAGCGCGTCGCTGCGCACGACCCGTTCCGCCGTCTCGCCTTGGCCGGCGGTGCGTTCCGCGGTGGGCTTCGCCGCTTGCGCAGTCGTCGTCGACGGCTTCGTGCGGCTGGTTAGCGCGGCCGCCGAGCGGCGCAGGCTGAGCGTGGTGGAGCGAGTCATATCGGTCATTCGTTCTAGCTTGTTCGTCGATTCGATGGGATGATTCTAAATGATAACTATTCCTATTTACAAGGGCGAGAAATTCATCGGATTCGACTTCTGATAGCTGAATGAAATGTGCGGCTAGACGACGGCCTTGGGGCCATCCTGAACATGGCCCCGTAGCGGCGCGGGCGAGACGCCCGCGCGGTTTCTCAGTGCAACGGCCCCGGTTCCTGTTTGGTCGCGACGTACTGGCGGATCAGTCTCACCGTGTCGATATCGTTCTCGCGATACGCGGACTTGACGATCTCCTGCGTCCGCACGGCGTCCTGATCGGTCGTCGAGACGGGCAGCGTGGTCGCGTACTCGAAGCGCAGGAACAACTGCAGTTCGTCGGGTTGCTCGATCGTCATCGTCAGTGAGCCGCCAACGTGTTCGGCGGTCGGCAGGATGTCGTAGCGCACGCTGTTGCTTTCCTGCAGCGTGACGCGATCGCGCACGGTGGCCTGGCCGTAGTGCAACTCACGCTCGAGCACATTGCCGTCGCGCGACAGGATCGTGCAGCTGTCGAGACCCATCACGAACAGTTGCGGCTGCTCGGCGCGCAACACGAGACCTTCCCACAGCTGCTCGCGGGTCATCGATTCGACGAGGGGATTCAACGGATCGTTGATCTGAATGAGGTGTTCGAAATTCAAGTCGACTGCGTCCTATGAAAATATTGCAATGCCCGTGGCCCGAACGGGCGACGTCCGACCGTCCTATGCATCGTCTGGTGCGCCTGTTAAGCGACGGCGAGCGCGGAGCGGATCGAGATCGTGTGCGTGAGGATCTTGTGCACCGGGCATGCATTGGCAATTTGCAAAAGCCGTTCCCGCTGCTCGTCGGACAGTTCGCCATCGAGCATGATCTGACGGTCGATCGTCGAGCCCGCGTCGCCGGTTTCCATCGACAGTTTGACCCGTACGCTCGCGAGCGGCCAGCCTTTGCGCTGCGCGTACATCTTCAGCGTGATCGACGTGCACGCGCCGAGGCTCGACAGCAGCAGCGAGACCGGTGTCGGGCCGCGGTCGCCGCCGCCTAGCGATTCGGGTTCGTCGGCAATCCATGTGTGCTTGCCGTCGTCGAACACGACCTGGAAATTCGTCGAACCGATGTGGGCGGTGACGGTGGGCTCTGCCATGCGCGCTCCTATGATAGCGATCATATTGGGTCGCGCGCGTCGGACTGTTGCAATCAACGCGGCTCGCGCGACATCAGCCGATATTGTGACCGAATTTACCGTTGTTCGCGCCCCGAGAGGGGCGATCTGGCGGCGCGCGTTAGCCGGTCAATGCGTGATCGCGCCCATCCGCCCGGCCTGATAGTCGACCACCGCCTGACGGATCTCGTCCTCGGTATTCATCACGAACGGGCCATAGCGCACCACCGGCTCCTTCAGCGGTACGCCGCCGAGCAGCAGCACTTCGAGCGGTTCGTCGCCGGCCGTGATGGTCACCGTGTCGCCGTCGTTGGCGAACACGACCATCGTGCGCGCGTCGATGTCGGCGCGCGCGTCGCCTTCGCCATACACGCCCTTGCCGGACAGCCCATACGCGAACACGCGATAGTCGGCCGGCACCGGTTGGCGGATCGTCGCGCCCGACTGCAGAGAGAAATGCTGATACAGGATCGGCGTACGCGTTTCGATCGCGGCCTTGATGCCGAGCGCCTCGCCCGCGATGACCTTGACGCGCACCCGGCCGTCTTCGGACGTCGCGACTGGGATGCGTGCCGACGGGATCTCCTGGTAGCGCGGCGCGATCATCTTGTCGCGACGCGGCAGGTTCACCCATAACTGCAGGCCGTGCACGCGCCCGCCAGTGCGCGTGAATTCCGGGTCGGGCATTTCGCTATGCACGACGCCCGCGCCCGCGGTCATCCACTGGACGTCGCCGGCGTGCAGCGTGCCCGAATGACCCGCCGAGTCCTTGTGGCCGAACTGGCCTTCGAGCACGTAGGTGACCGTCTCGAAGCCGCGATGCGGATGATCGGGCGCGCCGATGGCCTCGCCCGGCGCATAGTCGACCGGCCCCATTTCGTCGAGCAGCAGGAACGGATCGAAGTCCATCAGGAGACGCGTCGGAAACGGTCGATGAACGACGAATCCGCCGCCTTCCACCGTGCGAACCGACGGAAACGTGCGTTCGATCGTACGTGACGTAGTCATCAATATCACCTCGAAAAATGGGGAATAGCGTTATTTCTGAAACATGGAGCTATTATAGGGACCGTTTTTCGCGGTGCCAGCCGCCCCTCAGCAATGGATTGTTCTGTTTATGGAACGATGAGATGAAGATCGATTCACACAACCTGAACGACCTGATGTACTTTTCGCAGGTCGTCGAACATGGCGGATTTTCGGCCGCCGAGCGGGTGTTGGGCATCTCGAAGTCGCGCCTGTCGCGCCGGCTCACGGAGTTGGAGGCGTCGCTCGGCGTGCGGCTGTTGCAGCGTTCCACTCGCAAGCTCGCGCTGACGGAAGCGGGGCAGCTGTTCTACCAGCACTGTCAGGCGATGCTCAGCGAAGCGCAGGCGGCGGTCAATGTCGTGCAGCAGCTGCGCTCGTCGCCGCGTGGCACGGTGCGCGTCAGCGTGCCGGTCACGATCTCGCAGACGATTCTGTCGACGATCCTGCCGGAATTCATGCACCGCTATCCGGAAGTGCGCGTCGTGATGCGCGTGACCAATCGCGTGGTCGATCTGTTCGAGGATTCGATCGACGTCGCGCTGCGCGTGCGTTCCGATCCGCCGGAAAACGCGAACATCGTCGTGCGGCCGCTGTGGCGCACCGAGCAGATGCTGGTCGGCGCGCCGAGCCTGCTGCAGCAGAATGCGCCGCCGTTGACGCCGGCCGACCTGAACCGCTTCGAAACACTCGACGTGCCGACGAGCGACGGCCGCCACGTGTACAACCTGATCTCGCCCGACGGTACGCGCCATGCTCACGAGCACGAGCCGCGTCTCGTGACCGCCGATCTGATGACGATTCGCGAGGCGGTGCTGGCCGGTGTCGGCATCGCCGCATTGCCCGAGATGATGTATGGCGCCGCGTTGAGGGCGGGACTGTTGTCACCCGTGATGCCGGGCTGGAGTTTTCCGACGCCGCAGTTGTACGCGGTGTTCGTATCGCGTCAGGGCATGGTGCCGGCCGTGCGCGCGTTCGTCGATTATCTGGTCGAGATGCTCGATCCCGATGAAGGTAAGCACATCATGGGCGAGTGTCCTGCGCACGGCAACAAAACGGTGGCACAGGCATCGGTTGCGGCGGCGGCTCCGGTTGCGTCGACGGTGGCTTAATCAGGCGCTTGAGGAAACTCAAGAGGCGCACGGTACGCTGCGGCCGCTATCGTGCTTCGCAAATCGCTTTTAGCATTTAAGCGTGGCCTGTTATGGTTACTTTCAATGGCCGTTTGCTTGAATGCGCGCGCGCACAGGAATATAGTGAAATCCCTTTCGCTAAGGAGTCTCCTATGCGAAAACTCATGGCCGCTATCATAGCGGGCCTGATAGGGCTGACCGCGTTGTCCGTGTCGACCACGGCCCTCGCATGCGGTGATAAAAGCTATCAGTCTTCGGCCGATGGCAAATGATCCCGCCGCCCGAAGGCGCCGAGCGCGCACAAAAAAGGCCTTCATCCGACGATGAAGGCCTTTTACTTTCTGGCCGTGTTTCAACGGGTTTTTCGCGTGGACGAGCGTTCTGCTTCGCGTGCCACGCGACCCGTTACTTCGTTTTGGGCTGCGTGACGAAGCCGATCTTCGTCAGTCCGCCAGCCTGCGCGGCAGACATAAACTGAGCGACCTTCTCGTAGGGCACCTTGCGGTCCGCATCGAGATGCAGTTCCGGCTGCGGGCTCGCCTGCGCGGCCGCGGCGATCTTCGCGGCGAGCGCCGCGTCGTCGACCTTGGTGCTATCCCACAGAACGTTGCCGTCCGCGTCGATCGACACCGTCACCTGCGCGGGCTTCGTGTCTTCCTTCTGACTGCTCGCATGCGGCAGATCGATCTTGACCGCGTGACGGATCACCGGAATCGTCACCATGAAGACGATCAGCAGAACCAGCATCACGTCGACGAGCGGCGTCATGTTGATCTCGTTCATCAGGCCGTCGTCATCGTCTCCGGCGAAAGGGCTCATTGCCATTGGAGTGCCTCGTCGATCAGTTGGCGCGGGTCGCGAGACGCAGGCCGTCGCCGCGCTTGGTCGACGACAGACGGGCACCCGTTACGAAGAACGCATGCAGGCCGTGCGCGAAGCGGCTCAGCTTCGCGACGATCGCCTTGTTGGCGCGCGTCAGCGCGTTGTAGCCGAGCACCGCCGGAATCGCGACGAACAGACCGAACGCGGTCATGATCAGCGCTTCGCCGACCGGGCCGGCCACCTGGTCGATCGACGACTGGCCGCTCGCGCCGATCGCGAGCAGCGCGTGATAGATGCCCCACACGGTGCCGAACAGGCCGACGAACGGCGCGGTGCTGCCGATCGACGCGAGAATCGCGAGACCGCTCTGCATGCGCGCGACGCTTTCGTCCATCGTGTCTTTCAGGCAGCGCGTGATCCAGTCCGACACGTCCATGCGGTCATGCAGATGCGGCTGCGTCTGGTGATGATGGTCGGCCGCTTCCTGGCCCGACAGCGCGAGCGCGAGGAACGGATTGTCATACGGCGTCGAGGCGCCGCCGCCGAGCTTCTTCACGCCGTCGGCGAGGTCGTCCGAATGCCAGAACGCCTGCTCGGCGTTCTTCGTCAGGCGCTTCAGGCGCACCACATTGCAGCCCTTGACGATGATCACGCTCCACGACATCACCGACATGATCAACAGTGCGAGCGCGATACCGCGCGTCACGAAATCCCCTTGCGCCCACACGTGCGCCAATCCGTAGTTTTGCATCGCAATTCCTTGTTTTTGAAAGCTTGCTTCAGTCGGTCAGATTGAAGTTGAAAGGCTGGGTGTACGCGGCTCTGACGGGCTCGCCGTTCTCGAGATACGGTTTGCAGGCGCTCGCGCGCACGGCCGCGACGGCCGCGTCGTCGAGACGGCTAAAGCCGCTGCTCTTCTTCAACTCGATGCTTTCGAGCTTGCCGGTCAGGCCGACCACGAAATGGACGTACGCCGTGCCGGCCTCGCCGCGGCGCCGCGACAGCGCAGGGTAGTCCGGATGTGCGATGTTGCAATCGAGATGCGACACGTTCTTTGGCGCACTGATGTCCATCGTCTGTTTGCCGATCGCGGGCGCTGCCGCGGCGGGCGGCGTCGCCGGTGCGGCAGGCGCGGGTGGTGTCGGATCGGGCGCCGCGACGGGCGTCGGCGACGGCGCAGCGGCCTCGGGCAACGGAGTCGGAGTGGGAGTCGGCTTTGGCGTCGGGGCCGGCTTCGGCTGGACTTTCGGCTTCGTATGGACGGGCGGCGTCGGCTGAGGCGGCGGTGCGATCGATTGCAGCGCGGCCGGTGCGGCGATCGGTGCTGGCGGCAGCAGCTCCGCGGTCATCACGTGCGATTCGAGCGCGACCTGCACGGGCTCGTGACGCAGCGTCATGATCACGGCGAGCAGCGCGACGTGTACCGCGGCGACCACGGCGGTGGCCGTCAGCGCGCGGGAATTCGGGCGGGTGGACGACACGAGCGGGGCGCCTGCGGTAACGGGGTGCGGAGCCTGCATGGTCAGTGTGGCAGCGCACCGTTCGGGCGGCGCGGCGGACAGGACATCGTCATGTTCGGAAAATCAGCAGCGAAATGACCAAAGTAGTCACGAAACCAATCAGCAATTCCATCTCGAGCTCCTTTCGAAGGGGAGAGCGGGGTAGCTGGCTGGTACGAATACTGGCTTGCTGACGGCAGTGGGATAACGCGGTACGGCGGACTGTACTGCGGTTTTGTTGCAGACATGCGGCACTGTCAATGTCGCATTAAGCGTTACATTAAATGTGCATCAAGTATAGGGGCTTTCGGACACTGACACGGCTTGCACCGCGCCCCGCTAGCTAATTCAGGCTGCCTTGCGCTCGTAGAACGTGACCTGCACGACCTCGGCGATGCTCTGCACTTGCTGATGACGCTCGACCACAGCGCAACGACTCGCGCACACGCCGCTTTGCAGCATCACGTCGCGCACGGATTCCTCGCATTTGCCGCAGCACGAGGCGACGCCCAGTTCAAACTGCAACTCGTCGAACGAGTCGATGCCGTCCGCGATCGAGGAGCGGATGGTGCGGTCGGAAACGGATTTGCAAACACAGACGATCATGGCAGGCGTCATAGCTAACGTTAATGCGAATTATTATCATTTTGTTTGGTTCGTTTGACAAGCGTCGTCTGCGATTTTTTGTAACAAAACCAGCCTCTCAGAATGGATTTCGTCCGAAGGACGGGCAGCGGGTGAGCGAGATCCGGGTCTAGGCGGCGCGGGAATCCGATGCGGCTGTGCGGCGGGAGGGTATCAACACGTGCTCGACCGCAGCCTCGATCCGCAGCAGTGTGGCGGCCAATTGCTGTTGATGGATGCCGTCGTCGGTGGAGTAGAAGCGTGGTAGCGGCGTGCTTGCAGCCGGCGTGGCGGCGCGCAGGCCGTGCTGCTCGAGCACGCGTTCGAGTTGGCGAGCGATCGCCACACTCGTGTCGATCAGCGCGAGCCGCTCACCGACGATGTCGCGGATCGCAGCGTCGAGAAACGGGTAATGGGTGCAACCGAGCACCAGCGTGTCGGCGCCGGCGTCGAGCATCGGTTGCAGGTAGCTGCGCAGCAGTGCGCGCAGCTCGGCCGAGCCGACGTCGCAGCGCTCGACCGCCTGCACTAGCCCGTGCCCGGGCTGGCAGAGAAAGCGGCAATCGGCGGCGTAGCGTTCGAGCAGTCCCTGGAAGCGGGCGCTGCGCAGCGTCGCCTGGGTTGCCAGCACGCCAGCGACGCGGCTCCTGGATTGCAGTGCGGCGGGCTTGACGCCCGGTTCGACGCCGACTAGCGGAATCGGCAGCTTTTCGCGCACCAGCGCGATCGACTGCGCGGTCGCCGTATTGCACGCGACCACGAGCGCCTTCGCGCCTCGTGCGGCGAGCCATTCGCCGATCGCTAGCGTGCGGTCGGTGATGAAGTCGTCATCGCGCTCGCCATAAGGCGCGTACAGCGAATCGGCGACATACAGCAGCGCCTCCTCAGGCAGTTGCGCGCGCACCGCGCGCAGCACCGACAGTCCGCCGAGCCCCGAATCGAAAATACCGATCGGCGCCTGCGACGCGGCGCCAGCGGCAACACTGCGGACAGTCGGGGACGGCGCGGGGACGGGCATAGTGAAGAAAACGAGCGTGACGTGGTGGTCGAAGAAACAGGCGGAGCCAGGGGCAAAGCGCGAGCAAGCGCGCAAGTATATCGCCCACGCGGTACGGTCCGGGCGCGAATGCCTGCCCGGCAGGCATTCGCGCCGCTACCTCGCGGGATGCTTCAAGGTGCCTCGCTCAGGACTCGACCGAGCCCATCGCGCTTTGCTGGTAGTTCTGGATACCGACCTTGTCGATCAGATCGAGCTGGGTTTCGAGCCAGTCGATGTGCTCTTCCGTATCGTCGAGAATCTTCGTGAAGATTTCGCGCGAGATGAAATCGCGCACCGATTCGCAGTAGGCAATCGCCTCCTTGCAGGTGCTTTGCGAAATCTGTTCGAGCTTCAGATCGCATTCGAGGATCTCTTTGGTTTCCTCACCGATCAGCAGCTTGTGCAGGTCCTGCAGATTCGGCAGACCGTCGAGCATGAAGATCCGTTCGATCAGCATGTCGGCATGCTTCATTTCGCCGATCGACTCGTCGTACTCGTGCTTGCCGAGCTTATCGAGGCCCCAGTGACCGTACATCCGCGCATGCAGGAAGTACTGGTTGATCGCGGTCAGCTCGTTCTTCAGCTGCGCGTTCAGATATTCGATGACCTTCTTGTCGCCTTGCATGTTATTTCCTTTTTCGGGGACCTTGAATTTCCAACAACAATAAACGCCATGCCCCAAAAAGCCAAGAATCCGACACAAGTTTTGGCGGCGTTTGGCGCCTCGTGCGTGCGGCGCCTTGCGCATGCGTGATGCGGGGCAAAAAAAAGCCGGGACCGCAGCCCCGGCTTTTCGACCGATCCGAGTGGCGCTAATTGCGACTCATCAAGCCGTGGCGACCGGAATCTTGCCGATCTTGGCCTGCCATTCCTTCGGGCCGGTCTGGTGCACGGAGGTGCCGTTCGAATCGACGGCGACCGTGACCGGCATGTCTTGCACGTCGAACTCGTAGATCGCTTCCATACCGAGGTCTTCGAACGCGAGCACCTTCGCGCTGCGGATCGCCTTCGACACGAGGTACGCGGCACCGCCGACGGCCATCAGATACGCGGCCTTGTGCTTCTTGATCGCCTCGATCGCGACCGGGCCGCGCTCGGCCTTGCCGATCATCGAAATGAGGCCCGTTTGCGCGAGCATCGTCTCGGTGAACTTGTCCATCCGCGTCGCGGTGGTCGGGCCTGCCGGGCCGACCGCTTCGTCACGTACCGGATCGACCGGGCCGACGTAGTAGATCACGCGGTTGGTGAAATCGACCGGCAGCTTCTCGCCCTTCGCGAGCATGTCGGCGATGCGCTTGTGCGCGGCGTCGCGGCCCGTCAACATCTTGCCCGACAGCAGCAGCGTCTGGCCCGGCTTCCAGCCGGCCACTTCTTCCGGCGTCAGCGTGTTCAGATCGACGCGTTTGCTGGTTTCCGTGTTCGGTTCCCAGTGCACCTTCGGCCATGCGTCGAGCGACGGCGCTTCCAGCCTGGCGACGCCCGAACCGTCGAGCGTGAAGTGCGCGTGGCGGGTCGCCGCGCAGTTCGGGATGATCGCGATCGGCTTGGACGCGGCGTGCGTCGGCGCGGCCATGATCTTCACGTCGAGCACCGTGGACAGGCCACCGAGACCCTGCGCGCCAATACCGAGCGCGTTGACCTTCTCGTGCAGCTCGACGCGCAGCTCTTCGATCCAGTCCTTCGGGCCGCGTGCGATCACGTCCTGGATGTCGATCGGGTCCATCAGCGATTCCTTGGCCATCACCATCGCTTTCTCAGCGGTGCCGCCGATGCCGATGCCGAGCATGCCCGGCGGGCACCAGCCGGCGCCCATCGTCGGCACGGTCTTCAGAATCCAGTCGACGATCGAGTCCGACGGGTTCAGCATCGCGAACTTCGACTTGTTCTCCGAGCCGCCGCCCTTGGCCGCGACCTGCACGTCGACGGTGTTACCCGGCACGATCTCGTAGTGGATCACGGCCGGCGTGTTGTCCTTGGTGTTCTTGCGCGCGCCTTCGGGCGGGCTCACGATCGATGCGCGCAGCACGTTGTCCGGGTTCAGGTAACCGCGGCGCACGCCTTCGTTGATCATGTCGGTGACGCTCATCGTGGCGCCGTCCCAGCGCACGTCCATGCCGACCTTCACGAACACCGTGACGATGCCGGTGTCCTGGCAAATCGGGCGCTTGCCTTCGGCGCACAGGCGGCTGTTGGTCAGGATCTGCGCGATCGCGTCCTTCGCTGCCGGGCTCTGTTCGAGCTCGTATGCGCGGCCGAGCGCTTCGATGTAGTCGAGCGGATGGTAGTAGCTGATGTACTGCAGCGAATCAGCGATGCTCTGGATCAGATCTTCCTGTTTGATGACGGTCATGGCTAGCTCAGTGGGGAGGCGCTTGTTTTCGGATCGCAGCGCGTGCGGTCAGTCTTGCGCCTTCAGGGGAGTGGAAACCTTGATGCCGCCCACGGCGTGCAATGCCGCGGGCTCTTCGAAATGCTTGGGATGCGTGTGCGTGGTGAGGCGGTCGACGAGCGCCATCACGAGCGCGGATACGAGGAACGTGACGTGGATGATCACCTGCCACATGATCGTGTGCGTCGTGTTCTGGTCGGGGCTGATGAAGGTCTTCAGCAGATGGATCGACGAGATGCTGATCAGCGCCATCGACAGCTTCACTTTCAGCACGCCGGCGTTCACATGATCGAGCCATTCCGGTTCGTCCGGATGGCCGTCGAGGCCGAGGCGCGACACGAACGTTTCATACCCGCCGATGATCACCATGATCAGCAGGTTCGAGATCATCACCACGTCGATCAGGCCCAGCACGACGAGCATGATGCTGGTTTCGTCGAGCTTCATCGCGTCGGACACCAGATGCCAGACTTCCTTCAGGAACAGCACGACGTAGACTGCCTGCGCGACGATCAGCCCGAGATACAGCGGCACCTGCAGCCAACGGCTCATGAATACGAGGTGGGGCAGCGCGCGCATAGGGCGGCGCGGACGGGCGGAGGCGGGTCGCGAAGCGGACATAGGCAACGGTCAGATGAAGCGGGGGTGACGGAACACGGGCCAGGCGCCGACGGCGGTGCGGGGCGCGGCCATCGGAGGATCGCGAGACTCGCGTCGGGCGCCGTATTGTACCGCGTCGGTCGAATCTGCTGCTCTGCGGCGGGCAGCGCGCCCGCCACGCCCGAACTACGATGCGACCGGCGGCACGCTGCGCGCCTTCAGGCTCGCGAGACCGATACCGGCGACCACGCAGGCGAGCGCGATGCCGTGCGCGAGCGTGGGCCGCTCGCCGAGGAACACGATGCCGTAGAGCGCCGCGGCGACCGGCAGCACCGCGCTGAACACGCCGGCGAGACTGCCGGACACGTGGCGGATGCCTTTCATCCACAGCCAGAACGAGAAGATGCTGGCCGACAGCCCGTACCACAGCACCAGCATCCAGACGTTCGATGGCACCGCGCGATAGTCGAAATGCGCGAGCGCGCCGGCGCCGAGCGGCAGCATCAGCAACAGGCCGAACAGATGCGTGTACGCGCAGATGTCGATCGGCGCGAGCGTCTGCGTGAGGCGGCGCGACAGGATGATGTACAGCGATTCGCAGCACACCGCGCCGAGCACCATGAAGTTGCCCGCGAGCGAGCCGGTGGCGGCCGTCGCGTCCGCGCCCGCCTCGCCGTGCGCGACATTGATGACGACGACGCCGACGATCGCCAGCGCGATCGACGCGAGCGCGCGGCCGTCCGGCCGCTCCTTCAGGAGCAGCCACGACAGCAACGCGACGACCGCCGGAATCGTGCTCGTGATCACGCCGGCCGCGACCGCGCTGGTGCGCGCGACGCCGTTGAGCATCAGCAGCGTGAAGCCGAAGGTGCCGAATAGCGCTTGTAAAAACAGGTTGATCCATTCGTCGCGTTTGACGCGGCGCAGTTTGGTCACGCGCAGGAGCGGCCATAGCACGGCCATCGCGATGACGAAACGCAGCAGCGCGAACAGCGGGACGGGAACGAAGGCGACGATCGATTTACCGATTCCGACATTGCTGCCCACCAGCAGCATCGAGGTAATGAGAAGCAGGGCGTAGCGATTCAAGCTGGAATCCGGACGGCTAGTTCAGTTAGCATTGTAAGAGGCCGTGCGACCGGGCGTAAGGGTGCGAAGACGGGCGACCGGACGGTGCAACGGGTTCGCATCAGCGGCATGCGATGTGCTGCGGGTGAACATGGAACGCTCCGTAGAACGGGCGATCTTTTCCGCGCGCATCTCGTCTGATCAACGCTCAAGCACGTCGGTGGCTCGCCCGATCTAAGGGTTTTCGCTTGCAGATCAACACGATGTGCGTAAGTGGCCGGTAAGTTGCGGCGCTTATGGTTGAGCCTTGACGCGTGTTGATCGAGCAGGGTGCCTGCAAGCACGGATGTTGCGATGCCGCACGCGCGCGCGTTTGACGGCATTGCGAGGTGGGAGACAGCGCCGCTCGTGGCGGCTCGAACAGGATAAGGCCCGCGCGCGATGCGCGCCGGTACAGGTTTTCCGTTTTTCATCTTCACCAAGGGGTTGTCGATGTCTGCGATTGAATCGGTTCTTCAGGAACGCCGCGTTTTTCCGCCCTCCGCCGACACGGCGAAGGGTGCCACGATCTCCGGCATGGACGCGTACCGGGCGCTTGCCGCCGAAGCGGAGCGCGACTACGAAGGCTTTTGGGGGCGTCTTGCGAAGGAGACGCTAAGTTGGCACAAGCCATTTACAAAGGTGCTGGACGAATCGAAGGCGCCGTTCTATACGTGGTTCGAAGACGGCCAGCTGAACGCGTCGTATAACAGCATCGACCGTCACGTCGAGGCCGGCAACGGCGGGCGCGTCGCGATCGTGTTCGAAGCCGACGACGGCACCGTCACCAACGTCACCTATCAGGATCTGCTGCAACGCGTATCGCGCTTCGCGAATGCGCTGAAAAAACGTGGCGTGAAGAAGGGCGACCCGGTCGTCATCTATATGCCGATGTCTATCGAGGCCGTCGTTGCGATGCAGGCATGCGCGCGTATCGGTGCGACCCACTCGGTCGTGTTCGGCGGCTTCTCGTCGAAGTCGCTCAACGAGCGGCTCGTCGACGTCGGCGCGGTCGCGCTGATCACGTCCGACGAACAGATGCGCGGCGGCAAGGCCTTGCCGCTGAAGAGCATCGCCGACGAAGCGCTCGCGCTCGGCGGCTGCGAGAAGGTCAAGAGCGTGATCGTGTACCAGCGCACCGGCGGCAAGGTCGCCTGGGACGCGGCACGCGACCTGTGGATGCACGAACTCACGCAGGGTGAGTCGGACCAATGCGCGCCCGAATGGGTCGACGCCGAGCATCCGCTCTTCATCCTCTATACGTCGGGCTCGACCGGCAAGCCGAAGGGCGTGCAGCACAGCACCGGCGGCTATCTGCTGTGGGCCGCGCAAACGCTGAAGTGGACCTTCGACTGGCGGCCCTCGGATGTGTTCTGGTGTACCGCCGACATCGGCTGGATCACCGGGCATAGCTACATCACGTACGGGCCGTTGACGCTCGGCGGCACCCAGGTCATGTTCGAAGGCGTGCCGACCTATCCGGACGCCGGGCGCTTCTGGCAGATGATCGCCAAGCACAAGGTCACGCTGTTCTATACGGCGCCGACTGCGATCCGCTCGCTGATCAAGGCCTCCGAGGCCGACGCGAAAGTGCATCCGAAGAGCTACGACCTGTCGACGTTGCGCATCATCGGCACGGTCGGCGAGCCGATCAATCCTGAAGCGTGGGTGTGGTACTACGAGAACGTCGGCGGCAGCCGTTGTCCGGTCGTCGATACGTGGTGGCAGACCGAAACCGGCGGTCACATGATCGCGCCGATGCCGGGCGCGACGCCGCTCGTGCCGGGTTCGTGCACGCTGCCCCTGCCGGGCATCATGGCCGCGGTCGTCGACGAAACGGGCCAGGACGTGCCGAACGGCCAGGGCGGCATTCTGGTGGTCAAGCGTCCGTGGCCGGCAATGCTGCGCAACGTGTGGGGCGATCCGGACCGCTACAAGAAGAGCTACTTTCCCGAGGAGCTCGGCGGCAAGCTCTATCTCGCCGGCGACGGCGCGGTGCGCGACAAGGAAACCGGCTACTTCACGATCATGGGCCGCATCGACGACGTGCTGAACGTGTCGGGCCATCGTCTCGGCACGATGGAGATCGAGTCGGCGCTGGTCGCCAATCCGCTCGTCGCGGAAGCAGCCGTGGTGGGCCGCCCCGATGCGACGACCGGTGAGGCGGTATGCGCGTTCGTCGTGCTGAAGCGTGCGCGTCCGCAAGGCGAAGAGGCTGTCAAGCTCGCGAACGAACTGCGCAACTGGGTCGGCAAGGAGATCGGTCCGATCGCGAAACCGAAGGACATCCGCTTCGGCGAGAACCTGCCGAAGACGCGTTCGGGCAAGATCATGCGTCGTCTGTTGCGCTCGCTCGCGAAGGGCGAGGAGATCACGCAGGACGTGTCGACGCTGGAAAACCCGGCGATTCTCGACCAGCTCGGCGAGTCGATTTAAAGCGTTGTCAGCGGGTCTGCGCGGACGGCGGCGGTGTGTCGATCGACACACTTGCCGGTGTATCGAGCAGACCCGTGAATCGAGCGGACAGCCTGCATCACGGCATTGCGCGGACAATCCCAATTGCCTCGCCGTTGCCTTTTTGATACATAGGCGCATGGCCGCGCCGCACCTATCCTCCCATGCCACGTTGAACCCCCCGCCTGAACCGCCTCCGGTCTCGGCGGCGATGGCGCTCGCGCATCGCAAATACTGGCGTTTCAACCTCGCGCTGATCGCGGTGCTGATGACGCTCGGCTTCTTCGTTTCCTTCGTCGTGCCGTTGCTGGCGCCCGCGCTCGCGCCGGTGCGCGTCGGCGGCTTCAGCCTGCCGTTCTACTTTGGCGCGCAGGGCGCGATCCTGATCTACCTTGCGTTGATCGTCGTCTATATCGTGCTGATGCAGCGCGCCGATCGTAGGTTGCAGCGCGCGTTCGAAGCGGATTCGCAGCGCGATGCCGCAAGCGGTCCCGCCGCGGATTCCACCAGCGGCGCGAACGATGAAGTCAACGTCGGCACGGATGCGCCGGCCGCGCGCGGACGCTGAGCCGATGAAGCTCACGCATCGGCTGATCCGCTCGTACGCGCTCTACACGCTCGGCTTTCTGCTGTTCGTCTATGTGATGTGGCGCATCGAGCGCAGCACCGGTCCCGGTGTGTGGATCGGCTATGTGTTCCTGTTCGTGCCGATCGCGGTGTATGCGGTGATAGGCGTGCTGTCGCGCACGTCCGATCTGGTCGAATACTACGTGGCGGGACGGCGCGTGCCGTCGGCGTTCAATGGCATGGCGACCGCGGCCGACTGGCTGTCGGCCGCGTCGTTCATCGGCCTGGCGGGCTCGATCTACGCGACCGGCTACGATGGCCTCGCGTACGTGATGGGTTGGACCGGCGGCTATTGTCTCGTTGCGTTCCTGCTCGCGCCGTATGTGCGCAAGCTGGCGCGCTACACGATTCCCGACTTTCTCGGCACGCGCTATTCGAGCAACGCGGTGCGCGGCCTCGCGGCGCTCGCCGCGATCCTGTGCTCGTTCGTTTATCTGGTCGCGCAGATCCAGGGTGTCGGGCTGATCGCGACGCGCTTTATCGGCGTCGATTTCGCGGTCGGCATTTTCTGCGGGCTCGCGGGCATTCTGGTGTGCTCGTTTCTGGGCGGCATGCGCGCCGTTACGTGGACTCAGGTTGCGCAGTACATCATCCTGATCCTCGCGATGCTGATACCGGTGTCGATGATCGCGCATAAGGACGGCCTCGGCTGGGTGCCGCAATTCAGCTATGGGCGCCTGATGGAGCGCATGGAAGCGCTCGAGAAGCAGGTGCGCGACGCGCCGCTCGAGGAGCGCGTGCGCGACGACTATCGACGCCGTGCCGCGCTGATGCAGATGCGGCTCGATACGCTGCCGCAATCGTTCATCGACGAGAAGCAGCGGCTCACGCAGGAGGTCGGCGATCTGCGGCGCCATAACGGTCCGTTGCGCGAGATCAAGGAACGCGAGCGCGCGCTCGAACAGTTTCCGCGCGATGCGGCCGCCGCGCAGATCGTCTGGAGCCAGAAGCGCGACGACATGCTGATGCGGGCGACCGCCCCGGTGCCGATGCACGAACCGTTTCCTGCTGTCGGCGATGAAGACCGGAGCACGCATGCGCGTAACTTTCTGTCGCTGCTGCTGTGTCTGTCGCTTGGCACGGCGAGCCTGCCGCATATCCTGACGCGCTATAACACGACCACTTCGGTGGGGTCGGCGCGCCGCTCGGTGGGCTGGACGCTCTTTTTCGTCGCGCTGTTCTATCTGACCGTGCCGGTGCTCGCGGTGCTGATCAAGTACGAGATCCTGTCGAATCTGGTCGGCCATCATTTTGCCGATCTGCCGCAGTGGCTGATGCAATGGCGCAAGGTCGAACCGAGCCTGATCAGCCTCGCCGATACGAACGGCGACGGCATCGTGCGCTGGAGCGAGATCCAGATGCAGCCCGATATGGTCGTGCTCGCGGCGCCCGAGATCGCGGGGCTGCCGTATGTGATGTCGGGCTTGATCGCGGCGGGGGCGCTGGCGGCGGCGCTATCGACCGCGGATGGTCTGCTGCTGACGATCGCGAACGCGCTGTCGCACGACGTGTACTACCACATGGTCGATCCGAACGCGTCGAGCCAGCGGCGGGTGACGATCTCGAAGATTCTGCTGCTGGGTGTCGCGCTGTTCGCTTCGTATGTGGCGTCGCTGAATACGGGGAATATTCTGTTTCTGGTCGGGGCGGCGTTTTCGCTGGCTGCGTCGAGTCTGTTTCCGGCGCTCGTGCTGGGCGTGTTCTGGAAGCGCACGACGCGCCTCGGTGCGGTGACGGGGATGGTGGCGGGGCTCGTCGTGTGCATCTACTACATCGTGTCGACGTATCCGTTCTTCACGCAGATGACGGGTTTCACGGGTGCGCGCTGGTTCGGCATCGAGCCGATCAGCTCGGGCGTGTTCGGCGTGCCGGCGGGGTTTCTCGTGGCGATCGGGGTGAGTTTGATCGATCGCAAAGCGGACGCTTATACGATCGCGCTGGTCGACTATATCCGGCATCCGTAGGCTGTTTTCTTGCGGCGCTGGCGGGGGTGTGGCGCAAGGCGCGAAGTTTGCTATAATTCGGCTCCCCGCCGGAGAGATGGATGAGCGGTTTAAGTCGCACGCCTGGAAAGCGTGTATAGGTTAATAGCCTATCGGGGGTTCGAATCCCCCTCTCTCCGCCAGGACTCGCTCCGCGAGATTCCGACTGATTCCGAAAAACACCCCCAAAGCCTTGAAACATCAAGGTTTTGGGGGTGTTTTTCTTCTTGCCGATTCCAGCTCAGACCAACACAATCAACCCATCAAGTAGGGGTGAGAGTGGGGGTGAGAAATGGCGACATCTCAATCTCGGCAACTTCATCGACTATCGGCGCTGCGCGTCGGCAAACTGGTCGATCCGGGCTATTACCCGGACGGTGGAGGCCTTTACTTTCAGATTTCCGCCTCGGGCTCGCGCTCGTGGATCTTCCAGTTCAAGCTCTCCGGCCGCTCGCGCGAGATGGGCCTCGGGCCGATCGCGACGGTCTCGCTGTCCCAGGCCCGCGCCGAGGCGGCGCGCTGCCGGGCGCTCCTGAAGGACAAGATCGATCCGATCGAGGCGCGCAACGAGGCGCAGCGCAAGGCGGCTGTCGAAGGTTCACGGCAATTCCGCATCGCCGCGGCGGAATATATCGAAAACAATCGCCGCAGTTGGAAGAACATCAAGCATGCTAAGCAGTGGACCAGCACGCTCGCGATGTATGCCCATCCGATAATCGGTGATAGGGATGTGAAAGACATCGACACGGCGATGATCGTCCGAATCCTGCAGCCGATCTGGGCAGACAAGCGTGAGACCGCGAGCCGTGTGCGCGGTCGCATCGAGACGATTCTTGACGCCGAGAAGCTGCTTGGCTATCGACAGGGCGAGAACCCGGCGCGTTGGTGCGGCCACCTGGACAAGGTGCTGGCGAAGCGCAAGCGCGCAGCCGTGCAGCATCATCCGGCTATGCCGTGGGCCGACATCCCGGAATTCATAACGAAGCTTGAGGCAAGGAAGAGGAGGGCGCGCGCTCTGCAATCATGCTGCATCTGCTGATCCTGGCTGCCGCCCGAACGAACGAGGTACAGTTCGCCGCGCTGGAGGAGTTCAATCTGAAGACCAGGATATGGACGATTCCGGGTGAGCGCATGAAGATGGGTATCCCGCATCGCGTGCCGCTGTGTGACAAGGCGTGCGGGCTCGTCGAGAAGGCGCTGAAAATGGCGAAGTGGGGCTACTTGTTCCCCGGGGATAAGAAAGGCAAGCCGCTATCGAACATGGCGATGCTGGAACTGCTTGCAGGAATGGGCTACACCGAGTTCACAGTTCATGGCTTCCGATCAACGTTTCAGGACTGGGCAGAGGAATACGGCGAATATCCGGACGTTCTGGTCGACAAGGCACTCGCGCACCAAACGAAAAACAAGTCGCGCGCCGCGTATCAGCGGGGCGATATGGTCGAGCGGCGTCGCAAGATGATGGAGCACTGGTCGCTATACTGCGCCGGGCAATCGGCAGTCGTGCTGCCAATTGCTTCGGGGCAGGTTTCGATTGTTGCCTGACAGCAGGTCAACTAGGTCCAAGCTCAATCGCGTATAAGGTCACGACAGAATTCAAGTTTTGATGTGCATCAGTGCCGATTGAGTTCCCTGATGGTGGGGCGTCCCATCAATGTGGCGACGCATTCTTCCGCGGCAGGAACTCAGTCATACGGATAGATTCGCACAAGGCAGAGTTTCAGTCGGAGGTTAAAAGGCAGCTATCGTCCATCAAGGACGATGGCATCACCGCGCCGAAAGACCGAAATCGGTGTCGAAGCGAGCATTCGTATTCGCGCACATGTGGCATGTTGTCCAGCTTCGGCTGGAAGAGGTCGCTCGATTTCCGCACCTATCCTGCCATCACTCAATTTTCATGTCGTTTTTGGTCCCGAGTGTGACTTCGGTGCGCGTACTGTGCAGCCATGCACAGCAGAAATGCGCTTCCGTGTAACTGCCGTTGATTTTGCATTCAAAGGTCGTGGTGCAATGGAGCGGGCGAGTTGAGCATTATTTAAGACTGCTGTGCGTTCCAGGTGTGTTGCACGGAGAAAGCTCGTCGGCAACCAGTTGACGTCCAACGTGTTCGACGGTGCCACCTGGCGCAAGGCAGATGGCATGCACGTTCGATCTGTGTCGTATAGCAGTGAACATCCTTACGGGTTGAGCGACCGTACGCGAAGACGGTATGGCGATCGCGAGGAAAGACGGGTGGCGCGTCGCGTTCGTCCTTCGGTCACTTCAAATGCGGTGCGGTTTTCTTTCGACATGAATCGATGGGCACACGGTATTCGCAGCCGTTGATGCTCGTGTCCATGAGCGACGCACGCGTGTAATTCCATGTGCATCGACGTGACACCGGATTAGGCAGAAAAAATATTTTTCGTTCCGTCAGATTCCTCTGTATTCCGATGGGTTCAACCTATGCCGGAAATCGCCAGTAGCGGGCCGGATACCGAAAATCTGTAGAGGTGTGACATGGCAACGCAAAATCCCCCCTCTACATGGTCGGCGGCAGCAAGGGTGGCATCGGTAAGATGCATTGTGACGCTGGCGCTGGTTGATCACCTGCGACGGACTGATGTCAACGTCGTGCTGTTGGAGACGGACACGTCCAATCCGGATGTCATGAAGGCTGTTCACGGACGCGCTGATGGCACAGGTTCGTGATGCGCTGGCACGCGGCAAGGCGGGTTGGACGCGACGAGAGAGAACGTTTGAATTCGCGGAAGGTATGGCAGGCACGTTCGCGGGACCCGTTTGCGGCGAGCCGCGTAAATTGGGTCTCAGCAACGTCGTAGTGTGGAAGTCAGTGGAGCATCGTGACGGGCGTTGAAGACAGGCGCCATAGCTTTGCAAGCACTGCCCATCTGTGAAAAAAACCAAGATGGCTAGCATCAAGCACCACGATATCGGCATGATCTTTAGCCGCGTACTTTGCGATCGTTCGCTCCGGCGGCCCGAAGACACGCTTCCAGGTGTAGGGTACGCCGGCCTCGTCAAGGATCGCGCGCGTTTGCATCAGTGCGTCTTTTGACCGCTCCTTCTCGAGTTTATGCAGCGCGGACCGCGAATGAAATGCTGCCACGCGACCTTGTGTCAGGTCCTCGAGGACTTCGATCACTTCCACCTCCGACACGCATTTTTCGGAGAAGAGGAACGCTCCGTGGCGCGCAGCTTCGAGAGCGCCCTTGTCGTCCAGCACTGGAATGAGCAACTTCAGCACATCGATCCTCCTGTCCGCACACATCGGCCCGTGTCATCTTCAATTGAAGCACGGCCCGCGTCACGATGACGTAAAAGCACAAAACCGATGCATAAAAACTGCGTCAAATTCGGATCGTTATCCGGATTCCGCCAGGAGGCCCATGCTGTTGCCCACGCGACGGCTGCTGTCTACCTGACGCCGACAAGCCGATATCCGACGCCTGTCTCAGTCACGATGTGCTCGGGCTGTGCCGGATCGCGCTCGAGCTTCTGCCGCAGGTGACCCATATAGATCCGCAGATAATGTGCGTTTTCTGCATGAGAGGGTCCCCAGACCTCCTGCAGAAGCTGGTGATGCGTCATCACGCAGCCGGCGTGACGCAAGAGCGCAACGAGCAGCCTGTACTCGAGCGGCGTCAGATGGACAGCTTCGCAGTCGCACTGTACCGATCTCGCTGCAAGATCGACAGTGATCGACCCGAAGGACACCTTGGCCGACTCAGCGATCACGAAGCGATTCTGCCTGCGTAGCAGCGCGCGGATCCGAGCTACCAATTCGGCAATGCTGAACGGCTTCGTCAGATAATCGTCCGCGCCGGCGTTGAGCGCCGTGACCTTCTCTTCATCGCGGGTACGCCCTGACAGGACGACGATTGGCACGTCGGACCATCCGCGCAGTTGCCGGATCACGTCGAGACCGTCGATATCCGGAAGTCCGAGATTGACAATCACGAGATCCGGCCTTGCGCTCGCAGTCATGGCAATGCCTTCCTGTCCTGTGTTGACATCGAGGACGCGCATCGCCTCTTCCTGCAGCGACATCCGCACGTACCGGCAAATGTGCCTGTCGTCCTCGATCAGCACAACCGTAACGAACGGATCGCTCATGACGCCTGAGTGCGATTCATGGCATCGCCGGGCGCGTCTTTCGACCGCTCCTGTGACGTGTCTTCGCTGAGCACATCGGCGTCCCCGATTTCTGCTGGCGGCGTCTCGTCAGCCGGCAACATGAACCAGAAACAGGCGCCGAGCACGCTTCCGTTCGGATCGGTGCGGTTTGCTGCGCCAATTTTTCCTCCATGCGCCTCGACGATCGCGCGGCAAATCGCAAGACCCAGCCCTATACCGGGCAACGCCGATTCCTTTTCACCGCGGGTGAACTTGTCGAATACGCGAGACTCCATGCCGGGGGACAGCCCCGGTCCGCTGTCTTCCACATTGACTCTCACATAGCGACGGCCATTCTCCTCGACGGCGGCTGCAGTGATGGCGATGGGTGACCCGGCCGGTGTGTACTTCGCGGCATTGTCGAGCAGGTTGGCGAGGAGTCGTTCCATCAGCACGGCATCGAGCTGGGCCAGCGGCACATCGGACGGCACATGTGTAGATACCTTGCGCCCGGAGAGCGGACGGCGCGAAGCTGCCAGCGCGGCGCCGATCAATTCTTCGAGCGACGACCATTGGCGGTTCAAGCGCATGCTGCCTTCCTGCAAACGGACCATGTCGAGCAGGTTGGTCACAATGGCCGTCATCCGCATCGCCTCGTCATAGATTGCCTCGCCGAGCTCATTGGAAGCCCGCTGCCCGGCCTTCTCGACGTGGCCCGGTTCTGCCAGCAAAGAGGCGAAGCCCACGATCGCGGTCAACGGCGTACGCAAATCATGCGAGATCGCGGACAGCAGTGAATTGCGCAGACGTTCTGACTCCATGCTGATCAGCGCGTCCTGCGCGATCTCGACATAATGAACACGCTCGAGTGCGAGTGCGATCTGGGCCGCAAACGTATCGAGCATGCGGCGCTGTTCTGGTGCTGCAAACTCTCCCATGCCTGCAGACAGCAGTGCGAGGACGCCGCGTGTACGCATCGGCGCGCGCAGCGGCAGGTAGAGTGCCGCTGCTGCCGGCAAAGTCTCTGTTCCGTGGCCGGCTGGTTTTTGCTGGTCATAAACCCACTGCGCGATATCACAATCGAGATCGCCACCGGTCAGCGTGACAGCCGGGTCCGGATTTTCGACCTTCTGCCGCACCTTTTCGGCGCTGTCAGGCAGCAGGATCGCGACGCGCGCCTGAAAAACCTCGGCAACATGGCGCGTGCCGATCTCCAGGATCAGGGCGGTGGTGAGCGCTGCGCCAAGCTCGCGCGTCATCGCGAACATCGCGTCGGTCCGGCGCTCGCGTATTGTTGCGACATGAGCCTGTCGCCTCAGACTGGACGTCAGGTGGCTGATCGTCAGCGATGTCAGAAGCATCACCGCGAACGTCAACAGATACTGTGTGTCCGATACGGAAAACGAAAGCCGGGGTGGCACGAAAAAGAAGTCGAACGCGGCCACGCCAAGAAACGAAAGCAGCACACCTGGTCCACGGCCCACGCGTACTGCCGTAAAGATCGTGCCAAGCAGGTACAGCATGACGAGATTCGCCAGCGCGATCCTGTCCACCAACATAGTGGCGAGAGCAGTAATCGCCGCGCAGATCGCCACCGCATATCCATAGGAAATCAACGGGAACCCGCGTTGATCCTCAGCCGGTGCAACAAAGCTGCCTGCCGCGCCGCGAGGGGCGGCGGATTCACGCACTGCGCCTGAATTGATCAGCGAGATATCAATGTCCCCGGCGGCGCGGATCAGACGCTCGGTAGTGGACTGTCCCAGCCATCCGCGCCATCCGCGCAACACGGCTGCGCCCACGACGAGCTTCGACACATTGCGCATGCGCGCATAGGCAATCAGCGTCTGTGCGACATGCTCACCCTGCAACGTGACGGTTTCCGCGCCCAGATCAGATGCAAGCTTGAGCGCGTCGAGCGTACGTCCGCGTATTGCGTCGGGGAGCCGCTGAAGCTTCGGCGTCTCGACATAGACTGCCAGCCAGTCAGCCCTCAGGTTCGATGCCAGGCGAGCCGCCGCACGAACGAGATTGCTGCTGTCGGGACCGGCACCGACGCACACGATGATGCGCTCGCGCGCCTGCCAGATACGCTCGATCGACTGATCTGCACGATACTCGCGCATCTGTGCATCGACACGGTCCGCGGTGCGACGCAACGCCAGTTCGCGTAGAGCGATCAGATTGCCCTTGCGGAAGAAGTTGCGGACGGCATGCTCCGCCTGCTGCGGCATATAGACCTTGCCATCGCGCATGCGATCGAGCAGTTCCTCTGGCGGCAGGTCGACCAGCGTCACTTCGTCGGCGAGATCGAACACGCGGTCGGGTACGGTTTCCCACACGCGGATGCCGGTGATCTGCCCGACCACGTCGTTCAGGCTTTCGAGGTGCTGGACGTTGACGGTTGTGTATACGTCGATGCCGGCGTCGAGCAGCTCCTGCACATCCTGCCAGCGCTTCAGATGCCGGCTGCCCTGGACATTCGAATGCGCCAGCTCGTCGACGAGAATCAGCTGCGGCTTGCGCGCGAGTGCTGCGTCGAGATCGAACTCGGCAAGCAGCCGCCCTCGATATTCGATCCGCGCGGGCGCAATGACCTCCAGCCCCTCGATCAGTGCGAGCGTTTCCTTGCGTCCATGTGTTTCGACGATTCCGACGACGACATCGACGCCTTCCTCCTTGCGGTATTTGGCGGCCTGCAACATCGCAAACGTCTTGCCGACTCCGGCCGATGCGCCAAAGAACACCTTGAGCCGGCCACGCTGGCTTTTTTCTTCATCGCGCTGGATGCGGTCCAGCAGTTCGTCGGGATCAGGCCGGTTCATCGCACCCCCTGCGGGTTATCCCGTCATCATGTCGTCGAGGCTCATACGTTTGCTATATGCCGTGCGCTGTCTGCCTGGGGAAAATCAATGCATCGGCTTGAGTTGATCGAGCGCGAGGTTGAGTTTCAGCACGTTCACGCGACGCTCGCCCAATACGCCAAGTTGCCGCCCCGACGTGTTCTGCGTGATCAGCTCGTTGATCTGCTGCTCGGGCAGCCCGCGCGCCTTTGCAACGCGAGCCGCCTGATACGCAGCAGCAGCCGGTGAAATATCCGGATCAAGACCGCTGCCCGATGACGTGACCAGATCGACAGGCACAGGCGTTGTGTTGGACGGATCGGCGTCGTGAAGCGCTGAGAGCCGCCCCTTCACTTCATCGGCGAGCGCCGGGTTGGTGGCACTGAGGTTCGAGCCACCCGAGTTTTGCGCGTTGTACGGGTTCGGTGTCGTGGCCGACAGCCGACCCCAGAAGTAATACGGCGCATCGAACTGCTGGCCGATGATTTCCGAGCCGACGGCCTTGCCGTCTTTCTCGATGAAGCTGCCGCTTGCCTGATGCGGAAACAGCACGTGGCCGACCGCTGTTACGACAAGCGGATAGACGATGCCCGTGATCACCGTCAGGAACACAAAGAGGACCAGCACGGGGCGCAATGAATTCTTCATGGTCGTGTACTCGAGCGTTCTTGCCATTCAGCCAGATCGGGATACGGGATATCAGGGCACTTACAGTTTCCGGACGCGCTAGACCCATCCAAACGCGGCCAGTATCATGTCGATCAGCTTGATGAACGGGAAGGGCAGGATAATGCCGCCCAGGCCATAGATCAGCAGATTGCGCCGCAGCAGCGCCGCGGCACCCAGCGCACGATATCTGACGCCCTTGAGCGCAAGCGGGATCAGGAACACGATGATCAGCGCGTTGAAAATCACCGCCGACAGGATCGCTGACGACGGGGATGTCAGACGCATGACATCCAGTACGCGCAGTTGCGGGTAGGTCGAAGCGAACGCGGCCGGAATGATCGCAAAGTACTTCGCGACGTCATTGGCGATCGAGAACGTGGTCAGCGATCCACGTGTCATCAGCATCTGTTTGCCGATCTCGACGATCTCGATCAGCTTGGTCGGATTCGAGTCGAGGTCGACCATGTTGCCGGCTTCCTTGGCTGCCTGGGTGCCGGAGTTCATCGCCACCGCGACGTCGGCCTGCGCGAGGGCGGGGGCATCGTTGGTGCCGTCACCGGTCATCGCCACGAGGCGTCCTTCACCCTGATGCTCCCGGATCATCCTCAGCTTGGCCTCGGGCGTCGCTTCGGCGAGGAAGTCGTCAACGCCGGCTTCAGCTGCGATCGCCGCAGCCGTCAGGCGGTTGTCACCCGTGATCATCACGGTCTTGATGCCCATCTTGCGCAGTTCCGCAAAGCGCTCCTTGATACCGCCCTTGACGATATCCTTCAGTTCGATCACGCCAAGAACGCGTGCCGGACCGCTATCCTTGCTGTCGTGACCGCCTGGCTTATCGGCTACAACCAGCGGTGTACTACCGCGCCGTGCGACATCGGTCACCGCGGTGTTGACTTCCGCCGGATAACGGCCACCGTTCGCCTCGACATACTGTTTCACTGCTTCCGATGCGCCCTTACGGATTTCCCGGTTCGGCAGATCGACTCCGCTCATCCGCGTTTGTGCGGTAAATCCGAGGAACGTCGCGTGCAGCGACGTCATGTCGCGCTCGCGGATATTGAAGCGTTGCTTCGCCAGCACGGAGATGCTACGGCCTTCCGGCGTTTCGTCGGCCAGCGAGGCGAGTTGCGACGCATCGGCGAGATCGTGCTCCGACACGCCGGGTGCCGGTATGAAGGTAGACGCCTGGCGGTTGCCGAGCGTGATCGTGCCGGTCTTGTCGAGCAGCAGCACGTCGACGTCGCCAGCGGCCTCGACCGCACGCCCCGACGTCGCGATCACGTTCGCCTGCATCATCCGGCTCATCCCCGCGACACCGATTGCCGACAGGAGACCGCCAATCGTGGTCGGGATCAGACAGACGAGCAGAGCGACAAGTGCGGTGATCGTCACCACATGACCCGCTTTCGCGGCTTCGACCGAGAACATCGAAAACGGCAGCAGCGTCGCGGTGGCGAACAGCAGCACGAGCGTCAACGCAACCAGCAGGATCGTCAGCGCAATCTCGTTCGGGGTCTTCTGCCGCTTCGCTCCTTCGACCATGGCAATCATCCGGTCGAGGAAGGCTTCACCGGGATTGACCGTGACCCGCACCACGATCCAGTCCGACAGGACGCGCGTGCCGCCCGTCACCGATGAAAAGTCGCCGCCTGACTCCCGGATCACAGGCGCGGATTCGCCCGTGATGGCCGACTCGTCGACCGACGCGACGCCCTCGATGACTTCGCCGTCAGCTGGAATCGTGTCTCCGGTCTCGACCAGCACGACATCGTCCTTGCGCAGATCGGTCGATGCCATGACGCGCACGGCCGCTTTCGGATGCGGGTCGTTGAGTTTCTTGGCCACCACGTTGTGCTTCGCACTGCGCAGCGACGCCGCCTGCGCTTTCGAGCGCCCCTCCGCAAGCGCTTCGGCGAAGTTTGCAAACAGCACCGTGAACCACAGCCACAACGTAATGGCGAGGATAAATCCGGCAGGCGCCTCGGCCTGCCCGGCGAGCGCGGCCAACCAGAGGATGGTCGTAAGAATGCTGCCCACATACACGCAGAACATCACGGGATTGCGCAACTGCGTGCGAGGCGTCAGCTTTTTGAACGAATCGACAATCGCGGGTTTCACGAGAGCCGGATCGAACATCGAGCGTGCGGCGGTCCGTGCCTGGCCAAGGTTGTCGGGACGATGGACAGGCGGTTCAATGGAAGTGGTCATGCTTTCCTCGAATTCAGTGACCTGAAATCATCGACAGATGTTCGACGACCGGACCCAGTGCAAGCGCGGGCACGAATGTGAGCGCACCGATCAGCAACACGGCGCCGAGCAGCAGCACGACGAACAGCGGTCCATGCGTGGGCAGCGTGCCCTCCGTGGTCGCAATGCGCTTCTTTTCCGCAAGGGACCCGGCGATCGCGAGCACCGCGACAACCGGAACGAACCGGCCCAGCCACATCGCGATAGCCAGCAGCACGTTATAGAACGGCGTATTGACCGAGAGTCCCGCGAACGCGCTACCGTTGTTGTTGGTGGCCGACGTGAATGCGTAGAGGATCTCCGAGAACCCGTGTGCCCCCGGGTTGGCGATGCCGGCTGTGCCGAGCGGAGACAGCACACCGATCGACGTACCCACCAGCACGATCATCGGCATCACGAGTACCGCGATCGACACCATCTTCATCTCATAGGACTCGATCTTCTTGCCGATGTATTCGGGCGTTCTCCCGATCATCAGTCCGGCGATGAATACCCCCAGCAGGGCAAACACGAGCATCCCGTAGAGTCCGGACCCTACTCCGCCATACACCACTTCGCCCAGTTGCATCATCAGGAGCGGCACGAAGCCGCCCATTGGCGTCAGCGAATCGTGCGCGTTGATGACCGCGCCGCACGATGCGGAGGTGGTGGCAACCGTGAAGACGCCGGAATCGGCAATCCCGAAACGCGTTTCCTTGCCCTCCATGTTGCCGCCTGGCTGCATCGCAGAAGCGGCCTGATCGACGTGCAACGACGCGAACAAAGGGTTACCGGACTGTTCAAAGCTGATTTCGCCCCAGCACGCGATCACAAATGCGATCGTCATCGCGGCGAGTACCGCGTACCCCTGGCGCGGGTCGCCGACCGTCCTGCCAAAAACGATGCATAACGCTGCACCGATGCTCAGCATTGCCACCATCTGAACAAGATTGGCCAGCGGTGTCGGGTTCTCATACGGATGGGCGGAATTTGCGTTGAAGAAACCGCCACCGTTGGTGCCGAGCATCTTGATCGCTTCCTGCGACGCCAGCGGACCCATGGCAATGGTCTGTTTGTCGGCCTTGACGTCCTGCATGACGGGGTTGCCCTTCGCGTCCTTGACGGCATTACCCTGGGCGTCGGTCTTCGGCACCTGATAGGTCGTAACCTGAAGCGTCGGCACGTCGACGTACGACCTGAAATTCTGGATCGCTCCCTGACTGATGAACACCAGCGCTACGACGAATGAAATAGGTATGAGGATGAACAGCGTGGTGCGGGTCACATCGACCCAGAAATTGCCGATCGTCTTCGCCGTGTGACGGGCAAAGCCGCGTATCAGCGCGATGGCCACGGCAATACCCGTCGCCGCGGACAGGAAGTTCTGCACGGTGAGCGCCGCCATCTGGGTGAGGTAGCTGACCGTGGATTCCGGCGTATAGTTTTGCCAGTTCGTATTGGTCGCGAAACTCACTGCGGTGTTGAAAGCGGCGTCCGGCGTCATCGGACCAAAACCCTGCGGGTTGGCCGGCAGCCATTGCTGCAGTCGCAGAAAGCCGTACACGGCGAGGGTGCCGAGTGCATTGAAAATCAGAACGGCGAACGCATACTCCTTCCATGACATTTCAGCGTCGGGATCAACCCCTGCGAGCCGGTAAAGAGGTCGTTCAACCGGTCGCCCGATCCTGCGTACAACGACCGATGAGCCATCAAGCACGGCGCTCATGTAGCGGCCAAGCGGTATCGCGACCGCGATCAGCACCACGATGAAGAGTGCCAGATAGAGGGTGTTATGAGCGTTCATTCGAGATCCTCCGCACGCAGCAGCGCGTACACGAGGTAGACAAGCAGTAGAAGCGTCGCAGCAGAGGCGAGCCAGATCATCCATGCATTCACGGCCGGCCTCCCGATGCGCGGCGGCGCAGCTTTTCGCAGCCGTTGGCGAGCGCGAGGCAAAGTCCGCAGAAGACAACGATGCCGGCGATGTAGATCACGTCCATCTTCGTTCTCCATGACTGACCGGCATAGCCGGAAGGCAGCGGGAATCGCCACTGTCAAAACTAGGCGAGGCGAAGTAAAAAAGGTGTAAATTCGAAAAGAGTGGCCGATCCGGAGTGCTGAAACCGGCAATTTTTCGGGTTTCAAATTGCCGCGGGGGACGAGTGAGTGAACCGTTTAGCGAGCAACTGGCAAACGCAAACACGCATCAGCTGATCGATAAGCCTGGCAATGCTAGTGGGTGAGCACCATGCTCAATTGTTCCGCCAGAGGGCCCAGCGCGAGCGCCGGCAGGTAAGTCAGCGAAGCGACCATGACGACCGTGCCAACCAGCAACCCGACGAAGAGGCCGGTGTGCGTCGGCAGCGTGCCCGGACCCGCCGAGCGCCGCAGTTTGCCTGCGAGCGATCCGGCAATCGCCAGCACCGGGACGATCACGGCGAACCGGCCGAACCACATCGCGATGGCGAGCATCCAGTTGTAATACGGGGTATTGGCGGACAGACCCGCAAACGCGCTACCGTTATTGTTCGCCGCTGAAGAAAACGCATAGAGAATTTCGCTGAACCCGTGCGCGCCGGGATTTGCAATACCCGCGACTCCAGCCGGTACCAGCACGGAAATCGCAGTGCCGACGAGCACGAGCAACGGCGTCGCGAGAAGCGCCACGGCGACCATCTTCATCTCGAATGCGTCGATTTTCTTGCCGAGATATTCGGGTGCACGCCCAATCATCAGTCCAGCAACGAAGACGGCCAGGATCGCATAGACGATCATGCTGAAGAGACCCGAGCCCGGTCCGCCGAACACGACTTCGCCCGTCTGCATCAGCACCATTGGCACGAGTCCGCCAACCGGCGTGAACGAGTCGTGCATCGCATTGACGGCGCCGTCGCCTCCGCTCGTCGTCACGGTTGCGTAAAGCGCCGACGTCACGACGCCGAAACGTTGCTCCTTGCCTTCCATGTTGCCGCCCTGAACGACGGCACTTTGTGTCGCACCGGCTTTCGGCGCGAAAAGGTGCGTGACGCCATGCTGTTCTGCGTGAATCGTAATCGCAGCGGCGACGACGAACATCGCGCTCATCGCGGCAAGGAGCGCCCAGCCTTGCCGCCGGTCACCGACCACCACACCAAATGTGTAGCAAAGCGCGGCCGGAATCAGCAGGATCGCAAGCATCTGCAGAAAGTTGCTGAACGGGGTGGGGTTTTCGTAGGGATGCGCGGAATTTGCGTTGAAGAAGCCGCCGCCATCGCCGCTCAATAGCTTGATCGACTCCTGGGAGGCGACGGGGCCCATGGGCAGCATTTGCTGTTGCGAACTCATGGACTGCTGCAGCACGTTGCCGGCGGCGTCGTGCATGGTCTGCCCCTGTGCATCCAGTTTTGGCTGCTGCCACGTGACGGCCTGCAGCGTGTGCACTTCGCGATACGCGTCGAAATTCTGGATCACGCCTTGCCCTATGAATGCCAGCGCGAACGCGGCCGACAGCGGCAACAGGACATAGAGTGTGGTGCGGGTCAGGTCTACCCACAGATTGCCGACCGTCTGCGCGCCACGCCTCGCGAGCCCACGCATCAGCGCGAACATCACGGCGATGCCGCTTGCGGCGGAGAGGAAGCTTTGCACGGTGATGCCGAGCATCTGGCTCAGGTAGCTCAGTGTTGCTTCACCTGAGTAGCCCTGCCAGCTCGTGTTCGTCACGAAGCTCACAGCCGTGTTGAATGCGGAATCCGGGCTGACGGCCGGGAGCGCTTGGGGATTGAGCGGCAGCCACTGCTGCACGCGTTGCAGCGCATACAGGAAGAGCAGGCCCACGGCGTTCACGAGAAGCAGCGCAACCGCGTAGGTCTTCCAGCCCATCTCGGCGTGCGGATCGATGCCGGCGGCGCGATAGATCAGCTGCTCGACCGGCCGCCCAATCCGGGAAAGCAACGGTGCCTCGCCGTCGGCCGCGCGCGCCATGTAAAGCCCGAGCGGCTTAACGAGTGCGATCAGGACGACCAGGAACAGGCCAATCTGAAAGCTCGCACTTGCAATCATGCCCCCTCCCACAGCCACCGCACATCGAAAAGCGGTGTTCCATCTGTATTTCAGCTCGTGAAATGTCAATTCGATGGAAAGACCACAGTGTGCCGCGTAAAAATCTCGTCAATGCGGGATCGGAGACCGTTGTTTTGTTGAGTCAGGCGGTTCCTGCGAGTTCCGGATTCAGTTCAATGTGCAGCACAACGAGCCAGCGTCGAGGACATTTCTCGGCAATCTTCAGCACGCCCTCGTCGTTGGCGCCGTGGTGCGGGCCGACATAGCCTTTCTGCACTGCGTTGCACCAGGCACGATGCGCGTCAGTCCGAAGCCAGTAGCTGACCAGCCCGCACGTCACACAGCTGAAGATCAGCGCGTCCATCATCGTCAGGCCGGGATCGACCTGCTGCGCAACATACACGAACGCGGTGGTCAACGCCTGATTGGCCGCGACGGTCAGGAGCACGAGCTTGCGCCAGCCGCGCGCACGCATCGCCATCTTCAGGCGAGCGCTGTTCTGCGGGTCGTTCGGCCCTTGATTGCCGTCGCGCCGCGGGGGTTCATGCATACGGATGCACTTCAAGCGGCAAAGCGGACGAACTGAGCGTCAGGAAGCGCGATCTGATGCGTCCACGCAGCCAGTGTTCGCGCAACCACGGGTGCCTTGCTGAGAATCGCGCTCTCGTAGACCTTTCCGGCGAAACGCACCGCGTCGACAATGCGGAATCCCTGTCGGCGATAGAAGGCGACGAGATGTGCAGCCGGATACGGTGTATCGAGGGCGAGCTCCGAGTAGCCGCGCGTTGCGGCCCAGTGTTCGGCAAATGCCAGCAGGGATTTGCCGATGCCGCGGTTGTGCCACGACGGATCGACGGCCAGTTGCCGGATCGTCGCGACGTCGTGCCGATGGAAGTGTTCGCAGGCCGATTCGCTGTCAGGTGCGTACAGCGTCATGGTGCCGATCACCTTCTCGTCGCTGACCACCACAAAGCAGTCCCCCGCCTGCGCGCGCCTCGTCGTGATCGCCACATCCTGATCCACACAGGTGCAGTTCAGTCCCATCTTGCCGAGACGCCCAAACGCAAGATGCAGCATGGTGGTGAGCTGCACGTACGAGTCGCGCGACGGATCGAAGCGTCTCAGCACCACGTTGCGAATACCCCGTTTGATGTGGGCCGGGGGTAGCTGTCTTGCGCTTGTTGTACGTGGCCTCGACATGACATCTCTCCAGACTTCGTTACTTGTCCGCAGTCTAGGGTCGGCCCCCGCGTGCCACAAGAAAAAATGTCGTAAAGAGTGTGGTGAGGCGCCACGTCGCTACTTTCTATACGTCTGCAGTTCCCCGGATTTACGCCATTTTTATTTTCTCCGTTCTATACCTGTAGCGAACCCGCAGGGACAGGCGGGCGCACCGTGCGTGACACGGTGAGGATCGGTATTGCAATGAAAATTCTGACGAGGAGTCGTGCCATGAACCTGCTGGTCTGGCTGCCGCTCATGTTCGGGCTCGGGCTCTTGAGCCTCGTGCTGTGCCTGCTGTTTGTCGACGCGTGCGAGCGTATCTGAGGAGACCATCATGGCCTGGCTTGCTGCTGCGATATCCGCTTTGACGTTCGTGTATCTGTTCGTTGCGCTGATCCGGCCCGAGTGGTTCTGACCGGCCCACAGGACACGCACGCTCTTTATTCCGTTTCCGTGGGGGTGGCCCATGTGGACCCTGCCGCTGCTTATTCTCGTCACGGCGATCGCCGTATCGATACCGCTTAGCCGTTACATGACGTGGATCATGGACGGACACTATCGTGCGCCGCGCTTTTTGCGTTGGTTCGAAGCGAAGCTCGACAGCGGCGCGCAGGACTGGAAGCAGTACACGATTGCGCTGCTGATTTTCAACGTTGCGCTGTTCGTGTTCGGCTTCGTGGTGCTGTCGCTGCAACCGCTGATGCCGCTCAATTCGCTTGGACGCGGCATGCTTGCTCCCTCGACGATCTTTAATACGGTCATCTCGTTCATGACCAACACGAATCTGCAGCACTATTCGGGCGATCAGCATTTCTCGAACTTCACCCAGATTTTCTTCATCCTGCCGAACATGTTCCTGTCGGCCGCCGTGGGGCTTTGCGCCCTGACTGCGATCATCCGTGCACTGCGCGGAGAACATCTGGTGGGTAATTTCTTCGTCGACATGTGGCGCGTGGTGGTCTACATGTTCGTGCCGATTGCGCTCGTCGTCGGGACGATCTTCATCCACGAAGGCATGCCGATGACGTACGCCAGCGCCGAGCAGGTGACGACGCTCGAGCCGGCGGCAATGGGCACGGCGGACAACGGCCAGGCGAAGCAGCAGACGCTGATCGTCGGTCCGGTGGCAGCCGTGATTCCGATCAAGATGCTCGGCACCAACGGCGGCGGCTTTTACGGCATGAACAGTGCCCATCCCTATGAAAATCCGACGGCGCTGTCGAACTGCGTGACCACGCTCGCGATGATGATCTTTCCGTTCTCGCTCGTGCTGATGTACGGACGGATGCTCGCGCGTCTGCGTCACGCGGTCGTGATCTACTGTGTGATGCTGGCCATGATGGTCGGGCTCATCGGCTGGGCGATCTACTGGGACACGCTGCAGCCCAACCCCGCGTTCACGGCGCACGCGGTTGCGCGCACCTACACGCTGGCAGGCACGAACCGGACGCTGACGATACCGCCCGTGGCGGGGTTGCCAGTCGAACAGCATCTCGGCAACCTCGAAGGCAAGGAGCTGCGCTTCGGCACATCGGCCGGGGCGACGTTCGCGGCGATCACGACCGACGTGACCTGCGGCGCGGTCAACGCCGAGCATGACAGCCTGAATCCGCTCGCCGGGCTGTCGCCGCTGATCGGCATGTGGCTGAACTGCGTGTTCGGTGGCAAAGGCGTGGGCATGATCAATCTGTTGCTGTTCCTGATCGTCGGCGTATTTCTCGCCGGTCAGATGGTGGGACGCACGCCCGAGTATCTCGGGCGCAAGGTCGGCGCGCGCGAAATGAAGCTCGCGATGATCGCGCTACTCGTGCACCCAATCCTGATACTTGGTCCGACAGGGCTTTTCTCGGCGACCGACTGGGGCACGAAGGCAGAAGCGAATCCGGGCGCGCATGGCTTTACCGAAATCACCTATCAATTTTCGTCCGCGTCCGCGAACAACGGCTCGGCGTTCGATGGCCTGTCGACGAACTATGGGCTCAATGCCAATCCGAACCCCGCGCCCACTGCCGTGCAGTGGGATACGGCGACGGGTCTCGTGATGCTGTTCTCGCGCTACCTGCCGATCGTCGCGCCGATCGCGATGGCCGCGTTCCTTGGGCGCAAGAAGGTCGCACCGGCCACGCTCGGCACGATGCGCGACAACACCGCGACATTCGGCTTCCTGCTGCTCGGCACGATCGTCATCGTCGGCGCATTGCTGTTCCTGCCAGCCGCGGCGCTCGGACCGCTTGCCAATCATCTCGGGCCGATCCCGTTCGGCGGATAGATATCGCACGCACATCACGACAGCATAAAGGAACGTTCATCATGAACTCGACCCAGCTTGCACCCCAGGCAGTGCCGCCCATTGCGAGTGGCCCACGGCCGCCTCGCAAGCCGACCGGACACCTGTTCAACCGCGAACTGCTGGCGATGGCCTTCAGACAGTCGCTGATCGCATTGAGACCGGACATCCAGTGGAAAAACCCGGTGATGTTCGTCGTCGAGATCGGCGCGGTGCTGACTTTTGTGTTCATCCTCGAGATTGCGTTCGGTATCGCGCACAGCGTGGCACCGCTGACGTATTTCATCGCGCTGTTCGCGTGGCTGCTGCTCACCGTCGTGTTCGCGAACTTCGCGACCGCGATTGCCGAGGAGCGCGGCAAGGCACAAGCCGATGCTTTGCGGCGCGCGCGGCACGATACCGTGGCCAACCGTCTGCGCGCCGATGGCACGTTCGAGACCGTGTCTTCCATCAAGCTGCAGCGCGGCGATGTCGTCGTCGTACGGGCCGGCGAGGTGATACCCGGCGACGGCGACGTCATCGAAGGTACGGCCTCCGTCGATGAATCCGCCATCACGGGTGAATCGGCACCAGTGATCCGCGACGCGGGCGGCGACCGCTCGGGTGTGACGGGCGGCACGACGGTGTTGTCCGATGAGATCACCGTGCGCGTGTCGGCCGATCCGGGCGAGACCTTCCTCGACCGGATGATCGGGCTGGTTGAGGGCGCGGTAAGGCAACGCACCCCGAACGAAATCGCATTGGCGCTCGTATTGTCGGCCTTCACGCTGATCTTTCTGATCGTCGTCGTGCCGCTGTGGCCGATGGCGCTCAATGCCGAGCAGTACATGACCAGCTACCTGGGCCTGTCGGAGCCGCTGCACAGCCTGGGCACGGATGTGCCCACGCTCGTCGCGCTGCTGGTCTGTCTGATTCCGACGACGATCGGCGCACTGCTCGCGGCGATCGGCATTGCTGGCATGGACCGCGCATTGCGCGCGAACATCATCGCCAAGAGCGGCAAGGCCGTGGAAGTCGCGGGTGATATCGACACGGTCGTGCTCGACAAGACCGGCACGATCACGATCGGCAATCGCCGCGCGACGGCCTTCCTGCCCGTCGGCATCGCCGACGAGAGCGAACTGAAGCGGCTCGCCGCGCTTGCATCGTACGGAGATCAAACGCCTGAAGGCAGGAGCATCGTCTCCGTCTCGTCGCCGCCGGCGCCCTACGCAACGGCTAACGGTACTGCCGACGCAGACAACGAACCGAAAATTATTCCCTTCAGCGCGCAGAGCCGCATGAGCGGCATCGACATGCCTGACGGGCGGATGTTGCGCAAGGGTGCACCCGACGCGATCGTCGCCTGGGTTCGCGAGCGCGGCGGCGAGGTGCCCTATGGCCTCGATGCGATTCTGCGGCAAGCCGGCGAGCAGGGGGCGACGCCAATCGTCGTTGCAAACGGCAACGAGATTGCGGGCGTCGTGCTGCTCGAAGATATCCTCAAGCCCGGTATTCGCGATCGAATTCAGCACTTGCGCAAGATGGGGTTACATACGGTGATGGTGACTGGCGACAACGAATGGACGGCCTCGACGATTGCGCGGCTTGCGGGCGTCGACGAGTTCATCGCCCAGGCCACGCCGGAAGCCAAGCTCGTCTATTTGCGCAAGGAACAGGGCGAAGGCAAGCTCGTCGCGATGATGGGCGACGGCACCAACGACGCGCCGGCGCTCGCTCAGGCCGACGTCGGTCTCGCGATGAACTCCGGCACACAGGCGGCCAAAGAGGCCGGCAACATGGTCGATCTCGACAGCGATCCGACCAAGCTGATCGAAGTGATCGAGATCGGCAAACAGTTGCTGATGACGCGCGGCGCGCTGACCACGTTTTCGATTGCCAACGACGTGGCGAAATACTTCGCGATCGTGCCAGCGCTCTTTGCCGGTACGCTGCCGTGGCTTGCTGCGATGGATGTGATGCATCTGCATTCGCCGACCTCGGCGATCCTGTCGGCTGTGATTTTCAATGCACTGATCATCCCGTTGCTGATTCCTGTCGCGCTGAAGGGCGTGAAGTACAGGGCGCTCGGTGCAGACGCGCTGTTGCGCCGCAATTTGCTGATCTGGGGGCTGGGTGGCGTGATCGTGCCGTTTGTCGGGATCAAGCTGATCGATGTCGTGATGGTCGGATTGCGACTCGTTGCGTAATTGTCGCGTTGCGATTGGGCAGTAGGGAGAAAGCCATGCTGCGCTATGTTTCGAAGAGTATCTGGCTGCTGGGATTCGCGGTCGTGCTGGTGTGCGGTATCTATCCCGGTATCCTCTGGGTCATCGGCCAAACGGCGTTCCGGTTTCAGGCGAACGGCAGCATCGTGGACGGTCCGGACGGCAAGCCGGTTGGCTCGCTATTGATTGCCCAGCCATTCACGAAGGATGAATATTTCCAGTCGAGGCCATCGGCGGTCTCATACGATGCCTCCGCCTCGGGTTCATCGACGTTGGGTGCTGCGAACTACGCGCTGCGCGACCGCGTTGCGCGCATGCTGGGGCCGATTGCGCACTATGCGCAAGGGCCCAAGGCCGGGCAACTTGTCGCGCCCGACGTCGAAGCCTGGTTCCAGGGCGATCACGCGGGTGGCAAACCGCATATCGTCGCGCAATGGGCCGACGCGCACAACAGCCTCGCGCAGGCGTGGGTCAAGGCGGATCCGTCGCACGCGAAGTACGTAGACGACTGGGCGAAGCAACATGCGCAGGTGGTGCAGCAGTGGATCGCGGCGAATCCCGGCACGCCGCAACCGAAGGCGCCGGATCTCGCCGTGCCGTTCTTCGAGTCGTTCTCGGGCGAGCATCCCGGGTTGTTCCCTTCGGCCGTGACCCGCACGGGCAGCGATGGAAAGAGTGTGACCGCGATCGAACCGGTGAAGGAGGGCACGGACATTCAGGCGATGTTCTTTGATATGTGGCGGCAGGATAATCCGGACATTGCTCTGCAGGACGTTCCGGGTGATTTCGTCACCACCTCCGGCTCAGGGCTCGATCCGGACATCACGCTCGCCAATGCGATGTATCAGCTCGACCGCGTGGCGGCAGCGTGGGCGAAGGATACGAAGCACGATCCTGCCGGGATACGCGCGGAAATCGGCGCAATGTTGCGCGACACTGCTCACGCGCCGTTTGCAGGGCTGGTCGGCGAGCCTCTTGTCAACGTGCTTGAGATCAATCTCGAGCTGCGCCACCGGTATGGGCCGCCTGCGTAATCGCTGCCCAAAGCTGCCGAATCGAAATGAGACGGGAACGGCAAATCGAGGAACAACATGAAGCATTCTCTGGCAGATCTGAAAGCCCTCTTTGATCTGAGGCACATTGGATCTCATCGCACTTCCCAGCCGCCTGCGAGCCGCGATGTCGTCATGCGCATCACGCTCGACGCACAGCATGCGATGCCGTTGCGTCTGGCGTTGATCCGCGACTGTGCCGGCCAGTCGTGGACGATCCGCATGACGCCGCTGCACGGAACGGATCGGGTGCGCCTCATACTCTACCTGCCGAGGTCGGCGTTGAAGGAGGCGATGCAGCGGGTGACGCATCTGGCGCCGACCGCGGAGATTGCGCAATTGCTTGAAGTACCGGATACACCCACCGACAGGTGGAGCAAGCTGATGCAACGCCCCGAGTCGCCGCATGCCGATATTCATGGAAGACGCAAGGGCGAGGTCTCGGACGAGGATACGATCGCTTACCTGCTGACCGAGAGTCATGTTTTGCTCAATCTCGCGGTTGCTGATCGCGAATCTCTGTTCGCACGTCTTGCACAACTACTCGAGCAACGCTATGGCCTGGAGGCAGCCGCCGTGATGGCCGGTCTTGCCGCCCGCGAAGCTTTGGGCTCGACGGCGCTCGGCCAGGGCGTGGCCGTGCCTCATGGTCAGATCAAAGGACTGCGGGGCGCTCTGGTGCTGTATGTACGTCCCGTTATGCCGATTCCGTTCGATGCGCCGGACGGCGAGCCTGTAACCGACCTGGTTGTGCTGTTCGTGCCGGAATGGGCGAACATGACGCATCTGCACTTACTCGCTGAAGTGGCGGAACGCTTTTGCGATCAACGGTTCCGGGAGCGACTCCGCGCCTGCGCGGACCCGCACGCTGTATGTCAACTCTTTGCGGATTTCGAGGCGCAAGATGCTGCGGAACGTGACGGACCGGAAGCAGGGCAGTTCGATGCACCGTCAACTGTGATCAAGATTCGTCCACACTCCTAACGGTCCCGTTTCCAGAAGTAGTCTTCCGCCTCGAGGAAACGAAGAGGGGCTTTGTACTGCTCCGCCGACCGTGGGTGGTCGAGTTGGAGCAGTTTTGATCAGATCGGTCGTTACCCATTTTGCGTGCCAAGCAATAGCGTAAAACGGTGCATATGCACGAGAACGCGGTGCGTATAGCCCTTTTCGCCGCCGCTGTACCGCCACAGCGCGGCGGTAACGTCGCCTCCGGAAGCGTCGAGGTAATCGCGCAATATCGACGAGCCGATGCGGACATTGACGGCGGGATCGTCGAGTTCCTTGACGCTAGCGAACGCCTGTGGATGGGCGGCGGGCAGTATTTGCATCAGCCCACGTGCACCGACCGCGCTCACCGCATGCGGGTCGAAGCCGGATTCGACAGCCATCACCGACAACAGCAGAATAGGGGACATCGAATAGCGGTTCGCTTCGGTCAGGACAGCTTGTGCAATCTTCAAAGAATCAGCAGCCGACACGCGAAACTGCGCGCGCAGCGCTGCGACGATGTCGTCGGGCCTCGAAAAGGGACGGGCCTCGCTCGCAGCAGAGACGCCTGAATTTTGCGCATGTGCGTAATGCAAGAGGCTGCATAGTGCGAGGGCCGCCGTCATCAAGGCAAGGCGCAATAGTGCGTATTTCCGGCGTGCTTTGGCAAGACCAGGTTTTTGTTCGTGCATATGATCAGGGAGGAGCCCGGATGCAAGCACTGTAAAGACGATATCGTTGAAGTTTTCAAAAAAAATCAGTAGTGCACGTAAAAATCGGATAAATATCTTAAAAGCTGGAGGGTGTTAGAAGGTCATCTTCGTCCGGCATCGGGCGGCCGTCGGCACCGCCCTGGCGGAATTCGTGCGCCACCTTGACTCGCTTCCATTCGAGCCCCTTGGCACAGGGCACGGTTGAGATCACATAGTGTCTTGCGCCGCCGAGCGCTGCGCCAGCGCCCGCGGATAGCCCGTACCGAGCTCATTGATGATGCGCACGACCGGCAGCAGATCCTGCCCAAATGCGAGCTCAAGCCCGTTTCGGCACACCATTGCCTCAGCGCGCTTTCGACAGCATCGGCTTCAATTGAATACCAGCGCTTGAGAACGCCTTCACGCTCGGGCAAATCCTTGAACTACAGCTTCGGCTGCTCTACGTGGCCGTGACTCGTGCGTAGCCCGGTATCTCCGCATTGCACGACGGGCTGCTGCGGCCTTTCAGTCTCCGGCGCTGCCTCCTGCCGGTGAAAGCGGAGTGGGCGTTGCCCGACGATGTTTGCGCAGTACGGTCCGGCAGATGAGGACGCAGTTCGGCCTCGATCCGATCGATGGTCGGTGACGCTTCGAGGAGTGCGCTTAGGCCCACGTAAAGAGCTGCGTTTAGCGACCTGGACTAGAGGCGCGCGCTTGCCCAGGCATGGCCGAATCCGGAATTTGTGCAGCAGCCCGCTGCACAATTGCCGTGGTTCCACCTTTGCACCTTGCTCGACAAGGTCAAAGATATCGCGCGTCGGGACAGGTAGGCCGCCAAAGCGCTCGGGCACGGCTGGCCGCGCAGCGTGTTGGTCATACAGGTCGAGACGGCCGCGCGCGCAGGCAATGCGGGCAACCGCAGAGCGGTTGCCGCCACCGCAATCCGATTTGGCGCGCGACGCTCTCAAGGATCCGTATTGCGCTTCTTTTTTGCTCAAGGTCGCCTCGCTGACGCTTACCCGGCTTGCCGCTGTGCCAGTGAGAGTAACGGCGCTTCCGGTTCGCGGCTCCGACGGCCCGCGGACCAGTACCAACGGTGAACTTCCTTTCAAATCGTCGGCTTCCACACACAGGGCCACCGCCGGCTGGCATACGCATCGGAACTGCACTACATTGACCGTGAGGGGATTCGACGGCCCTCGAACACGTGCTTCGCCGATACGGCAGCGCGTCGGCGCCGCCACTCGCGACGACATCGCTGCGGATTGATCTGCCGGGAGACGCCATGGCCACTTTCAACAGGATGTGGCAGTTGATCTTCGGTAAGCCACTCGACCCGCTGGATCCGCGCACCCGCCATGCGATCGCTGTTACACCCCTGTTGGCCTGGGTAGGCCTCGGTGCGGATGGCCTTTCGTCATCCTGCTACGGTCCTGAAGAAGCCTTTCTCGCGCTTGGCCCGCACACGCAGCTCGCTTTTTTTCTCGCTGTCGCCACCGCTGCCACGGTATTCATCATCGCAATCGGCTACAACCAGGTCATCGAACTGTTTCCGACTGGCGGTGGCGGATACCGGGTCGCTACCGCGCTGCTGGGTCCACGCCCTGGGCTCGTGTCGGGCGCGGCACTACTAGTCGACTATGTACTGACGATCGCCACCTCGCTGGCGAGCGGCGTCGATGCGTTTTTCAGCTTGCTGCCCGTTGGCGCGCAGAGCGTCAAACTTGCCACCGAGCTGATACTGATCGTGCTGATGACAGGTCTGAATTTCCGCGGCATGAGGGAATCGATCCTCGTGCTACTGCCGATCTTTCTCGGCTTCGTGGTGCTGCACCTTGTCCTGATCGTTTATGGCGTCGCCGTACACGGCGATCATCTGGCCTCGGTCGTTCCCGGCGCGGTGGGGGAGGCGCGCGGCATTTCGCATGCGCTGGGACCGCTCGTGATGATAGCGCTGCTGATGCGCGCGTTCTCGCTGGGCGGTGGGACCTATACCGGGCTCGAAGCGGTGTCGAACAACGTCAACATGCTGGCCGAGCCGCGCGTGCCCAACGGCAAGATCACGATGTTCTACATGTCGACGTCGCTCGCCTTCACGGCCGGGGGCATCATCCTGCTCTACATGCTGTGGCACGCGCAGCCGGTGGAAGGCCAGACACTCAACGCGGTAGTGTTCGGCAGCGTGATCGACCGCCTCGGCCTTGGTTCGGCACTCGCGCGGCATGCGTTGCTTGCAGCCGTGCTTGCCTTCGAGGCCGGACTGCTGCTGGTCGGCGCGCAAACCGGCTTTCTCGATGGCCCTGCCGTGCTGTCGAACATGGCCTCCGATTCATGGGTGCCACGTCATTTCCGTGATCTGTCGACGCGGCTGGTCAGGCAGAACGGCATCATGGTGATGGGTATCGCGAGCCTTGCGATCCTGATGTGGACGCGTGGAGACGTGTCGGTTCTCGTGGTTCTGTACAGCATCAACGTGTTCCTGACGTTCAGCCTGTCGCTGCTTGGCATGTGCACGTACTGGTGGCGTCACCGCCGTGACGGCGAGCCCTGGGTACGGCAATTCGCATTGTCAGCGCTCGGCTTATCGGTTACCAGTACCGTGCTGGTCATCACGCTGGTCGAGAAGTTCACCGAGGGCGGCTGGCTGACGGTGCTGGTGACGAGCGCCGTGATCGCGCTGTGCTTTCTCATCAAACATCACTACGACGATACGCGTACCCAGCTTGCGAAGGAGGATGCGCTCTTTGCCGGCGCGCCTCCCGACGTCAGCGAGGCCACAGCCCCCGGCAAGCCTGACCCGTCGCAGCCGACGGCGATTCTGCTGGTCGGCAGGCATCGCGGGGCGAGCATGCATGCGCTGCTGTGGGTGAACCGGCTCTTCCCCGGGCATTTCAAAAACGTGATCTTTCTCGCCGTCGGCGAAGTCGACGCACAAAGCTATGAAGGCGCCGAGCACCTGGAGCGTCTGCAGCAAACCATGTCGGCCGCACTCGAATACTACGTCGCGTATTGCCGCAAGCATGGGATGGCAGCCGAGTATCGGATCGCGTTCGGAACGCATCCAGTCGTCGAGTTCATGAAACTCGCCGAATCCACGGTAGACGAGTTTCCTAACAGTGTATGTTTCGCCAGCAAACTGATCTTCAAGCGCGTCAATTTCCTGACTGCATGGTTGCACAACCAGACGCCCGTTGAGATACAGACGCGCCTGCATTTGCAAGGTAGGCAGATGGTGCTGTTGCCCATGAATGTCGGGTGAGGGACGGACCGGGGTTGCAGTCGGTATCACTGTGCCCGGAGGGCTTTGTGCTGGTCACATGGCGATGGGTGGACGCCTGCGGCAAGCTGCCAGGGCTCGCCAGCGGCGAAATGGCGGATGGCAAATCGTGCTTAACATGAAGCGATTCTCGCGGTGGCTGACGGGTGGGCCGCGTGATGCCGCCGATCCCGCCGCGCGCCGCGGGCTCCTGCTGACCACTGTGCTCGCCTCGGCAGGGCTCGGAGCGAACGGCCTGTCGTCGGCATGCTACGGACCCGAGAAGGCCTTCCTGGCGCTCGGCGACCACCCCGAACTCGGGCCGATTCTCGCACTGGCGGCCGTCGCGACCCTCGCTGTTCTCGCGCTGGCCTACACGCAGATCATCGAGCTATTTCCCTCTGGTGGAGGAAACTACAAAATCGTCTCACAGCTGCTTGGACCGAGAATGGGAATGATCGCAGGCGCCGCGCTGCTGGTCGACTACATGCTGACCATTGCCGTATCGCTGGCAAGCGGCACCGACGCCTTGTTCAGCCTTTTTCCATCTGGCGCGCAGGCGCACAAGCTCGCGGTAGAGGCCGGTCTGATTCTGCTGCTGATCACACTGAATATTCGCGGCGTGAGCGCGGCTATCCGGTTTCTCCTGCCGATCATCATTGGGTTTCTGCTGAGTCACGCAATCCTGATCGTTTACGGCATCGCCTCCTCGACGCACAGCGTGTCGGCCGCGGCGGCACACACGGCGACCGGCGCCTATCGACTGTCGCAGGCGATCGGCTGGCCCCTGGTCGCAGCATTCCTGCTGCGCGCCTATTCGCTTGGCGGGAGCTCCTTTACCGGCATCGAGGCGATCGCGAACAACGTCAACCTGCTGGCCTGGCCGCGCTACAGAAGAGGGAAGACAACTCTGATGACTGTCGCGCTGACCCTGGGATTCATCGCCGGCGGCATCCTTCTTCTTTACACGCTGACCGGCGTGCGGCCGGTCCACGGGCAGACACTCAATGCCGTCGCCTTCGGAGCGATCATCGGCAGGCTTCCAGTCGGCCCGTTCGCGAGAGGGTCGATCCTTCTGATCGTACTAGCGTTGGAAGGCGCGATCCTCTTTGTGGCCGCGAATTCGATCCTGATCTTTGCGCCCTCCCTTTTGAGCACCATGGCGACGGACTCGTGGCTGCCCCACGGATTCAGCCATCTGTCGAGCGGACTTGTGAGGAAGAACGCCGTGCTGTTTGTCGGCGGCTGCGCACTCACGATACTCGTCGCGACCCGCGGCGAGCTTGGACTATTGGTGGTTCTCTATAGCATCAACGTGTTCCTCAGTCTCGCGCTAGCGAAGGCCAGCCTATGCCGCTATTGGTGGACCCGCCGCGCGCAGGTTCGCGCGTGGCCCCTGCGGGTGGCTGTGGCCGGCGCCGGGTTTGCGATCGCGGCAACGATACTTCTCGTGACCCTTACACAAAAGTTTTCCGCGGGCGGCTGGGCGACCCTGTGCGTGACGTTGCTGGTGATCGCGGGCTGCATGGTAGTACGGCGGCAATACGATTGGGTCGAGGACAGGCGGCGCGAAATGGATGCGAGCTTTGCCTTACCCGCGCACGAGTTCGTTTCCGCCTGCACGCGAGAGTCGATATCGGGTCACCAGGTCGCGGTGCTGCTTGTTACCGAACACTGGGGACCAGCGGTTCACACGTTCTTGTGGATTCAGCGGCTGTTTCCGGAGCAGTTTCGGGCCGTCGTGCTCGTCGGTGTGGTGAAGGTGCAGGCGGACGCACTCGGCACGCCGGAGGCCATCTGGCGCAGGCAGGAGTGCCTTGACGCGTCACTGCATCAGCTGGAGGCCTATTGCTCGAAAGCCGGCCTTGGTGTCACACGCACGGTTGGCAATGGTACAGATACTATCGTGGAGCTGGAGCGGCTGATTCTGGCCACGGTGGCGAGTTTTCCGGGATGTGTCTGCTTTGCCAATCGACTGATCCTGCCGGCAAGCCGGCGTTTCGGCGAATGGTTGCACAACCAGACCGCACTCGGCCTTCAGCGCCGCCTGCATCTGGAGGGTATCCCGCTGATCATATTGCCAATCTCGTTGAGGTAACCGGCCACTCAGGAGAGATGGGTCCGCCTACACGATTATCTTTCGTTGTCAGCACCGAGATGCCTGCTCACGGCAACTCACCAGTAGTTCTCGCCGGGAAGCGGCGACGAACCGCCGCTATCGCGTTCAGCGCATGCGCACTGACCGCCGCTTTGGGCAATCCACCGCGGAACGGTGAATGTCCACTCCAGCCATGTGCAGTCGCTCCCAGCCAGGGGCTTACTCGCCTGCGGACGATACGGCGGGTTGATGGACTGCAACCCCAAGACAAGGATGATGTTCGTACCGAAGGAAGAAGACGCGGTTGCGGACACGCCGTAGTAGGGGGCACGGCCTATGATGCGACGTAGCTCGCGTACAACTGGCACACGGCCTGTGCATCGGTGCACGCATGAAGCCGCTCGCGAAAGTGATGGTCGCAGAAGCGTTGCGCGACGTCGGCCAGCAGATGCAGATGCGTCGCGTAGGCACATTGCGGGACCAGAAGCATGACCGCATCGGAGACAGGGTATCCATCGGGTGCATCGAAGGGAATCGGTACTGCTGGACGCACATACAAAGCCACGGCGCGACGCAGCACCTTGATCTGACCGTGCGGAACGGCGAGTCCTTGACCGAGCGCGGTCGAGCCCAACGCTTCGCGCGCTTCGAGGGCCGCGCTCACGGTCTCCGCAGGCACGCCGAAGCGTTGTTCGCAAACGCGGCCCAGCTCTACGAAGAGCGAGCGACGCTCAGCAACATCGAGGTCCAGCAGCACGTGATCCGGAGACAGGAGTTGCGCAATGCCGTCCTCTGCCATCGCCGTTTCATCCGGTTGAACGGTCGCGCCAGGATACGGGACGGATGCCGGGTTCATCAAGTCCCGCCAGGCGTCGGTTGGGGTGTCAGGAACCTCGAAAAGTTGCACCAGTTCGGCGGTCGGAGCGAGATGGGCTACTCGGTCAATCGCTCCGCTTAGAGCGTGCCTGGGAAGATAGAGCGACAGCCGCACGCGTTGCGCTCCGGGCAACGCCGCAAGGCGGATCGTCCATGGCTGGCCGGCGCAATCGCGGATCAGCGCCTGACGCAGCGGGGTGGCGTGTTGCGCGTCGAGCGTGACGTGCATCATCACATCGCGGCTCGCCGCCGGACGCGGAGGTAGGGGAAGGGGAGTCCTGCCAGATGCGAACAGATCGCGCAGGCTCGCCAGTGGGTGTGTCATATCGGCCGCCGATTTCAGTAGCGAGCCCTGATGTTAACGGTAGCGACATCAAGTTTGCGTAAAAATCGTTGGGTCCATGGCCCGCTTGGTAGCCGTTGAAGGTGTGACCGTGCGACTAGCGCCTAAGGGCAGGCCGCCTGCCAATCGGCGACGCGCCAAACAATCGCAATCAGGTGTACAGCCGTGTCGCGAGGAGGCTGTGCTCAGATATCGAAGCGCGCTATAACCGGTGCGCATGCAGAGAGCAACACGCTTCTCATGTATGTCTTGGGGCAGTGTTGGATCTATTTTTGGCTCCAACACTGATTAGAGAGTCAAAAGTCCGGGTTCGGTTGACGCAGCGAAAGGTCGTTCCATCGCCGGACTCAATGCGATCCACGCACGCATGGCTGAACTCGAGGACACCCTGCCGGCAATCATGATCTCCGGCCTGCAGGACAAGTTGAGGGACATCGACGGGATTCAGCAGGACATTGATCAGCTTCAGAAGCAGATATCCGCACCGTGCTACGCAAGACCTCGGTGTGGGCCGCGCATTATGGGTCGACGCGGTGAACCAGGTGGAACGGCGTTCGGCAGAAACAGAATGTTTATGAAGCGCCGAATCCCTTTTACGCGATTTTTAGATTGAGTGTCGTAAGCTCTAATGCAGGGAAGTCGCAATGCTCCAACAGGACTACCGTATGTCTACTTTGGTGCGCTTTACACGTCGAACCGGTCGTCGAAATCTGGACGATTCTGGAACGGGACTTGATCGCCGGTGCGCGCGTCTGCAATTCATGCGCGCGATCGGTATCGCCGGTGCGCTGGTTGCCTGTGTCGCGGTCGCGTCGGGCTGGGCCGTTGTTGGCCTTGTCGCCTACATCGCATCGCTCGCGCCGCTAATTATCCTTTCCTGGTGAGGCAGAAGCGCCATGCGGTGTACGCCTGTTACGATACCAATTGACGCCATCTTCACGCAGGATTCACTGGATACTGGCCGGGTAATCATCAGGCCGTTTGATCCCGAAGTCGACCTGAATTCGCAGATCACGAAACTGCTGCGCCGGGCAGCCGCGTCGATTGATGTGGCGAGCAACCTCCCGGTCCATTGCCAGCGAAGGGAGCGTACGGTGCATCGGGACACCGTGGACGAAGCGTGCTTTGTCGCCGTATGCAAGGGTCGCCTCGCGGGAACGCTAACCCTGCGCGGTGCGGACCCGGTTTCGACCTGTCGGCACTTTCGGCGGCCAGATGTCGCCACGGTACATCGGTATGGTGTCGAACCGTCGAGGCAGCGGCGGGGCATCGGTCGCGCGCTGCTTTCGTTTGCGAACCGCTGGGCCGCCGCGCACGGATATATGCAATTGGCCCTGGAAGCGCCGATGAACGCACAGGGCCTGCTGGATTTCTACCGCAGCCAGGGCTTCAGTCTGGTTGATTCCGTCCGATTTCCTGGCTGTGAATACGAAAGTGCCGTCCTTACCCGGCCGAGCCTGCCCGGCTGGCCGTGTTTCCGAATGTCGCGCGTCCGCTATCGCTCGCGATGAGCAGGAATCTCCACGTACCATTGCCCCCAGTAGTTGCTTTCAAAGAGATATGCTGGAATGAGAGCAAGACATGAGAAGCTCGACCCACCGAGCACGCGTGCCGGAATGGTGCCCCGAGGTCGAGACTTGCCGCACAGGCGTGCACTTGTCAAGATCGCGGTCCTGGTTGTGCTCGCCAACCAGATCCTCACTACGGCGTTTGCATTTCTTGCGCATCGCAATTACCCCGACGTCGCGTTTGGCCTCACGACGCTGTTCAGCGTCGCGTTATGCTCCATCCTCATTGTCTGGATTCGGACGGAAGCGAAGTATGCGTGGGAGGACGCGGTCGAATCTGGCGTCGTCAGCCCCGTCGCGATAGCTCGCGGCAGCGCGGTCGTGATCCGGCCGGAATGCCCGCGCCGCTGGCTCGTCGTGCTGCATGTGGAATGGAAGGGCGGATTTGCCGCAACAGAATAGTTTCGAGCCTTTACGATCTTTTTACTTGCCAGTCCGCCACGGCGTAATAGAATATTCGAGTATCAAAAAGATAAAGCCGTTCATATGAGCGCCATCCGAAGTTCCCGTCCCCCGAGTCGTTTCGCTGCCTGACAGGCAGGACGTCTGCGTCTCTTTCTTTGAGCCACCGTCTTGCAATCAGGCAAGCGGTGTGCATTCTCATTACTTTCCATGCACCACATCGCGCCACGTGGGTAGTGGTATTGCGACTGTCCGTGGGCGAAGTGCGGCCACTTCGAACTCTGCGCGAGTTTCGGGCACAAGGCCGCGCAAGCTGGCCGCGTGTCCGACTTACATCCTGCTTCAGGCGTAGTCATCGCAGCGCATGGGATTGCCGCAAACGGGCTGGCGTAGCTTCATTTAAAAAGGAATACTTATGAAAAATTCAGATGCAGAGAATCTGGAGTCAGGTTCGCCGCGTCTGAGCGCGCACGAGATGGCGGCATTGATGCTGCTCGGCCATGCGCCGGTCAAGGTCGACGTGGAAGTGGAGGATCTTGACATGACTGCGCTTCACGATGCGGGACTCGCGCAACGAATTGAGCGCGAACCGGGCTGGCAGGAGTTTTCGATTACGAGCGAGGGCAGGGATGTATTGCGCGTGCTTGGTGCATTGACCGCTCCTGAAGACGTCAGCGAATGGCTCGCCGCGTCCGGCACGTTATGAACGTAGTGCCCTCGTCCGGAATGGGGCACTCCGGGCAGCAAGCAGATATCAGCTACTGCGTTTAATTCCTGGTTAGTAAGTAATGTGTTCTGTACTGGAAAATGAAAAAAGGAGTCTGCCATGTTTGAACTCAACAAGGAATATACCCGCGAAGCGATTCACTCGGTTTGTGGGGGCAGCAAGCAGGCTTTCCTTCCTGCGAAGAATGGAGGGATCGTGGCCGCCTGCCTGCGGACGGATCTGAATCCACAGGCGCCGCACGTCATCATCTGCGACGGCAGCGCTTCGGCGCGTGCTGCTGGCCGGACGCTCGCGGCTCAGCGGAATGCGATTCCGGTATTCATCAAGATCGAAGTGGACTCGTTCCGCTTCGTCGGTCTGTTCACAGTAAGTGAATCCCTGACCGCACCCCTCGACTGCGCGCCATATGTGCGCAGCAGCGGATTCACACCGGGCCAGGTGTCTCGCGTACTGAAGATGGCACGTTGCCAGTAGGTGTCGTCAGTGCCCGACCGACCCGGGAGGCGGCATGCAGGCACTGATGAAAGCACGCGCGGCTGCCCATTGCCGCCGCGCGTTGTTCAATCGAGGTCGAGCCTCGCCGCTATCTCGACTACACGGTTGAGCGGCAGCCTCAGGTGGCTGGTAGTACCCCGGTAATCCGCATCCGATCTAGTGCGGGCGAATCGTTCAAGCGGATGCCCATCGTCCTTCCGGCTCTTCGACCATTTACTCTCAGCACCAACATACGCCTGAATCAAAAACGTGACTGTCACGCTGGGTGACGCCAAAATCGCCATCACTCCACCACCAGCCAAAGTAAAAGTACAAACGTAGCCAGGTATCGGGAACCGAACGCGCTTGCCGCGCCACGTAGCCGATCGCGTCAGCGTGATGAGGGCGGCAATCAGCGTCCAATTGGACAGTCCCGCGTCGGAAGCGTCGGCGACGTTCAGATATCGACGCCCGTCGATCTCGAATCCATCGCACTTTTTTCCACGCGATGGCCTGATTTTTTCACGATCTTTACTCGTTATCCCTTACGCTGAAACCGTGTCGAATCCACCCGGATCTTTCCAAACGCATATCATGGCCCCCGCCCTGTCGCTCAATATCCCCGATGAAGGCACCCGTCGCGCTGTAGCGGCTGTTAAACCCAATAACGTGATCCCGTTTCCTTCGCGCGTGCTGCTGCCCGTGTCCTTCGTGTACGCGTCGGATGAAAGGTCGCCCACGCAACTGCAGGCACTTCTGCACTCGCCGCTCGGCGTCTACGTGACCTCGATCGAGCGGGCTCGCAACGAAGTGAGCGTGCAGCTCGACATCGCGCCCAACGACCTCGACTTCACGTTGCACACATTGATTGCGACGCTGCCGGAAGCGAGGATCGGGCGCGCTTCGCGCCACGTCGGCAACGAGGGGGCACGCTGATCATGTACTCGGGAGTCTGGTTGCCGATCGTCACGCCGTTCCGCCGCGGCAGAGTTGACATCGATGCATTGCAATACCTCGCCGATATGTATCTGCGCACGGAAATCAGCGGCTTCGTCGCGCTTGGCACGACGGGCGAGGCCGCCTTGCTGTCGCAGACCGAGCGTGCCTCGGTGCTGGATGCGCTCTTCGGGGTTGTCGGCAAAAAGCTGCCGGTGCTTGTGGGCGCCGGCGCCCCGGACACGCGCGAAGTGCTGCGCGAAATCGATACCTACGACCGCTGGGACTGCGCGGGCTACCTCGTGTCGGCACCGTCTTACGTCTGCCCCGATCAGACTGGCGTGCGATGGCATTTCGATCAGATTGCGCGGGCAACCAGTCGCCCGATCGTGCTGTACAACGTGCCCCATCGGACGGGCGTGACGATTGCGCCCGACACAGTCGCGGCCCTGCTCGAGCACGACAACGTCGTCGCCATCAAGGAGTGCGTGGCAAGCCACTTTAGCGAACTCAGCAGCTTGTCTGTGAGCCTGTTGTGCGGCAACGATGAAGCATTCGTCGATTGCCTGAGCATGGGGGGCGCCGGTGGCGTCCTCGCGAGCGCTCACGTCTTCGCGGACGTGCTCACCGAAGTTCTCGCACTGATGAACGCCGACCGCGAGACAGATGCCCGCGCGCTGTTCGCACATGTGAGCCCGATTACACGGCTCCTGTTTTCCGCTCCAAACCCGGCCGCGATCAAGGCGATGATCGCTCTCGACCATCCGATTTGCGCCGAGACGCGCATGCCGATCGCTCCCGCATCGGCGGAACTGGTCGCGCGGCTCCGCGATGCGCGCGAGAAGGTGCAAGCGCTGCGTGCCGACTGCCAGGGAGCGAATATCTAGCTGGTGGCTGCCGTTCCTCGAGGACGGTCCGTGCAGCCCTCGGCGAGGCCGCTCCGTGGCTCGTAAGCCGCACGATCGGGATTTGCGGATCCAGCGCGCTTGAACTACTTGCGCAGGGTGAGCGGCAGCGCGTCATGCACGTCCTGAATCCCCTGCGTTACGGACCGTGTACATGACGATGCGGGAGGCATGCAGAGATACCCTAGGAAGGACCGGTATAGCGCATCCTGCGAAGTTCGTAATCCTTGTCGTGCACACGCTGTCCCGTAAGCCCTGTGTTACGCCATGCTGGAAACCTAAGCCGCCGCTGGACTGGCTGCATTACTCCAAGATCTGACTGACAAGCTGCGCACACAACATATCGGCGCGCGCTGGGTCTCTGTGAGACGTCGTAAACATTGCTCATCGGATCGTCTGTACGTCAGCAGAATTACGATTACGCTGACTCAGCACGGTTGCCCAGCATGGTTTGACGACATGCCGAAGCAACCGCAATGACAGGTGTACCTGGCACGGATGTCGTCGGTGACCGCGCCGTCGACTGACAGACCATAGTCGATGAAGAGCTCGTGGCCGGGTGCGATAGCGGCGAGCGCATGAATGAACACCTGCTCGCCCGTTTCGATGGCTTCGCAGTTGGGGGAGCAGGCATTCAGAAAGCGGGCGCTGTTGCCACCACGGCTGCCGTCGATCACACGCCCGTCAGACAGGCCGAACACGAACGTGTGGCCCGCCTCGGAGTGCTGACGGGCGGCGGCGCGCCGCCAGCTGGTCACTTCTCCCTTGTAGTCGATGACCCGTTCACCCGCGGCGATCGGCTGTAGCGCGAACAGTCCCATGCCATGTGCCGGAGAGCGTCGTGCAGTGATGCGTCGCAATCGCATGGTGTCGTTTGCTTCTGGTGCGTCGGTTGGCAAGGGTGGCTGATGGGCGATCCGAAGCATATCGCCACGGTCAGCGCCGTTCAATGTCTTTATCTTAAACTGCAACTAACGATCATGGCCCGATCGCACTCGCACTCCGGCTTCGCGGCAAACCGGCTAGCAAAGGGCGCCCTGGCTGATAGTCGAGAAAGATCAGGTCATAAGCGTCGCGCTGCAAGCGTTCGACGGCCTCGTCATAGCTGCCGGCTTCATCGATATCGAGCGCCGGCTCCGAACTGAGGATCAGTCTTTTCATCGCCGAGCGCGTTAGCCCCTCGTCTTCGACCAGCAAAACGCGGCGAAAAAACAGATTGTCCATGACACCTCCCAGGTCGCAACCATCGTAGCCGGCTTGAGGGGATCTGGAATCCCTCCCTTTTCGGGGGACCCTTCGGGTAAGCCTTCAGGGCGAAGCCCAGCACCGATTCGCTGGTCATGCCTTTTCCGCTCGCGTTCCGTTCCATCGATTTGATAGGCAAGTTACGCAGGATTCCGATAGACCTAGGACATTCCCTATACGGCGTCCCAAGCTTTGTAAGCTTCGAATGTTCGGATTGTTCCTGCTGCCGCCAATGGTCAGCCGCAAACCCAAGCCCGCTTTAACTTCAAACGAATTCCACGTGCAGTCGCGCTTTTCTGCGAAAACTACACAAAAGCGCCCCATTACCAAAGGTATGGAAAAGTACCCAGAAAATGTAGCTGGGTAGTGCAATTTGACGCGCTACTCTGCAATACATGCATTAGGCACCATTGAACGCGATGACGGCGCATGATTATTCTGCGTCCTACCCGAAAAATAGCGTTTCGTTCAATTGCATGGCGCTGCGATGTTTGCTTTCGGCTCTTGCATTCGCACTTCTGCGATGAAACTGGCTCGGAGGCGGCTAAAAGAAGCGAGACACGCAAGTGGCGGCCCTGCAAAGGTCAATACGTCACGCGCTTCAATTTTTTGAACCTGCCAGTTGAGATGACAGAATGGCCCAAAACCTGACGTTCGCACCAGGAGACGTTGTCCATCCCGGTGCAATCAACGCGGAAGACGCTTCCGCCGCAGCGAAACCAATCGCAGTCTCCGGGACCGATATTCTTTCGGTCAAGAATCTGTCGAAAATCTTCGGGCCGAAGCCAGAGCGTGCCGCTGACCTCGTGAAGCAAGGTCTAGGTCGGAACGAAATTTTCGAAAAGACCGGCAACATGGTTGCAGTCAATAACGTCAGTCTCACCGTCAAGGCGGGCGAGATCTTCGTGGTGATGGGCCTGTCGGGTTCCGGTAAATCGACGCTGGTTCGACTGCTCAACCGCCTCATTGAACCCACGTCCGGCCAGGTGGTTCTCGAAGGCCGTGACATCGCACCGATGTCCACCTCGGAACTGCGCGAAGTTCGCCGCAAGAAGATGGCGATGGTGTTCCAGTCGTTTGCGCTTCTGCCGAACCGCACGGTGCTCGACAACATCGCGTACGGACTCGAGGTCGCTGGTCTGAAGAGGGCCGAACGGTACGAAATCGCGCGTGCCGCGCTGACGAGAGTCGGTCTGGGCTCGTACGAAAAGCTGCTTCCCAGCGAATTGTCCGGCGGCATGCAGCAGCGCGTCGGCCTTGCACGCGCACTGGCAGTGAACCCTTCGGTGCTTCTGATGGATGAGGCGTTCTCGGCACTCGATCCGCTGATTCGGTTCGAAATGCAGAACGAGCTTCTGCGGCTACAGAAGGAAGAGCAGCGGACCATCGTCTTCATTTCGCACGACATCGAGGAAGCCATCAAGATTGGCGGCCGGATTGGCATCATGAAGGACGGCTGTCTGATTCAGGTCGGCACACCTGCCGAGCTTATCCAGTCGCCTGTAGACGCGTACGTGCGGGACTTCTTCCGCAATGTCGACGTCTCCCGCTTTCTCAGGGCTTCCACGCTGATGACCGGGGTAGACCGAAGGCTGCTGTCTTGCGACATCGGCACGTCCGCTGAGCGTTACCTCAATCATCTCATCGATAGCGGCATGGAATGCGGCTATGTATGCGACGGGGCAGGTCGATACCAGGGCTGTGTCACGCCAGCATCACTTCACAAGGCGGGTACGCGTCCGGTACGGGACGCGCTGCTCCGCGATGTGAATGCGGTTTCACTCGATGCGGACTTGCACGAGCTCGCGTCCATCGCATTGAGTCAGGAACACGACGTACCCGTCACTGATACGGCCGGAAAGCTCGCAGGCGTGGTGTCCTGCCGGACGATACTGAAGCAGGTTATGGAACGGAGGGCAGCATGAATTCGTCAATCATCGGCAAGTTTGCGGAAGACGCCGTCAATTTTCTCTTTCAGCATTTCCGGGGCGGCTTCGACGCATTCTCTGCGGCGCTAGGAGCAGTGGTCAAGCTGTTGGAGGACGGACTAGGCGCCATCCCATTCGTCGCCATGCTCGTCATCTTCGTGGCTTTCGCGCTATGGCGGCGCGGCATCGTGTTTGCGGTGTTCGTGGGCATTGCGCTGTCGGCGATCCATTACATGGGACTGTGGACTCAAACCGTCTCCACGCTCGCGCTCGTGATTGCCGCAACATTCTTCAGTCTGGTCGTTGGTGTGCCACTGGGCATCTGGGGGGCAAGGAACAAGAGGGTAGAAGTGGTCTTGCGCTCACTGCTCGATTTCATGCAGACGATGCCAGCCTTTGTCTATCTGATTCCGGCCGTCATCCTGTTCGGATTGGGACGTGTTCCAGCCGTGATTGCCACTGTCGTTTTTGCCATGCCGCCCGTCGTGCGTCTCACCACGCTGGGTATCCGGCAGGTGCGGGAAGAGTTGCTGGAGGCAGGGCGCTCTTTTGGCAGCACGGACATGCAACTTCTCTGGAAAATCCAGTTGCCGAACGCGCTGCCGTCCATCATGGCCGGCGTGAACCAGACCATCATGATGGCGCTTTCGATGGTCGTCATCGCATCGATGATTGGCGCCGGTGGCTTGGGCGAGTATGTGTTGAGCGGCATTCAACGGCTCGACATCGGGATCGGCTTCGAAGGTGGCCTCGGAGTCGTATTGCTTGCCATCGTGCTCGACCGCCTGACCGAAAGCTTCGGCATGAAGGCGAAGAAAGCAAAACGCAGCGGGCGAGCAGCAAAAGCCGGCACAGGCGCCGCGGCTCGCACCTGACGGAAACCACCCGTTGCCGCTGATTGCACGGCGGGTGCGGTGCGATCAGCAAAGGCAGTATCGAGATTAGGTACCGGGCCCGTCGTTTAGCCGAGTCCATCGAATCTTCAATGATTTTCTCTTCAAGTAGGAGTGCGATATGAAAAGCCATCTGCTCAAGTCGCTTATTGCGAAAGTAGCGATATCGGCAGTCGTTGCCATGAGCGTCGGCGCTGGGTCAGCCGTCGGGGCCGAACCAATCAAGGTGGCAGTAACAAACTGGGCAGACGTGTTGGCCGTTGCGAACGTGGCCAAATACGTGCTCGAGACCAGGCTTCAGCAGCCGGTCAAGTTTGTGCAGGCGGATATCGGCATTCAGTATCAGGGCGTCGCGCGTGGCGACCTCGACATCATGGTGGGAGGATGGCTGCCGGTCACCCACGCGGCCTATTACGCGAGGTACAAGAACGATATGGATGATGTCGGCGTCATCTACACGGGAGGCAAGAACGGCTGGGCCGTGCCGGCGTACGTTCCCGAGTCGGAACTGTCGTCCATTTCCGACCTCAACAAGCCGGACGTCAAGGCCAGGCTGAATGGGACGATCGACGGCATTGAGCCGGGCGGTGGTCTGATGCAGGCGTCCGAAAAGACCATCAAGGGCTACGACCTCAACGGCTACAACCTGCAGTCGTCGAGTGAGGCCGGCATGCTCGCTGGCGTTTCGCGAGCCTATCAGTCGAAGCAATGGGTGGTTGCCACGGTGTGGAGTCCCCACTGGCTTTTCCAGAAGTGGCAGATGCGTTATCTGAAGGACCCGAAAGGCACCTTGGGTGGCGAGGAGCAGGTTCACGCCTTCGCGTCCAAACAGTTCGCAACCAGGTATCCCCGTGCAGATGTCTTCTTCAAGCATTTCAAGCTGACGCTCGCTGACGTCGAATCGATCGAGTACGAAGGCAATGCCACGAACGACTATGCAAGCGCAGCGAAGAAATTCGTCGACGCACATCCTGACAAGCTGAAGGACTGGTTGCAGCAGTAGGTAAAGGGCGATTTCGCCGGGAACGAGTGGAGTCCGTCTCGTTCGCGGCGATTCGGCCATTGCCCGCATCAACTGTCGTACTTGCAAGTCTTGCTTCAAACGATTTGATCCGGAGTGAACACGTGAACGAGAACTCACGCTTTTTTGCTGAAACCCTCCAGAGCCGCGACCCGGTTATCGCATCAGAAATTGCGTTGGAGCTGCGCCGACAGCAAACGCAGATCGAGCTGATTGCGTCCGAAAACATCGTCTCGGCTGCGGTGATGGAAGCGCAGGGTACCGTGCTGACCAACAAGTATGCCGAGGGATACCCGTCGAAGCGCTATTACGGCGGCTGCGAGCACGTGGATAGGGTGGAAGCGCTCGCCATTGACCGCGTCAAAGCCCTGTTCGAAGCCGAATACGCGAACGTGCAGCCTCATTCGGGAGCGCAGGCGAACGGCGCTGTGATGTTGGCGCTCGTGAGGCCGGGCGACACCGTGATGGGCATGTCGCTCGATGCGGGCGGCCACCTGACGCACGGAGCCCGCCCGGCGCTTTCCGGCAAGTGGTTCAACGCTGTCCAGTACGGCGTAAGCCCGGATACGTACCGCATCGACTACGAGCAGGTCCGGCGGCTCGCGCAAGAGCACCGTCCTAAGCTCATTATCGCGGGCTATTCGGCCTATCCACGCGCTTTGGATTTCGCTGCATTTCGCGAGATTGCCGATAGCGTTGGCGCGCTACTGATGGTCGATATGGCGCACATCGCGGGCATCGTTGCAGCCGGCCGGCACGAGAATCCTATTCGCTTCGCAGATGTGGTGACGTCGACTACCCACAAGACGCTTCGCGGTCCGCGAGGCGGGTTCATCCTGACGAACAACGGCGACATTGCGAAGAAAATCAATTCGGCCGTATTCCCGGGCCTGCAAGGTGGCCCGCTAATGCACGTCATCGCGGGTAAAGCGGTGGCATTCGGCGAAGCGCTTCGTCCGGAATTCTCGGCGTATATCGACCGGGTGTTGCGTAACGCACATGCGCTTGGCAACGTTCTCAAGTCGGGTGGCCTGAACCTCGTGACGGGTGGAACGGACAACCACCTGCTGCTCGTGGATTTGCGCTCGAAGCGCCTGACCGGTACGCAGGCTGAAAAAGCACTCGAGCGTGCGGGCATCACCTGCAACAAGAACGGTATTCCATTCGACACGGAGAACCCGACCGTCACTTCGGGAATCCGGCTTGGCACACCTGCAGGTACCACTCGCGGTTTTGGGACCGAGCAGTTCGAGCAGGTTGGACACATGATTCTGGAGGTTTTGGCCGCACTCGAACAAGCGCCCGACGGCGACGAACGGGTCGAGCGCGCTGTGCGCGGCCGCGTGCGAGACCTCTGCAACCAGTTCCCGATTTACTCACATGCGGACGCGCTCGTTTAACCCACAATAGAGCGAAATGACTTCGACAAGTCGTCGGAAAACGTTGCCATTCCTTATTTGAAGAGAGAACCAAGATGAGCTTCGAGGGAGTACATACACCGCTGGTTACGCCGTTCAAGGCGGACGGCGAAATCAATTACGAATTGCTCGGCAAGCATGCGGCCAAGCTGGCGGGGCGTGTCGCGGGTCTGGGCGTCGGCGGGACCACGGGCGAATACTATGCGCTCAGTTTCGACGAGCGTGTCCGGACGTTCAACACCGTAGCCGAAGCAGCAGGCGGCAAAACGTATCTGACGGCCGGCATCAACGCGACTACGACGAATGAAGTCATTCGCCTCGGGCAGGAAGCGAAGCGCGCAGGTCTGCCTGCATTGCTGCTTGCCGCGCCGTACTACGCCCAGCCGACGCAGGAAGAACTGCTGACCCACATGCTGAAGGTGGACGACAGTCTCGACATGCCGATCATGCTTTATAACTTCCCAGCCCGCACGGGAACGGATATTGGCGATGCCGTGCTGGAAAAGCTGCTCGAACGCCCGAACTTCGTCGCGATGAAGGAGAGCACCGGCGATATTTCGCATTTGCATCACCTTGCCACGCACTTCCGCGACCGGCTGGTGCTGAGCTGCGGCATGGACGACCAGGCGCTCGAGTTCTTCGTTTGGGGCGTAAAGAGCTGGGTCGGAGGCGCGTCCAACTTCCTGCCGGAAGCTCACACCGCGCTGTTCGATGCGTGCGTAAAGCGCAATGACTTCGAATCCGGCCGCAAGCTGATGGCCCAACTGCTGCCTGTGCTCGAACTGCTGGAACGCAGCGGGAAGTTTATTCAATACGTTCGATACGGATGTGAGCTGGCAGGTACGCCTGTCGGTGTCGCCCGGGCGCCGCTCGGCACGTTATCGGAAGACGAGCGCAGCGCGTTCTCCAGGCTGGTTCAACCCCTGTTGCGCGACGCGCAGTAACGTTCATGGCCTCGAACCTGGAATTCGCGCGCTTCCCGGCTCCGGATGGGGTGAACGGGTGGTGGGAAAGTCTGCCGCCGCCTCGCCCCGCCGATACCGTCTCGTCTGAACGGCGATTCGACTGGGTGATTATCGGCGGTGGAATCACGGGGCTATGCGCTGCCCGGCGGCTGGCTGAATTGGCGCCCGCCGCCTCGATAGCACTCGTCGAGGCCGACCGTATTGGGCGCACCACAGCCGGACGCAATTCCGGGTTCTTCGTCGATTTGCCGCATGACATCAGCAGCGAAAGCTATTCGCGAAGCGTTGAGGCGGACAAGGCGGATATTCGACTGCAACGCCACGGTATCGACTACGTACGGTCGGTGGTGAAGCAACACGGCATCGACTGCGACTGGCGAGATGACGGCAAATTCCATGCTTCGGTGAACAGGAAGGGTCACGCGGCACTGACTCACTTCGCCGACGGACTCGCTCGCATCGAGGAAGACTTTGAATGGCTGGATGAAGCCGCCATCGCGAAGGTGACTGGCACCGGGTTTTACCACGGAGCGCTGTTCACGCCAGGATGCAGCACCGTCCAGCCGGCAGCCCTGATGCGTGGCCTTGCCGCGACTCTGCCGGCAAATGTGAAGGTTTTCGAGCTCAGCGCGGTGAAGGGAATCGAGGACCAGGGGGCGAACAAAGTCTTGAGCTTTGCCGCAGGGAAAATCGTGGCGAAGCACGTGATTCGTTGCACCAATGCCTACGCGGCGACATTCGGCGGGCATCCGAACGGTCTGTTGCCCGTATACACGTTTGCGTCGATGACCCGTGTGATGACGCCGGACGAAGTGCGGCAACTGGGCGGCACGCGCTCATGGGCACTGATTCCGGCCGACCCGATGGGTTCGACTGTACGGCGTCTGATTACCGACCGCATCTGCGTTCGCAATCATTTCGCGTTCCGGCCCAGCCTCGAGTTGTCGGAAGCTGATCTCGCGAAGGCGAAGAACCTGCATCAACGCTCGTTCGAGCGGCGCTTTCCGATGCTGAAGGACGTTGAGCTCGAGTACACCTGGGGCGGCCCGCTGTGTCTGTCGGTCAACAACGGGGCACTTTTTGGGCGCCGTGGCGATGGCGTTTTCGAAGCCGTCGGGTGCAATGGTCTGGGTCTGAGCAGGGGCTCCGCGTCAGGGAAGCTGATCGCCGAATACGCACTCGGTCACGACAACGACCTCGTTCACCAGCTATTGAATCAACCGCATCCGCGCTCGCTGCCGGTTCGTCCCATTGCCGACGTCGCTGTCACCGCGGCTATCTGGATGAAGGAATTTTCGGCGGGAGCCGAGCTTTAAATCTGTGAGGACAGGACATGACGACCTATCAGGAATGGAAGCAAAGGGCAGAGAACTTGTCGCTGGACGGACGAGCGTTTATCGGCGGGCAACGATGTCCGGCGGCATCGAACGAGACATTCCAGACCCTGAATCCATCGACGGGAAAAGTACTGGCCGGGATTGCGAAGTGCGAATCGAAAGATATCGACCGGGCAGTCGTCGCGGCGAGGGATGCGTTCGAGTCCGGAGTGTGGTCAAAGGCAGCACCCGCAGAGCGAAAAGCAGTGCTTCTGCGTCTCGCGCAACTGATTGAGGAAAACGCCGAAGAGCTGGCGCTTCTGGAGGCGCTCGAGGCCGGCAAGCCAATCGGCGAGTGCATGGGACTGGACATTCCGGAGTCGGCGGCATGCATCCGCTGGCACGCGGAAGTCACCGACAAGCGATACGACGCGCTGTCGCCGTCGGGCGCGAGCGTCGTGAGCATGATTACCCGTGAACCGATTGGTGTCGTGGGCGCAGTGTTGCCGTGGAATTTCCCGGCGCTGATGCTCGCGTGGAAAATTGGTCCGGCGCTTTCGGTCGGCAACAGCGTCATCGTGAAACCCGCGGAGCAGACGTCTCTATCCACGTTGCGCATCGCGGACCTGGCGTTGCAAGCCGGCGTGCCCGCGGGTGTGTTTAGCGTCGTTACCGGCTTCGGCGAAAGCGCAGGCGAGGCATTGGGCCGACATGCCGACGTCGACCTCGTTGCGTTTACCGGCTCGACGGAAACGGGAAAGCGATTCCTTCACTATTCCGCCGACACCAACCTTAAGCGGGTCGTGCTGGAATGCGGTGGCAAGAACCCGCAAGTGGTGCTTCCCGACGTCGCGAATCTCGATGCTGTTGCTGAGCAGGCGGTGGCCGCCGCGTTCTGGAACATGGGCGAGAACTGCAGCGCGGGCTCGCGGATTCTCGTTCCGTCTGCCACCAAGGCGCAGTTGCTCGAAAAGGTACAGGCCGTTCTCGAAGGATGGAAGACGGGCGACCCGCTCGACCCCGAGGTGAAGCTCGGCTCTCTGATTGAAGAAAAGCACTATGAAAAAGTGCTCGCGCACATCGAGAAGGCGAAGTCGGAAGGGGCGCGCCTGGTTTGTGGCGGCAAGGCCACTCGCACTGGCACGGGCGGATGGTTTGTCGAGCCGACCATCTTCGATAACGTCACGCCGGAGATGAGCATCGCACGTGAAGAGGTCTTTGGTCCTGTCGTCTGCTTTATCGAGTACGCTGATGTCGACGAAGCGGTGCGGATTGCCAACGATACGTGCTACGGACTGGCCGCATCGCTGTGGACCGACAACGTCAATCACGCGCACAAGATTGCCGCTCGTATCCGCGCGGGCACGGTGACGGTGAACTGCTTCGGCGAAGGCGACCTGTCGACGCCATTCGGCGGCTTCAAGCAATCCGGCTTCGGCGGTCGTGACAAGTCCGTTTATGCGCACGACCAGTATTGCGAGCTGAAGACCACCTGGCTGAAGCTGGATTGAATCCGTCCAGACGAAACAACCGTTCTCAGCGATGGTCGCGCAAAGCATGACACCGGGCGGCATCAATGAGCAGATGCACAGCGAACTCAGCCGTCGAGGGGCATGCGACCTGTACAAGGACGCACTTGATGGGGCGCTGAGGCGAATCCAGGGGCACGCATAGCAGGCAGCCGCGAAGCGTAATATAGACAGATGGGGCGGCTGACATTGGCTGCCTGTCCTGGTCAGCTAACCCGAAGACTCACAAACCATTTCTGCGCGAGAGCGCTTTGGCTCGGACGTGGGTTCGACGCACTGTCAGGGGCAGTGCGCGGCGTTTGCGGCGCTATCTTCCGGCCGCACGGGCGCTTCCGTTTCACAGGGTGATAGCCATGCAAAAGAAACAGGTGTTTGCCGACCGATTGCTCACTCAGATGCCGTCTTTACGGGCGCTCAAATGCTTCGTCACGGCCGCTCGATACGAAAGCTTCACACAGGCAGCCGAGGTGCTGTGTGTTACGCAGGCGGCAATCAGCAGACAAATCAAGGAACTCGAAGACTCGCTCGAAGTTGCGCTGTTCGAGCGCACGGGAAGGCACATCGCGCTCACCGACGCGGGGCGCATTCTGTACAACGCGTCCTATCTGTCCATCATGAACATCGCCGAGGCGGCACAGGCGGTACGCCGGACCGACAAACATGCGCTGACGCTGTGCGTTTCGCACACTTTCTCGGCGCTATGGCTGTCGTTCAGGCTGCCCTCGTTCCGCAAGCGCTTTCCGGACATCCGGTTGCACGTGATGGTGACGGAGCACTTCATGGAACTCGATGATCTGATGGAACCGGACATCATCATCACCAAGAATCCGCCACGCGAACCGGAATACGAAACCGAGCCGCTCTTTCATGATGTCGTGTATCCGGTCTGCAGCCAGTCGTTTTACGAGCGTCATTTTCAAGGCAGGTACGTTAAACCGCTGGACCTTCTGTCGCACGCCACGCTCAATCTTTCGTTGTTGGGGCGAGCCCAGATTTGCGAACACGTCGACTGGTCCGTGTGGCGAAACTGGTTTCAGGAAGGTGATGGTCCGGACAAACTGGTCGAGAACGAACGCCTGGAAAGCAACGATTATCGACTTTTGGTATCGCAAGCTGAAGCTGGCGAGGGCACCCTGCTTGGCTGGCATCACCTCGTTCACCGCCAGGTCGAGCAAGGGATACTGGTTCGTCCGGTACAAAACGCGCTCGAATTTCACGACCGGCATCATTACTTGATCACGCACAAGAACGCAAAACTTCGTCCGGAATACCTTCAGTTCCGCGCATGGCTCGGGGAGGAAGTGGGCGCAATGATGCGCGAATGGCGAGGTGTCGAGGCCGAAACGACGAAATAAGGCGTGCGGATCTCGGTCGCGGAACGTGCGAACGTCATTGCATGATGATCGCGGCCAACTCAGCAAGCATTAATGCAGGCAGTTCATGTTTAACGATCCAATCAGCCCCAAAGCCAGTGCCACGCGGCCACTTCGCTTTGGAATCGTGCTGCTGCCCAACTTCACGTTAACCGCATTTTCCGGGTTCGTGGATGTGCTCAGGTTGGCAAGCGATGAAAGCGACATGAGCAGACACGTTCGCTGTTCGTGGACCATCGTCGGGGAGTCGCTGGTTCCAGTCAGAGCAAGCTGCGGAATTCAGGTAACGCCGTGGACGACTTTCGATGAGGCGGGGTCCTTCGATTACGTCGTGGTCGTCGGTGGATTGTTGCACTCGGGACCGCCCGCAAGCAAAGCCACGATTCAGTTCATTCATGATGCAGCGGCAACATCAGCGACGCTGGTCGGAATCTGCACCGGGGTGTTTGCGTTGATGCGCGCCGAGGTCATGGACGGATATCGGATGTGTGTGAGCTGGTTTCACTATTGGGACTTCGTCGAGCGTTTTCCTGGCGTGGACGAGCGCAATCTCGTTGCCGACCGGCTCTTCGTCATCGACCGACGTCGCATTACGTGCTCGGGCGGGCGCGCTTCCATCGACGTTGCCGCAGCTATTTTGCTGCGACATTTTGAGGCGACGATCGTACAAAAGGCGCTGCGTATCATGCTCGTCGACGATGCACAAAAGGGAAACGCCCCCCAGCCATACCCACCGGGGCTCGAACCGGCGACGCATCCCAAAGTAAGGCGCGCAATCCTGCTGATGGAGCAGCACATCGGGCAGCCGCTTTGCATGGCTGAACTGGCGCGACGTCTCGAGATGTCGGTCCGTCAGATCGAACGTCTGTTTACAGTGCAGACTGGCAAGTCGCCCCAGGCGTATGCACGACAGATTCGGATACGAATGGCATCGTGGCTGCTTACCAGTTCGGACCGCACGGTCGCTGACATTGCTTCCTCGTGCGGCTTTTCGGACGCTTCTCACCTTGGCCGCGAGTTCAGAAAGGAGTTTGGCGAATCGCCTAACGCTTATCGCGTGGCGCGACCGCCGAGTCAAACACATGCGTTTGCCGATGCTTAGCGATTGACGAGCGTGATGGCCCGGTCGCGAGCGGCGCTGCGCATAGTGACGACAAGGGAAGGGTGGTGCGGCAAAACCAACGTGCTAGACTGCGTCGGTGGTCATTCGCAACATAAACATTGCCGATACCCAACATGAATACTTCGTTCGTGGATCCGTTGCCAGGCGTCCCCGATGTCGAATCACCGTTCTTCGACGAGCTATTCGCCCAGAAGGAGGCATCTGAAAACGTTTTACGTGTGGCCAGACAGCTGCGGGACAATGGCTTCGCGATTATCGATTTTCCAGATGCCGAGTTCGACGCTCGCGCGGAGCGAATCAAATCGAAATTTCATGGAAGGTTTGATTTCGACCACTGGCGCGACGAGCTCTGGTATAAAAATGACGGTATGAGAGTGCAGGACGCGTGGGAGAGCGACGCGGACGTGAGATCGCTGGCCTCCAATCCCCAGATTCTTCATCTTCTTTTCCAGCTCTACGGGCGCCGCGCCATCCCATTTCAGACCTTGAACTTTCCTGTCGGAACCCAGCAGGCTATCCACAACGACGCCATACACTTTTCGTGCGTTCCCGAGCGCTTCATGTGCGGCGTATGGGTCGCCCTCGAGGACGTGGACGGCACCAATGGCGCGCTCGAATACTATCCGGGCAGTCACAAGTTTCCGACCTATGTGAACGAGCATATGGGCGTCTGCTCGGCGACGCAGCACAAGCCGACGGCCCACTACGCTCAATACCTGAACCTCTGGAAGCAGTTGATCAGCAAAGCGGGAATCGCGCCGGTAACGTTCCACGCCAGGAAGGGGCAAGCACTGATTTGGGCTTCGAACCTGCTGCATGGCGGCTCGAAGCAATCCGATCCAACCCGCACCCGTTGGAGTCAGGTCACGCACTATTACTTCGAAAACTGCGTGTACTACACCCCTGTGGTATCTGACCCGGCGTTCGGTCAGACCCACTACCGACAGATCAAGGATGCCAGCACGGGTTTCGTACAGCCCAATATTTATTCTGGAGTCGAGGTCGAGCATGCCGTGATCGAACGCAGCATGCCTGATGCGTTCGAGCCTTACGCGAGGCCGAAACTTCCAGCGGACTTCGATCCCGCGGTGTACCTGCAACTCAATCCCGACGTCGCGGCAGCCAATGCAGATCCCGCGGCGCACTTCCTCGAATACGGATGTCGGGAAGGGCGTCGGTGGCGGTAGCCTGCCCGTGGCATGCTGGCAACTGATGTCGCGCGGATCGTCACGAGAAGCGCGACGCCCGGCAAGCCTCACCTCTCGTCGTTCTCACGCAGGTCCCCCGTATCCCCCCGGTTCGCACTCGCCCCCGTGGCAGGTGGACGCCCCCGCGTCGCCCGCCACAGCGGCACCCCCTGCTGGGTCCCAGCCTTGGCCAGCATATGTGCACTGATCGGCGCGGTAAGAAACAGGAACGCCGGAATCAGCAACTCGTGCAGGCTCGCGAAGTTGTTATGCGCGCTGAAATACACCACCGACGCGAGCACGATGCCGCCCACACCGAGCGTGGTCGACTTGGTCGGACCGTGCAGCCGCATGAAGAAGTCAGGCAGTCGCGCGAGCCCGACCGCCCCGATCAGCGTAAACAGACTGCCGACGAGCAACAGCAAACAAACGATCGCTTCGACAAAGGTTTCCATCGGCATACCTCACGCTAGTTGAGTTCGATGATGTCGCCGCGCTGCAGGTACTTGGTGAGCGCGACGGTGCCCACGAAACCCATCACCGCGATCAGCAACGCCACCTCGAAGAGAACCGTCGAGCGCAGGCTGATGCCGTACACGACGATCAACGCGATCGCATTGATGTTCAGCGTGTCGAGCGCGACGATGCGATCGGGCAGCGACGGACCGCGCACGAGGCGCCACAGCGTGAGCAGGAACGCGATGCCGAGGATCGCGAGCGAGATCGGAATCACGATGGCTAGCATGCGAAGATCTCCATCAAAGGGGCTTCATAACGGGACTTGATCAGCGCGATGAGCGCCGCTTCGTCGTCGAGGTCGAGCACGTGCACGGTGAGGCGCGTGCGGTCGTCGCTGAGTTCGGCGCACAGCGTGCCGGGGCTCAGCGAGACCACGCTGATGAGCACCGTGAGCGCGATTTCGTGGGTGCTGTCGAGCGGCACTTCGATGAACGCCGGGCGCAGCCGGCTGGTCGGGCCGAGCACGAGCAGTGCGACCTCGACGTTGGCCACGATGATGTCGACCAACACATGCCAGGCGAGACGCACGAGCAGCCGCGGCCGGCCGAAGTGCATCGGCCGCAGCCACAAGCCTTCGGCGACGCGAAAGGAGATCACGCAGCCGAGCACGGCGCCGAGCAGCAGATTGCCCGGCGAGACGTCGTTCATCAGCAGCACCCAGCAGATGATCAGCAACACGGTGAGCCACGGGTGGGGGAAGAGCCTTTTCAGCATCGTCAGTTCCCCTGAGCGTCGGCCGCGGTCGCGGCGGCCGCCGGTGGCGAAGGTCGCGGCGCGGGCAGGATCGCGTGCACATAGGCTGCGCGATCGAATAGCTGCGCGGCGGTATCGGTGAGATAGTGCCGCACCGCGCCCGCGCCGAGCGTGATGGCCGCGACGCAGCCGAGCAGGACCGCGCAAGCGGCGAGCTTCGCATTGCTGCCGCGCGGCGCGCGCTCCTCTTCGCCCGCGGCGGCGCGCGCGGCCGGCGCGGCCCACAACAGGCGTGTGCCCGTGCGGCTCAGCGCGACGATCGACAGCAGGCTCGACAACAGTACGGCCGGCCACAGCACGCCTGCCGCGCCGGTCGGCGTCGCGGCCAGCACCATCGCCTTGCCGAGGAAACCCGACAGCGGCGGCAAGCCAGCGGCACCCACCGCGGCGATCAGATAGAGCAGCGCGGCAAGGTTCGACGGCCACGGTGCACGCGTGCGCGAGGCCGCGTCGGGCGGAGCTTCGGCTTCGGCGCGAGCCGGTTCTGCGGCTAGCGCGGCGAGCGCGCCGGCCGTTTCGACCAGCAGCGGCTGCACGCGCGCCCGCGTCGCCACCGCCTCGCCGTCGGGGTCGGGCGAGAAGACCGCCGCGGCCGCGTCGTCGAGCGCTTCGAGGGAGCCGGGCTCGATCGCATTGGTATCGGCATCGGCATCTGCGGAAACGGCTGGCTGGATGGCGTGCGCTGTCGAAGCCTGCTCGGGTTCGAGCGTGTCGGCGAGCAGGAACAGCGCGCCTGTGCAGAGCGTCGTGCTGATCAGGTAGTAGAGCAGCGCGCTCCATGCAAGCGGCGTCTGTTGCGCGATCGCCGCGATCAGCAGCCCCACCGAAACCAGCACGAGATAGCCCGTCGTGGTCTTGAGACTCGACACCGCCAGCGCACCCAGCGCGCCGAACCCGATCGTCGCGATCGCGAGCCACCATGCCCACTGATGCATGAACGCATCGAGCACGCCGCCCGCTGCGCCGAATACGAGCGCGTCGCAGCGCAGCATCGCGTAGATGCCGACCTTGGTCATGATCGCGAACAGCGCGGCCACCGGGCCGATGGCGCTGCGGTAGGCCTGCGGCAACCAGAACGACATCGGAAACACGGCGGCCTTCAGGCCGAACACCAGCATCAGCGTCGCGCCCGCGAACTGCGCGAGTGGCAGCGTGTCGGGGTCGAGCCGCGCCAGACGTTCACCCATGTCGACCATGTTCAGCGTGCCCGTGACGCCGTAGAGCACGCCGATCGCGACAAGAAAGAACGACGAGCCGACCAGGTTCAGCAACAGATAGTGCAGTCCGTTGCGCACCCGTCGCGCGCCGCCACCATGCAGCAGCAGCGCGTACGACGCGATCAGCAGCAGCTCGAAGAACACGAACAGGTTGAAGAGATCGCCCGCGAGGAAGGCACCGTTCAGACCCATCAGCTCGAACTGGAACAGCGCGCGGAAATAGCGGCCGCGCCTCGCGTCCTCGCTCGATGTGCCGAGCAGGCAGCAGACCGCGAGCACGGCGGTTAGCACCAGCATCAGCGCGCCGAGCCGGTCGAGTTCCAGCACGATGCCGAACGGTGCGGGCCATGCGCCGAGCGCGTAGCTGGCGATCTCGCCTTGCGCGGCGCGCGCCATCAGCAGGCACGCGACGGGCAGCAGCGAGATGATGGCGAGCGCGTTCAGCGCACGCTGCAGGCGCTGAACGCGCAGCGGCAGCGCGACGATCACGCCAGCGGAAAACAGCGGAATCAGGATCGGGAGCAGGAGGACGTGGTTCATTCGCCGCGCGTCTCCTCGTCATCGACGTGATCGTTGCCCGTGCTCGCGAACGAGCGCAACGCGAGCACCACGGTGAAGGCCGTCATCGCGAAGCCGATCACGATGGCCGTCAGCACGAGCGCCTGCGGCACCGGATCGACGTATTGCGCCCCCGCCGTGATGACCGCTGGTTTGCCGATCGCGAGCCGGCCCATGCCGAGCAGGAACAGGTTGATCGCATAGGAGAACAGCGTGATGCCGAGAATCACCGGCAACACGCGCGCACACAGCAGCAGGTAGATGCCGCACGCGGAAAGCACGCCGATCGCGACGGCAAAAGCGGCTTCCATCAGCTTTTCTCCACGGACTGCATGTCCTTGTCGCGCACGCCGAGGTGCGAAACGATCGTGAGCGTCGTGCCGACCACCGCGCCCATCACGCCGAGATCGAACAGCATCGCCGTGGACAGTTCGATTTCGCCGATCAGCGGCACGTGCAGATGCCCGAAGGCGCTCGTCAAAAACGGCTGCCCGAACGCGAGGCTGCCGAGCCCGGTGGCCGCGGCGATCAGAATGCCGAGGCCCGCGAGCGCGCGGTAGTTCAGGTGGATGCGCGACTCCGTCCACAGCACCCCGCTCGCGACGTACTGCAGCAATAGCGCGATCGAGACGATCAGCGACGCGATGAAGCCGCCGCCTGGCAGGTTGTGGCCGCGCAGGAACACGAACACGGCGACGAGCACGGTAAGCGGCAGCATCAGTCGAGCGAGGATCGCCAGCATCAGCGGATGCGATTGCGACGACCACGGCCGGCCGTCCGGCCCCGCCTCGGGCGACTTCAGGCGCAGCCCGCGCAGCAGCGCCTTGACGGCGAGCCCTGCGACCACGAGCACACTGATTTCGACCATCGTATCGAAGCCGCGGAAATCCACGAGGATCACGTTGACGACGTTGTGGCCGCCGCTGCCGGGCAGCGCGTTGGCGAGGAAGTACGGTGCGATGCCAGCCAGCGGCGCGCTCGTCATGATCCTGTACGACACGGCGCCGAGCAATGCGCCGCCCGCGAGCGCCAGCACGCCGTTGCGCAGCCGGACCGGGATCGGCTCGACGGCGCGTTGCAGCGCGGGCAGGAAATAGACGGCCAGCACGAGCAGCAGGATCGTGACCACTTCGACGGAGATCTGCGTGAGCGCGAGATCGGGCGCGGAGAAGCGCACGAAGGCAAGCGACACGAGCAGCCCGCAGGTGCTCAGCATCACGAGTGCGTAAAGCGTGCGCGCACGCACCAGCACTACGCCGACGGCGAGCAACGCCATCAGCACGAGGCCGGCAAGCGTGAACGGATCGGGTGGCAGGCGCGTGTAATTGCCGCTCCACGTGTCGAGCGCGACGAGCGGCACGCCCGGCACGATCAGCATCGCCGCGATCAGCCATGCGAGGTAGGCCGGCAGCGAGCGCGTCTCGAACACGCGCACGATCACGCCGGCGCTCTGTTCGAGACGCTGCACGAAGCGGTCGAAGATCTCGCTCGCGTTCAACTCGGTGAGCGCCGTGCGACGGTGGCGGAACGTATTGCGGCGCAGGAAAAAGAGCGTCGCGCCCGCCGCGAACGACACCACGCTCATCACGAGTGGTGTGTTGACGCCGTGCCACAGGCTCAGGCTGTAGTCGGGCAGCTTTCCGCCGAGCGTGATCCACGCGGCCGACTCGAGCAGCCTGCCGATGCTTTGCTGCGGGAACAGGCCGATCAGCAGGCACAGCGCCACCAGGATCTCGACCGGCAGCCTCATGAAGCGCGGCGCCTCGTGCGGCGGATAGTGCGGCAGGTCGCGCGGCGTCTCGCCGTCGAAGAACACGCCCCAGACGAAACGCAGCGAGTACGCCACGGAGAGCGCCGCCGCCGCGATCGCGATGACCGGCACGGCGAGGTTCAGCGGCCCGAACATGCTTTGCGCGAGCGTTTCGCCGAAGAACATTTCCTTCGACAGAAAGCCGTTGAGCAGCGGCACGCCGGCCATCGACAGCGACGCCACGCTCGCGAGCAAGGCCGTATGCGGCATGTACCTGCGCAGGCCGCGCAGACGGCCCAGATCGCGCGTGCCCGTTTCGTGATCGACGATGCCCGCCGCCATGAAGAGCGACGCCTTGAACACCGCGTGGTTGACCGTGTGAAAAAGCGCGGCGACCGTCGACAGTTGAGTGTCGAGACCGAACAGGAGCACGATCAGGCCGAGATGGCTGATGGTCGAATAGGCGAGCAGGCCCTTCAGATCGCGCTGGATCAACGCCATCCCCGCGCCGCCGACGAGCGTGACGAGTCCGGCCACCGTCGCCGTGTACGCCCACAGGTGGGTGCCTTCGAAGACCGGATAGAGACGCGCGAGCAGGAACACGCCGGCCTTCACCATCGTCGCCGAATGCAGATAGGCCGACACGGGCGTGGGCGCCGACATCGCGTGCGGCAGCCAGAAGTGGAAAGGAAACTGCGCGGACTTCGTGAACGCCGCGAATAGCGTGAGCAGCAGAATCGCCGGATAGCGCGGATCGTGCTGGACCTTGGCAAGCTGGGGGAGCACGTCGTTCAGCTCATAGCTGCCGCATACGTGGCCGAGCAGCAGCACCGCCGCAAGCAGCGCGAGTCCGCCCGCGCCGGTGATGGTGAGCGCCATGCGCGCGCCGCGCCTCGCGTCGGGCCGCGATGGCCAGAAGCCGATCAGCAGGAACGACACGAGGCTCGTCAGTTCCCAGAAGATGACGAGCAGCAGCAGGTTGTTCGACAGCACGATGCCGAGCATCGCGCCCATGAAGAGTAGAAGCTGCAGGTACAGACGCGGCAACGTATCGCTGCCGGCGAGGTAGTAGCTGGCGTAAATGAAGATCAGCAGGCCGATCGCAAGTACGAGCAACGCGAACATGAACGACAGGCCGTCGAGACGCAGCGACAGCGCGAGGCCGATGTCGGGCACCCACTGATGGCGCCATTGCAGCACGTCGCGGTCGGCCATGCCCACGCGTTCGGTGAGCAGCAGAGCGCAGCCGAACAGCGCCGTCGCGAACGCGATCCAGGTGCTGAGCGCGGCGGCGCGCCGCCTCGTGAGCGCGATGAGCGCCGCGGCCATGAATGGAAGTAGGACGAGCCACGCCAATACCATTCGATGCCCTCCGGGAGTTCGAGTGTCAGGCGGTGTCGCTGGCCGGTGGGAGTGGGCCGGAGTGCCGCCTGCCGGACGGCTGCCCACGGGGCACAATCATAGCCGCAAACAGACCGGCAGTTCACATCGATCCATGAAGCATAAATATACGCAGTGCGAAGCGCGCGCGGCGATCCCGACCGATGTCAAATCATGTCCATTAATGCGGACGCGCGTTCGATTTGACACCCGCTTGCGTGACGTGCGGCGCGCGAATGCAAGGTTTGCGTGATTTATCGCCTGAGCGTGCCATAATCGGCAAACTTGACGACCGATCGAGGCGCCAAATTGAAAGGAACTGAACTGGATCTATATGCAACGGAAGAGCCGGGCCACACTTTGGCTTTCAATCTTTTCGATGGCACGTGGGTGTCCGATGTGCCGGGCTATGGTTTAGGTATGGCGCCCCATTTCGACGATGGGCGTCTTCACTGGTTCGAGACGATGTGCGGCGGCTTTTCCGGAAAAAGCGTGCTCGAACTCGGCCCGATGGAAGGCGGCCATACGTTCATGATGGCCAAAGCCGGCGCTTCACGTGTCCTTGCAATCGAGGCGAATTCGAAGTCCTTTCTGAAATGCCTGCTCGTGCAGAATGCATTGAAGTTCAATGCCGAATTCATGTATGGCGATTTCAGAGAATTGCTGAAAAAGCGCGATCAGCGATTCGATCTGATTCTTGCGAGCGGCGTGCTCTATCACATGACCGATCCGGTATCACTACTGGAAGATATGGCGTATGCGTCGGACTCGATCTGCATCTGGACGCACTATTACGACGCCGAAGTCGTGCGCACGAATACGAACTTGCGGACGCACTTCGATCCGACGCCGACCATCTCGGAGTTTCGCGGACGCGAAGTCCATCTGCACCGACACAGTTATCTCGACAGCATCAACAACGCAAAATTCATCGGCGGGAGTGCTCCGCAAGTCAACTGGATGACCCGCGAAAGCCTGATGGCGGTCCTCGACGCGCTGGGTATGACCGTGGTCGTCGGCATGGACGATCGCGATCGACATCCGGCCGGCCCGTCGATTCTGCTTTATGCCGCTCACATTCCGCATTTCGACGAGGCGCAATATCTTCAGCGCAACCCCGACGTAGCAGAAGCCGTTGCGCAAAAGCACATCAGCTCTGGCGCGGAACACTACATCCGTTATGGCCGTACGGAAGGGCGCTCGTTCGGGTGACCGACACCGCACCGCCAGCGTCCTGTTCAAGCCAGGTACCCTGAAACGCTAACCCGGAAAGTTTCCCGATACAACATGAATACTCTCGAGACTCAGCGTTTTTTCGATAAGCCCGTCGTCGCGGACGTTCCGATCGACACTCAGACCCAGGTCTTCAAATTCGAAAAATTTCCCGCAGCAGGCCCGGTTCCCTGGCTCGATCGACCGGATGCGCTGGAGCGGGTCGCCGAGTTGTTGTCCCAAGGTGTAATCAGCGAGCAGGAAGCCGAATGGTGCCGGAAATGGGTCAGCGACGGCTATCTGATCATTGAAGGCTTCTTCGGGCACGAACAGCTCGATGCGACGTGGCAAGCCTACGAAGACGCGATCGCCGACGGCACGCTGCGGCCGCCGCACGAGCCGCTTTTCGAAGGCGATACGCTGCCGGGGCGCACGCTGAATCCGCATTTCAGCGTGCCCGCGATTCGCGACATGCTGTTCGATGCGCGCATGAACGAGATCGTGGGCTTGCTGCTGGGCGCGAAATCGGCGCCGTTCCAGACGATCGGCGGTCACAAGAGCAGCGAGCAACTCGAGCATTCCGATTCGATTCACATGTCGACCTATCCGAACGGGTATCTGGTCGCGAACTGGATCGCCTTCGAGGATATTCATCCGGATTCGGGACCGCTCGTTTATCACCCCGGCACGCACAAGCTGCCGTATCTGATGTCGACCGAATTGGGCATGCCGTTCGGTTGCGGTTATTCCGCTTATCACGACATCTACGAACCCGCGATTCAGAAGCTCATCGCTGACCATTCGGCGGGCCCGAAGTACTTCTATCCGAAGAAGGGCGATGTGCTGTTGTGGCATGCGAACCTGCTGCACGGAGGCAGCAAGATGCGCGATCCGGAGCACGTGAGCCGCAAGGCGCTGGTTTGCCATTTCTTCGCGGACGGCTGTCTGTGCTATCACGACCTGACCGGCATGCCGTCGAGCCTGACGCCAATCGTCGACTTCGACGGCGAGGCGTATCTCGACGCCAATCCGGACGTCGCGGCGAGCGGCGGCAATGCGTTGCAGCATTACATCTACTACGGTCGATTCGAAGGGCGTCCGTTGAGCAGCGCCGAATCGTTTCAGCGCAAGGCGCGGCTTGCCCAACTGCCCGAGGGTTTCGATCCGAAGCTTTACCTCGAAGCGAATCCCGACGTCGCCGCGGCAGGCGTCGACCCCGTCGATCACTTCGTCGAGTTCGGCCGCGCGGAAGGCCGGCCCCTGCACCCCTGAGTCATGCGTGGCGCCGAAGCAGGCGAGGGCGGCCTGCTTCGTTCGAGCGTGCCGGCCCCGGCGCGGGCCGCCCCATCGCCTCCCACCACGCCGCCGCCAGTGCCCGCCGCCTTTCTGCACGCCCCCCGATCTTGCTCTAAACTAGCGGCCGCCCAATCCACGCTCCGATGCTCCCCGTCACGAGCAACAATCGATGCCCCCAGCCTCCACCGATCCCGCCGATTCCCCGCATTTCAGCCTGCCGAAACACCCGCCGTTCCAGCGTTTCTGGTGCACCCGCATCCTGTCGTCGCTGTCGTTCCAGATGCTCGCCGTCGCGATGGGCTGGCATGTCTACGCGCTCACGCATAGCGCGTTCGCACTTGGCCTCGTCGGTCTCGCGCAGTTCCTGCCGATGTTCCTGCTGACGCTCGTCGTCGGTCATGTCGCCGATCGTTACGATCGCCGCCGCATCGCCGCCGTCTGTCAGAGCCTCGAAAGCGTCGCTGCATTGCTGTTCGCGATCGGCACCTTCAGCGGCTGGATCAGCGCGCCGGTGATCTACGTGCTGGCTGCCTGCGTGGGCGCGTCGCGCGCGTTCGAATCGCCGGCCGTGTCGTCGCTGCTGCCGGCCGTCGTGCCGCGCGGCTATCTGCCGAAAGCGACCGCATGGTCCACGTCTGCCAATCAGACCGCGCAGATCGCCGGGCCGGCGCTCGGTGGTCTGCTGTACGGCATCGGCCCCGGTGCCGCTTATCTCGCGTGCACGCTGTCGTTCGCGGCCGCGGCGGCGTCGGTGTGGAGCATTCCGCTGCAAGTGAAGCCGGCGAGTCGCGCGCCCGTCACGCTCGAATCGATCTTTTCGGGCATCGCGTTCATTCGCCGCGAGCCGGTGATCCTCGGCGCGCTGTCGCTCGATCTGTTCGCGGTGCTGTTCGGCGGCGCGACCGCGTTGCTGCCGATCTTCGCGCGCGACGTGCTGCACGCGGGCCCGATCGGTCTCGGCCTGCTGCGCTCGGGCACGGCGATCGGCGCGCTCGCGGGCACGATCTGGCTCGCGCATTTTCCATTGCGGAACCGGCCCGGCGCAGCGATGTTCGGCGGCGTGATCGCGTTCGGCATCGCGACGATCGTGTTCGGGCTGTCGCATCAGTTCCTCGTGTCGCTGCTCGCGCTGATGGTGCTCGGTGCGTCCGACACGATCAGCGTGGTGGTGCGGCTGTCGCTCGTGCAACTGCGCACGCCCGATGAAATGCTCGGCCGCGTCAGCGCGGTCAATTCGCTGTTCATCGGAACGTCGAATCAATTGGGCGAGTTCGAATCGGGCCTGACTGCCGGATGGTGGGGCGCGCAGCCGGCCGTGCTGGTCGGCGGTGTCGCGACGATCGCGATCGCGCTGTTGTGGATGCGGTTCTTTCCCGAACTGCGGCATACCCGCACGCTCGAGCGAGAAGAAGAAGCGCTCGCGGCGAGCGCCTGATCGATTGCCGGGCCTTGGGCGCCATCGCCCGATCAATAAACGACGCGGAGACGATACCGATGAGCCGATCCGAACTGCACCCCGCCGCGCCGGTCGCGGCGACGATCTATCGCGGCGAGTCCGTCGAGAACACGCATCTGGCGCATGTCGCGGTCGTCGATGCGGACGGCCGTCTGCTGTTTTCGTTCGGCGACGCTGCGCGCATCACGCTCGCGCGTTCCGCGGCGAAGCCGGCCCAGGCGCTCGCGGTGCTCGAAACCGGCGCGCTCGAGCGTTGCGGTTTCGACGAAGCCGATCTCGCGCTGATGTGCGCATCGCACAGCAGCGAGCCGCGTCATATCGAACGCACGCACGCGATGCTCGCGAAAGCGCAGGCGAGCGAGGCCGATCTGCGTTGCGGCGGTCATCCGCCGTTGTCGGATGCGGTGTATGTCGACTGGATCCGGCGCGGCTTTACGCCCACCGGCGTGTGCAGCAACTGTTCGGGCAAGCATGCGGGCATGCTGGCCGGCGCGCGGTCGATCGGGGCGGCGCTCGCCGGCTATGAACTGCCCGCGCATCCGTTGCAGGTGCGCGTGAAGCAGACGGTCGCGAGCGTGTGCGACCTGCCGGACGACGGCGTGCAATGGGCGATCGACGGCTGCAATCTGCCGACCCCGGCGTTTCCGCTCGACCGGCTCGCACGTCTGTTCGCGAAGCTCGCGGCGGCGCAGGATCAACACGAAGACGGAGCAGCCGCGACGCCGCCGCGCACGGCCGCGCTCGCGCGCATCTATCGCGCGATGACGTCGTACCCGGAACTGGTCGGCGGGGAAGGGCGCTTCTGCACGCTGCTGATGCGGGCGTTCGGTGGCGCGCTGGTCGGCAAGGTCGGCGCGGACGGCAGCTATGCGATCGGCGTGCGCGCGTCGCGGCAAACCGCGCGGCTGGGTGCGAAGGGCGCGCTAGGCATCGCGCTGAAGATCGAGGACGGCAATGCCGCCGCGCTCTACGCGGTCACTGCCGAGTTGCTCGCGGTGCTCGATATCGGCACGCCTGAACAGCGCGCGACGCTCGACGGCTTTCATGCGCCGAAGCGGCTCAACACGATGGGCGTCGAGATCGGCCGGATGGATTTCTCGATCGAGCTGGCCGCGCATCGTTGAGCGCGGCGATCCGCTTCACTGCTGGGCACGCGAGACCTCAAGCCGCCGTCGCTTTCGCCGGCGCGCAGCCCAGCGCTTGACGGATCGCATCGGCGAGCTCGCTCGCGGCGAACTTCGGGACATAGCCGTTCGCGCCCGCGTTCTTCACATGCGCCTCGTTCGCCGCGCCCGTCAGGGACGAGTGGATGAGCACCGGAATATCGCGCGTGCGTGCGTCCGCCTTGATCTGGCGCGTCAGCATGAAGCCGTCCATCTCCGGCATCTCCAGATCGGTCAATACGAGAGCGATGGTGTCTTTCGCGCGCACGCCTTTTTGCTGCGCTTCGCGTGCGACCTGCTGCAGCGTTTGCCACGCTTCCTCGCCGGTCTTCGTCATGATGTAGTCGGCGCCGATCGCGGTGAGCGCCTGCTCGATCAGCTTGCGCGCGAAGCCGGAGTCGTCGGCGGCAAGGATCTTCGCGCCGCGGCGGATGCCGAGCGCTTCACCTACCGAGGCCGGATCGACGCTCGGATGCTGCGACGGGAACACGTCGCGCAACACCTGCTCGACGTCGATCACCTGAGCGAGCCGCGAATCGCCGGTATTGCCGTCGATGCGCGCGATGCTCGTGACGAGCTTGCCGCCCGCCGAGCCATCGGCCGACAGCACCTGGTTCCATTCGAGCCGCACGATCTCGTCGACTTCCTCGACCGCGAAGGCCTGCGTCGAACGCGCGAATTCGGTGACCAGCAGGATGTTCAGGCCGCGCGTCGGCTCGCAGCCCATCAGCCGCGGCAGGTCGATCACGGGGATGATCTGCCCGCGAATGTCGACCGCGCCCATCACGTGCGGCGACGATCCGGCGATCGGCGTGATGGTCGGCATCGTCGAGATTTCGCGCACCTTGAACACGTTGATCCCATACAGCTCGTGCGCGTCGCTGTCCGGCACGTGGCCGAGGCGGTATAGCAGCAGCTCGAATTTGTTGGAGCTAGTCAGGTTGCTGCGCTCGGTGTGGCGCTCGTGATTGGCACGGTGGTCGTCTGCCATCGGAATCGTTCTCCAGAGTTGCGGTGCTGAGCGGCGCTAAGCGGTGCCTGTCTCTGGTTATCGGCGTCGATGGCGAAAAATTCAGCACTGCGTCGCAGTGGCGAGCGGCGCGCGTGATTCACGCCAATAAGGCAAACGTGTGCGCATTCATATGAGGGTTACCTAAGGTTACAGAAGCGACAGCAGCGTTTCACCTGCCAGACGGCATGGCTTCTAGAATCGGCAGCGATGAAAGCGTGGCGCCCCGCTGGGCTCGCAAGCAGTCCACAGCGTTTTGCATCGCACGCTTTGTTCGCGGCGCACACGTGTCCTTCGTTTTGCTTTCAGATGCTTTCACCTCAAGGAGAACGTATGATCCGCCTGCCTTCCGTCCCTTCGGTCGCTTTGGCCCGCATCGCCGCCGCTGCCTGCTTCGGCGGTCTTCTGACGGCCGCCTCGGTGGCCAGCGCGCAGAGCGCCGCGCCCGCGGACGCAGTCCGCCTGCATGCGGCCGATCAGACATTCGTCGCGGACGGCACCAAAGCCGTCGCGACGCAGCGCGACGCCGCGCGTATCGCCACCGCGCGTTCGGCCGATCGCGACGTGAAGGCGTTCGCCGAGCGCGTGTCGGATGACGACGCGAAGATCACCGACGCATTGCGGGCGGCGAGTCCGCGCGGTGTCGACGTGCCGAAGAACGATCCCGACGAGGCCGTGCTCGCGAGCATCAACAATCTGCGCGGCGCCGACTTCGACAAGAGGTATATCGAGCAGGTCGCGCTCGCCGGTGAGCAGAAAGCGCTGTCCGCGTTCCAGGCGGAAATCGCCTCGGGTCGCGACGAGAAGTTGAAGACCGCGGCGAAAGAGGCGCTGCCGACGATCCAGCAGCACTACGCGATGGCGCAGGAACTCGCGAAGCGCAAGCATCTGTCCGTGGCCGCGCAATAAGCGGCGTCACGACGCGACGCGGCGGCGGTACTTCGAATACAGGCTTTTCAGCGATAATCGTGCGCTTTATCCGACGATTCTTCGCGCCTTCGATTCCAGGTACCGCATGAGCAAGCAAGCCAGTCTGCCGCAACAGTTGGACCATCTGCTTCGACAAGCCGTCGCGCTTCAACAGAACGGCGCGCTCGTCGAAGCAGAAGAGATGTATCGGGAGATTCTCGAACTGAAGCCGAAACACGGCGACGCGTTGCGCTGGCTCGGCGAACTCGCGCTGCAAACGGGCCGCTTGCAGGAAGGCGTCGATCTGCTGAAGAAGGCGCTCGCTGTGAACGCGAGACAGCCGGCCGTGCATTCGAATCTCGCCTATGCGCTGAACGCGTTGCAGCGTCATGACGAAGCGCTTGCGTGCGCCGAGCGGGCGCTCGTGATGCAGCCGAAATTCGCCGATGCATTGAACAATCGCGGCAACGCATTGGCGGCGCTGTACCGTCCGCTCGAGGCGCTCGCGAGCTACGAGCGCGCGCTTTCTATCGCGCCGGAGTTCGCGCCGGCCTGGAACAATCGTGCATGCGTGCTGCGCGATCTCGGCCGATATACCGATGCACTCGATAGCTGCGACCAGGCGCTCGCATTGCAGCCTAACTATCCGGATGCGTGGAGCAATCGCGGCAACGTGCTCGGCGATCTGAACCAGCCGCACGAAGCAGAGCCCTGCTACCAGCGCGCGCTGGAACTCTCGACTGGTTTCGTCGATGCGTGGAATAACCTCGGTCTCGCGCAGATCGATCTGAATCAGCGCGAACAGGCGTTGTCGAGCTATCAGCGCGCGCTTGCGTTGAATCCGGCGTCGGTCGAAACGCATTGGAACCAGGCGCTGTGCCTGCTGCAAATGGGCCGCTTCGAGAGCGGCTGGCGCGAATACGAATGGCGTTGGGAGCGTAGCCGCATCAAGGCCGGCCGGCGCGCGTTCGCGCAGCCGCTGTGGCTCGGCGATTTCGCGCTCGACGGCAAAACGATCCTGCTGCATGCGGAACAGGGCCTCGGCGACACGCTGCAATTCTGTCGCTATGCGACGCTGGTTGCGAAGCTTGGCGCGAAGGTCGTGCTCGAAGTGCCGGGTCCGTTGTTGCGGCTGCTGTCGACGCTCGATGGTGTCGATCAGTTGATCGAAGCTGGGCAGCCGTTGCCGCCGTTCGATTGTCATTGCCCGTTGCTGAGCTTGCCGCTTGCGTTCAGCACCAACGAAGCGAGCATTCCGGCAGCCACACCGTATCTTTTTGCGCAGCCAGCGGCCGTCGGCAAATGGCGCGAGCGTATCGAACCGCACGGCAACACCAATGCGGATGGCAACGCAATCAAACCGCTGAATGTCGGCCTCGTGTGGGCCGGCGAGAACCGCGCGCATGTCGCGGAACTGCGCAAGATCGATGCGCGTCGCTCGCTCGGGTTCGAGCAATTCGCGCCGCTCCTCGACGTGCCGAACGTGCGCTTCTTCAGCGTGCAGAAGGGCGCAGCCGCAGCGCAACTCGCCGAAAGCGCCTACCGTGAACGCGTCGCCGATTACACAGAGCTGCTGCACGATTTCGCCGATACCGCCGCGCTCGTCGCCAGTCTGGATCTGGTGATTTCGGTCGACACGTCCACCGCGCATCTGGCCGGCGCGCTCGACAAACCGGTCTGGATTCTGAACCGCTTCGACACATGCTGGCGCTGGCTGCTCGAACGCAGCGACACGCCGTGGTATCCGTCCGCGCGTCTATTCCGTCAACCGCAACTCGGCGCCTGGGACAGCGTGATTGACGCCGTGCGTGATGCATTGGCCGATCTGAGCGCGTCGCTTTCATGACGCCTTCTCGCCGACGCGCGTAGACTGAATCTCCGTTCATCGACGGCAATGTCACGGAGATTCTGCCAATGGAATACAGACATCTGGGTGCATCGGGGTTCAAGGTGCCGGTGTTGAGTTTCGGCACCGGTACCTTCGGCGGCAAGGGTGAATTCTTCCAGGCGTGGGGAGCGACCGACGTCGCCGAAGCGCGGCGTCTGATCGACATCTGCTTCGACGCGGGCGTCACGATGTTCGACACCGCCGACATCTATTCGAAGGGCGCGTCCGAGTCGGTGCTTGGCGAGGCGCTGAAAGGCAAGCGCGACAAGGCGATCCTGTCGACCAAGGCGACCTTCCGTTTCGACGGCGATCCGAACGGCGTCGGCTCGTCACGCTTCCATCTGATCAACGCGGTCGATGCGGCGCTCAAGCGTCTGCAAACCGATTACATCGACCTGTTCCAGTTGCACGGCTTCGACGCGAAAACGCCGATTCCCGAAGTGCTGTCCACGCTCGACGACCTCGTGCGCGCGGGCAAGATCCGCTACGTCGGCGTGTCGAATTTCTCCGGCTGGCATCTGATGAAGTCGCTCGATATCGCCGACCGCTACGGCTATCCGCGCTACGTCGCGAATCAGACCTACTACTCGCTGGTCGGGCGCGACTACGAGTGGGAGCTGATGCCACTCGGCGTCGACCAGGGCGTGGGTGCGGTGATATGGAGTCCGCTCGGCTGGGGGCGTCTGACCGGCAAGCTCAAGCGCGGCCAGCCGCTGCCCGAGACGAGCCGTCTGCACAAGACCGCCGAATCGGGCCCGCCGGTGCCGGAAGAGTATCTGTTCCGCGTGCTCGATGCGCTCGACGAAGTCGTCGCCGAAACCGGCAAGACCGTGCCGCAGATCGCGCTGAACTGGCTGCTGCAACGGCCGACCGTCGCGACGCTGCTGATCGGCGCGCGCAACGAGGAGCAACTGCGGCAGAACCTCGGCGCGGTCGGCTGGAATCTGACGGCCGACCAGGTCGCGAAGCTCGACGCCGCAAGCGCGGTGCGCCCCCCGTATCCGTACTGGCATCAGGAAGGTTTCGCGGAACGCAATCCGAAGGCGGTTTGAGCGGCGAATCGATCACGTCCCAGGCGCCGCAGCCGGCGCAATGCAGCGGTCCAGCGCGGCAGCACGCTGGACCAGTGCATCCCATCAAGCCAAACCGCCATTGGCCCGCAACGTCTGCCCATTGACCCAGCCCGCATCCGGGCCGACCAGAAACGCGACCACGCCCGCCACGTCTTCCGGCTCGCCGAGGCGTTGCAGCGGCGGCATCTTCGCGAAGGTTTCGATCTGCTCGTCGGTCTTGCCTTCGAGGAACAGCGCGGTCGCAATCGGTCCCGGCGCGACCGCATTCACGGTGATGTTGCGCCCGCGCAGCTCCTTCGCGAACACGCGCGTGAATGCTTCGACGGCCGCCTTGGTCGCCGTGTAGATGCCGTAGCCGGGCAGGTTCAGCGCGAGCACGCTGGTCGAGAAATTGACGATGCGTCCGCCGTCGTTCAGGCGCGCGGCCGCTTCGCGCAGCGTGTTGAAGGTGCCGCGCACGTTGATGTCGAAGGTCTGGTCGTACAGCGCGTCGGACGTGTCGGCGAGCGGCGTGGGCTTCATCACGCCCGCGTTGTTGACGAGCACTTCGACCTTGCCGAGTTCGCGTTCGGTGATCTCGAACATGCGACGCACGTCGCCGGGCTTCGACACGTCGGCTTGCACCGCGACCGCCTTGCCGCCGGCCTCGCGGATCGCGCCGACGAGCGCGTCGGCTTCGCCCGCGCTCGATGCGTAGTTGACGGCGACCGCGTAGCCGTCCTTCGCGAGCCGCTGTGCGATCGCCATGCCGATGCCGCGCGACGCGCCGGTGACGATGGCGACTTTGGGTTGTTGGTTCGTGCTCATGATTCGTTTCCTCACAGAAGGTGGTGGATCGGTGAGGTGAATGATGAACGCTTTCCGTGGCGAGATAATCCGGTTAGACTCGCGATCATCATTCCATTCGCTTTAATAATCCGCCGATATGGACCGTTTCGAGGAAATGCGGGTATTCGTGCGGATCGCCGAGCGCCAGAGCTTTACGCGCGCCGCCGACGATCTGCAAATCCCGCGCGCGACCGTCACCAACCTGATGAAGCGTCTCGAGCAGCGGCTCGGCGCGCGGCTGCTCGAACGCACCACGCGCACGGTGCGGCTCACGCCCGACGGCGACGCGCACTACCAGCGCTGCGTGCGCCTGATCGCCGACATGGAGGAGGCGGAGGGGGCGTTCTCCAATGTCGCGCCGAAGGGACTGTTACGGGTGAACGTGCAGGGCACGCTCGCACGGCACTTCGTGGTGCCGGCGCTGCCCGCGTTTCTCGCGCGGTTTCCAGACATCGAGCTGATGATCGGCGAGGACGACCGGCTCGTCGACCTCGTGCGCGAGGGCATCGATTGCGTGCTGCGCGCAGGCGTCCTGCAGGATTCGTCGATGGTCGGGCGGCGCGTCGCGCAACTGCAGCAGGTGACGGTCGCGAGTCCTGCGTATCTGGCCGCGTATGGCGAGCCGGCCAATCCCGGCGCGCTGTCGACGCATCGCGCGGTTAACTACGTGTCGAGCGCGACCGGCAAGCCGCTGCCGCTCGAATTCCGCGTCGACGGGCGAGATACCGCGCTCGTGCTGCCGTCGGCAGTGTCGGTCAGCGGCGCCGAACTGTATGCGGGCGCGGCGATCGCCGGACTCGGCATCGTGCAGGTGCCGCGCTACCGTGTCGCTGACGAACTGGCGGCCGGACGGTTGCGCGTCATTCTGGCGGACTATCCGCCGCCGCCGATGCCGGTGTCGGTGCTGTATCCGCAGAACCGGCAGTTGTCGTCGCGGGTGCGGGTGTTCGCGCAGTGGCTGCGGGAGATTTTCGAGCCGGTGAGTTGAAGGAGCGCAAACGCAAGGTAATGCTTTGACGTGGTTAACACCTGTACATCTGCGTCTCGCATAGTGTCATTCTCAAGCGCGCAGAAAGCCACCCGCGAGCGAGGGTGGACGCACAGAACGACCGGGGGATCTGATGATGGAGCGTTTTCGTTCGCTGGGTGTGGCGACTGGCGCGGCGCAGTTCGCCAGCGCCGACATCCTCGGCCGGATCAGCACGGCGTCGCGCCGGCCAGGTGCCGCGCAGACCTTCGATCTGATTCTCGAACCGCGCCCGTGGCCCGGGCCCGCCGCGCCCGATACGACGGACGCGCGGTTCAAGATCCATATGCTCGACACGATGCGCGCGTTCGAAAAGCGCGGTGTGGACGCGATCGTGCTGCCGTGCTTCCTCAGCCACACTTTCATCGACGAACTCACGGCCAACGTCACCGTGCCGGTCGCCAACATCATGACCGCGCTGTCTGAGCACGTGCGGCGCATCTATCCGTCGGCGCGGCGCGACGGCGCCCGGCGCGACGGCGCCCGGCGCATTGGTGTGCTGACATCGGCGGCGATCCGCGCGAACGGCCTGTTCGAGCGCTACTTCGGAGCCGGCCAGTTCGACGTGTGCTATCCGCGCAACGACTCTGGTTTCGACTGCGTGACGAGCGCCGTCTTCGGCGACGAGGGCATCCGCGCTGGCCGCCTGCAAGGGCGGCCGGTCGAGTTGCTGCGCGCGGCGTGCGCCGACCTGGTCGCACAGGGCGTCGACGTGATCGTGCCGGGGCTCGCGGAAATCGGCCTCGTGCTGCGCGCGCTCGGGCCCATCGAGGTGCCGCTCGTCGATTCGAACCAGGTGTACGCGCGCTATGTCGCGGCGGCGCGGTACACACAGCCGCAGCGGGCGTTCCGCCTTGGCGTGGTCGGCGGCATCGGGCCGGCCGCGACCGTCGATTTCATGGCCAAGGTCGTGCGCAACACGCCGGCCGCGCGCGATCAGGACCATATCCGGATCATGGTCGAGCAGAATCCGCAGATCCCGGATCGCACCGCGGCGCTGTTCGGTCGCGGCGACGACCCGACGCTCGCGCTATACGCGGCCTGCAAGACACTCGAGGAGGGCGGCGCGGATCTGATCGCGATTCCGTGCAATACCGCGCATGCTTTCGTCGAGCGGCTTCAGCCGGCGCTGCGCGTGCCGATCGTCAATATGCTGACCTGTACCGCCGATTATCTGCGCGAGACCTTCCAGGGGCTGCGCGAAGTGGGCGTGCTGGCCACTTCGGGCACGCTCGCGAGCCGCGTCTACGAACAGGCGCTCGAAGCGCGCGGCCTCGTGCAGATCGCGCCGTCCGCGTCCGCGCAAGCGCGTCTGATGAACGCGATTTATGGGCCGCGCGGCGCGAAGGCTGGGCATACATCGGGCGAATGCTGCGACGACCTCGCGGCGGCCGTCGACGATCTGGTCGCGCGGGGCGTGCAGGTCATCGTGCTCGCGTGCACCGAGCTGCCGTTGCTGTTGCGTGAGCAAGCGCTCGCGTGTGCGGGCGGGCGGGTGGTGCGGCTCGTCGATCCGACCGACGTGCTGGCGAGGCGTTGCGTCGAGTATGCGCTTGGCGATAGTGCCGCGCGCGAGACCCTGGCGGGTCGCGCGGTGCTGGCGGTGACAGGGTGCGCGTCGCCGAAGGAAAGCGCGGTCGGCTAACGAGGTATTGTCGTCGCCGCGCAGTGATTCGCCGCATTCCCGCAGATCGAGGCGCAAGGATACGGAATTCGTGAGGGTGGGGAATCGTAAAATTCGTCAGTTCGTCTGGCCATTGGCGCTTCATCCTCGAAAAGCTGTCGCATGAAGAGGCGCGCCGTGGTGCTCCGTCTCTCAGGGCTGCGAGGGTTCGCCGTCACTGCTGGTGTGTGCCGATGCCGTGTTGAAAGCATCGCGTACCACCTCTTCGATCCGGGCAATGACTGCATCAGGCAGATGCGAGTACGTCTTGCGTTTGTTCGACCGCCACGATTTCTCACGCTCGCGCGGGTAAATCCTGAAGCGCATCCAGGAATGCTCTGACCTTGACGCTCAGCAGCCGACGAGAATGGTAAAGCGCCCAGATCTCCACCGGAGAACCCTCTTCTTTACCCCAGCAGACGAGTCGCCCGGCCTTCACATCTTCTTCGACTAGCAGTCTCGGCAACATCGCCGGTCCCACGCCGGCGAGAACGGCCTCGCGCACCATCAGTAGCGACGATAGCCGGAGGACCGGCATCGGCTCAAATGCCTTTGTACCTTTGGATTTCGTCCGTACGCTCCAGATCGCTCCCGATGGCGCAGCCGCCGACAAGACCGCCGGGACCGGAAACGGGCTCACATCCTGTTTGCGCGTCGCAGGAACCGATACGGCCGGCGTTGCCACAAGCCATCGCTCATCATCAAGAATGCGCCTTCCCACGAGCAGATCGTCTCGCGGCGGATCGACACGAATCACCAGGTCATAGCCGTCTTCCACCGGGTCCACGACACGATCTTCCGCGACAATCTCGAGCTCGACCTGCGGGTAGGCCAACGCGAAGCGCGCAGCGATCGTGCACAGCACGACGTGCGCGAAAACGATGGGAGCACTGATGCGTAGCCGTCCACGCGCGACGGGCGCACGCGAGGCCACCGCGTCGCCCGCCTCTTCAAGCTCTGCCAGAAGGCCTCGAGTGCGCTCATGGAGTGCGATGCCATCTTCCGTCAGGCGCATTCGTCTCGAGCCGCGCTCGATCAACCTCACTCCGAGTTCGTCTTCCAACTCTGCTACATGCCGCGATAGCGTGGCTTTGGGCCGGTCCAGCGCGCGGCCAGCTGGGCCGAAGCCGCCGTGAGTGGCGACCGCATTGAAATCAGAAAGCGCCATTAAATTCATGAAAGTTCTATTTTTGAGACGAGGTGTTTCGATTCTATATCTATCGACTCAAATTCGGAACGAATAACCTGTCTTCACCGGGCCGCTTTGGGCCTTTTCATCAGAGAGACAGTCATGACAATTCTTGTTACTGGAAGTACGGGCACGGTGAGTACGCAAGTTCTTGAACACCTGCAAGGCCGTGGAGTTCAGGTGCACGCACTGACGCGTTCGCCCCAGAAAGCCCAATTTGCTGACGGCATCCGGGCAATCGAAGGCGACTTGTCCGATGCGGATTCGGTACGGCAAGCCATGAAGGGCATCAGCACGTTGTTCCTGCTGGCGCCAAACGCCGCAGACGAATTGACTCAGGCGCTGCAGGCCTTGAGCATCGCGCGAGAGTCGCATGTGAATGGCGTGGTGTATCTGTCCGTATTCAGGGGCGCAGAGTATGTCGACGTGCCACACTTCGCGGGCAAGCACGCAGTCGAGCGCATGATCGAGCAGTGCGACATGCCGGCGACTGTGCTTCGTCCCGCGTACTTCATTCAGAACGATGTGCGGCAGAAAGATGCGTTGCTGAAGCACGGCATCTATGGGATGCCGATTGGCGAGAAGGGCATTTCCATGGTGGACGTTCGCGATATCGGAGAGGCAGCAGCCAAAGAGTTGCTGCGGCGCGAGTTCGCTGCCAGCCCGCTACCGCGAGAAACCTACGAACTGGTCGGCCCGGACGTGCTGACGGCGGAATCCATTGTCCGTATCTGGGCGGATGCACTCGGACGCCCTGTTCGCCATGGCGGTGACGATCTCGATATTCTCGAGCAGCGTTTGAAGTCAGTCGCGCCGGCGTGGCTGGCGTATGACATGCGCTTGATGATGCAGCGATACCAGCAAGACGGTGCCGTGGCTTCGACCGAACAGATCGGGCGCTTGTCGACCCTACTGGGACGCCCGCCCAGGTCTTACCGCGATTTTGCGGTTGCCATGGCCGCTGCGTGGGCGAAGGATTGACCCACGCGCTGCAGGGCGGTTCATCAATCTGTGTTCATATTCTGAACGTCCGGTTGGGCGCTAAAGCCGGACGTCAGCGGTGCGAGCTCGAACGACTCTTCAGGGTCGGGTAGCGCCCATTGCAGACGTACAGACTGAATCTCCCTTCATTTGAAAGGAGATTGTCATGAGCACATTAATCGACACCGGCCCGTCGCGTGTACCGTGGAACAAGGGGAGACTGACTGGGCAGAAGCCACCGCTGAAGCCCAAGGAGATCTGGGCAATCCGCGTGCGCCTGCAGCTTTCGTCCCAGGTGCGGGATCTGGCCATGTTCAATCTCGCCATCGACAGCAAGCCGCAAGGTCTGGATCTGCAGCCGCAAGCAGACACACGACATCGCAGGCCTGCACCAGTTTCCTCGGGCTCGTGTACGAGGCGCTTGAGGAGCGCAAGCGCGCTGGACTGGATATACGGCTCATTCTCCTCCGGGACGAGCTTGACGCGAGGTTCTGCTCGATGCTGGCGGAGAGCCAGTAAAGCGCGCGAGGCCTTCCGCTTCTGATCAGCTGCGTTACCGGCGGTGTTAGCGCCGAGCGCTTATTTTGGCGGCCAGTCTGGGACGACATATTCTTTACCCCACGCCTTGCCCCACTGCAGCATGCACAGCTCGCTCTGTGGGGCCAGCGGCATGATCACGCCGGTGGGGACATAATCCTTGCGCTCGATTCCACCTTCCCTGTGCGTGAACTTCGGCGGGTTGTACTTCGTATAGCAGGCCGCGCCAATGGCGAATTCGTCCAGCTTTACGTCCTCGAATTCAAGCCCGGAAATGTCAGCCCGCGTAAAGTCGGCGTCGGACAGATCGCCCCCGCGGATTCGCGCGTTGCTGAGCTGGGCCGCCTCAAAGTGGACGTGGCCGCAATCCTTGCAATGATCGATAAATGCGTCGCGAAGCACGGCGCCGGTGAAATGGGCGCCGCTCAAACTGGGGGTATCGAATTGCGCTCCCCGCAACTGGGCGCCGGTGAAGTCGGCGCCGTCCAGGTCGGCCGAGATGATGCGCACGCCATCGGCCTCGATGTAGGCCAACGTGACTCCGTTGCTCGCCAGCGTCTGCATCGCAAAACCTTGCCCCTGGTTAAATTGCGAGCGCTTGCCGCTTTGAAAGTAGCCTTGAAGCTGCGTCCACGCCGCGATGTTCTGCAAATTGGCGCGGTCTCGCACTAGAAGGGCCAAGGTGCCCACGGTTGCGAGCGAAGCGAGCAATGTCGTGACATCGACCCAGAAATGAAAATCGCGCGGGAACGCGAGCCACTTCTGCTTGCGCCGCGTGGGCTTGCGTGCTGACGGTTTCCTTAGCGTTTTACGGATCACAGTTAGCCCGCTCTTTGGCTGCCCACAGCCAGGGTACTCGTCAAAGCGTAGGTGATCCCGAGCCAATTGTGCAACCCATCCGGTGCGGTGCGCCCGCCCCCTTACGCTAGGCGGAGTAAATAGGCCCGCGCGCAATGCTGATGGCTCTACCAGCATCTGGCTGGCACCGAAGCAGTCCCTCAGGCCGGCCGCTTCCTCCTCGAGAACTGACGTTCCGCCGTTCCCCTTTGAGTGTCGCATTCGGGTCGGTTTGCGTCGATCCCGCATCCGAGCCGTGCGTTAGGCCAACGCCTCACCGCGTTGGCTGTCGCAGACCAGTATCTTCCCAGTGTGCCTTGATGAGACACTTGCCGCCCGCCGCAGATCCGCCGGGACGCCAATCCCCTGCAGTCTCACCAATGCGGTTCTTCCAGCCTCGAAAACCCGCTCGCGTCCCAGAATTCCCTCCCCAGGCACCACGCGCGAAGCGCACCTCTGCCTGTCATGGAAAACTGTATAAACATACAGTATAGTATCCCCCTACAGCTAGGCTTTCGGGCGCTTCTCGCGCCGTCCCGGCTGCACCGAACTTGCGCGGTCGCGAGAGCCGGCCGTGAGAGGTGAACCACTCCTTCAGACGGTCGGAAAAATTGTCCTCCAACGACGCAACCCCTGACACCCTCGCCGACACCCCCCAAAGCGGCAAGCCGAGCAGCAACAAGACCCACGGCACGATCCGCATTCGCGGCGCCCGCCAGCACAACCTGAAAAACGTCGACCTCGACGTGCGCACCGGCGAAATGACGGTCGTCACCGGGCCATCGGGCTCGGGCAAGTCGAGCCTCGTGTTCGACACGCTGTATGCGGAAGGCCAGCGCCGCTACGTCGAAACTTTCAGTGCCTACGCGCGCCAGTTCCTCGACCGGATGGATCGGCCGCAGGTCGACCGCGTAGACGGCGTACCGCCCGCCATCGCGATCGACCAGACCAACCCGGTGCGCAGCTCGCGCTCCACGGTCGGCACGATGACCGAGCTCAACGACCATCTGAAGCTGCTGTACGCGCGCGCGGCCGAGCTGTTCGACCGCCAGACCGCGCACCCGGTGCGGCACGACACGCCGGAGACGATCTACGCGGAACTGCTCGAGCGCACCGCGCAGCAGGAGCCGCGGCTCGTCGTCACGTTCCCGGTCGAATTGCCGGAGTCGGCGTCCGAGCAGGAGGTCGAGCAGTGGCTGTCGGCGAGCGGCTATACGCGCGTGCAGGCGCAGCGCGAAGTCGATTCGCCCACCGGCAAGCGCAAGCTGCTCGACGTCGTCGCCGACCGCTTCCGGCTGCGCTCGGTCGACAAAGCGCGCGCGATCGAGGCGATCGAGGCATCGCTGAAGCGCGGTGGCGGGCGCGTCAATATCTACGTGCTGCCGGCCACCTCGGACGAACCGAAAGCCGAAGCCGCCGAGCCGCGCATCTGGCGTTTCTCCACTGGCCTGCACAGTCCCGAAAGCGATCTGCGCTATGCCGATCCGCAGCCCGCGCTGTTCTCGTTCAACTCGGCCTATGGCGCGTGCGATGCCTGCCGCGGCTTCGGCCGCGTGATCGGCGTCGACCTTGGTCTGGTGATTCCAGACGCACGCAAGACGCTGCGCGAAGGCGCGGTCAAGCCGATGCAGACACCCGCGTGGAAGGAATGCCAGGACGATCTGATGCGCTACGCGGCGAAAGCCGACATCCGCCGCGACACGCCGTGGGGCGAGCTCAGCGAGCGCGAGCGCAACTGGGTCATCAGCGGCTCGCCGGACTGGAACGGCAAGTGGCAGACGCATTGGTACGGCGTCAAACGCTTCTTCGATTATCTGGAATCGAAGGCGTACAAGATGCATATCCGCGTGCTGCTGTCGAAGTACCGCAGCTATACGCCATGCGAAACTTGCGGCGGCGCGCGTCTGAAAACCGAATCGCTGCTGTGGCGCCTCGGCAGCAAAGCGAACGCGAACGACGTGCTCGCGCCCGAGCACCGCTTCATGCCGCGTGGCGTGCAGTGGTCGCGCGCACAACTCGAAGCGTTGCCGGGTTTGACCGTGCACGATCTGATGCTGATGCCGATCGAGCGCATCCGCCGCTTCTTCGACGACATCACGCTGCCGAGCGCGTTGCTCGACGACGCGCTGAAGCTGCTGCTCGCCGAAGTGCGCACGCGCCTCAAGTATCTCTGCGACGTCGGCCTCGGCTATCTGACGCTCGATCGGCAAAGCCGCACGCTGTCGGGCGGCGAGGTGCAGCGTATCAACCTGACCACCGCGCTCGGCACGTCGCTGACCAAGACGCTGTTCGTGCTCGACGAACCGAGCATCGGCCTGCATCCGCGCGACCTGAACCGCATCGTCGAGGCAATGCACCGGCTGCGCGACGCGGGCAATACGCTGGTCGTGGTCGAGCACGATCCGTCGGTGATGCTCGCGGCGGACCGGCTCATCGACATGGGTCCGGGGCCTGGCGAGCGCGGCGGTTCGATCATTTTCGACGGCGCGCCCGACGCGATCCGCTCGACCAGCACGCTGACCGGTGAATACCTCGGCGGCCGGCGCCATGTCGCGGATGCCGCGCACTGGTCGCGTCGCACGGTCGATTCAAGCACGCCGCGCATCGTGCTCGAAGGCGCGAGCGAGCACAATCTGCGTGACGTCACGGTCGAAATTCCATTGCAGCGGCTCGTCTGCGTGACCGGCGTGTCCGGTTCCGGCAAATCTACGCTGCTGCAGGACGTGCTGTATCCGGCGATGGCGCGCCACTTCGGCCTTGCCACCGAAGCGCCGGGCGCGTTCAAGTCGCTTGAGGGCGCCGACCAGGTGACCGACGTCGTGTTGGTCGATCAGTCGCCGATCGGCAAGACCGCGCGCTCGAATCCGGCCAGCTACGTCGGCGCGTTCGACGAAATCCGCAAGCTGTTCGCGAAGGCGCCGCTCGCGCAGCAGCGCGGCTACGGCCCCGGCATGTTCAGCTTCAACTCGGGCGACGGCCGCTGTCCGACCTGCGGCGGCTCGGGCTTCGAGCACATCGAAATGCAGTTCCTGTCCGACGTGTACCTGCGCTGCCCCGATTGCGACGGGCGTCGTTATCGCGCGGAAATCCTCGAGGTGAAGATCGAGCGAGGCGAGGCCGCGCGCTCGATGAGTATTGCCGACGTGCTCGAGCTGACCGTCAGCGAGGCTGCCGCGTACTTCGCAAAGGATGCCGAAGTATTGCGCGTGCTGCAGCCGATCGTCGACGTCGGGCTCGAATACGTGAAGCTCGGCCAGCCGGTGCCGACGCTGTCTGGCGGCGAGGCGCAGCGGCTCAAGCTCGCGGGCTTTCTCGCGGAATCGGCGCAGACGCGCAGCACGCGTGGCGCGAAGCAGGCGGTCGCGAAGCGTCTGTTCATGTTCGACGAGCCGACCACGGGCCTGCATTTCGACGACATCGCGAAGCTGATGCAGGCGTTCGGCAAGCTGCTCGCGAGCGGTCATTCGCTGATCGTGATCGAGCACAACCTCGACGTGATCCGCGCGGCCGACTGGATCATCGACCTCGGTCCCGAAGGCGGCGACGGCGGCGGCCGCGTGCTGTGCGCGGGCACGCCGGACGAAGTGAAAGCGTGTGCCGAGTCGCATACCGGCGAGGCGTTGCTGCAATACGACCGCGCGATGGGCGTCGCAGCCGAAGCGGAGCCGCAAGGCATCCCGCTGCAGAAGGCACTGAGCGCGGCCCGCGCGCGTCGCGCGATCGAAGGCGAGGACGTGGTGCGCATCGTCAACGCGCGCGAGCACAACCTGAAGGCGCTCGACGTCGATATTCCGCACGGCAAGTTCAATGTGATTACCGGCGTGTCGGGCTCGGGCAAATCGACGCTCGCGTTCGACATCCTGTTCCACGAAGGTCAGCGGCGCTACCTCGAATCGTTGAATGCGTACGCGCGCTCGATCGTGCAGCCGGCCGGGCGCCCCGAAGTCGACGCGGTGTACGGCATTCCGCCGACCGTCGCGATCGAGCAGCGGCTGTCGCGCGGCGGCCGCAAGAGTACCGTCGCGACCACCTCGGAGGTGTGGCACTTCCTGCGTCTGTTGTACGTGAAGCTCGGCTTGCAGCACTGCATTCACGACGGCACGCCGGTCACGTCGCAGAGCGCCGAATCGATTGCCGCGCAGTTGCTGCGCGATCACAAGGGCCAGCATGTCGGCTTCCTCGCGCCGCTCGTCGTGAACCGCAAGGGCGTCTATACCGACCTCGCGAAATGGGCGAAAGCGCGCGGCAATACGCATCTGCGGGTGGACGGCGAGTTCGTGCCGGTCGATCCGTGGCCGAAGCTCGACCGGTTCCGTGAGCACACAATCGAGCTGCCGGTCGCTGATCTCGTCATCTCGGCCGATCATGAAGCCGAGCTGCGCGAAGCGCTCGATCAGACGCTCGACATCGGCAAAGGCATCATGCATCTGCTCGCGCCGCTCGACGGCCTGCACGACGCGATCAACGGCGGCGAGTCCACCGCGAAGCTCGGCGACGTGAAGGTGTTATCGACGAAGCGCGCGTGTCCGGTGTGCGGCACGAGCTATCCCGAGCTCGACCCGCGCATGTTCTCGTACAACAGCAAGCATGGCTGGTGTACGAGCTGCGTCGGCACGGGGCTGTCGCTCACGCGCGAGCAGCGCGCCGCGTATGACGACACGATCGTCGTCGACGACAATCGCGGTCGTGAACAGAGCTTGCCGTCGGAGGAGCAGGAACCGGAAGGGCTCGTCGACGAGCCTTGTCCGGATTGCGCTGGCACCCGGCTGAATCCGGTCGCGCGCGCGGTCACGTTCGACTCGCAGGCGATCGTCGATGTCGCGCAATGGACCGTGTCCGACACGCGCGCGTGGATCGATACCCTGCAGATGATGGGCCGCGATGCCGAAATCGCGCGCGACGTGGTCAGCGAAATCGGCAGCCGGTTGCAGTTCCTCGAAGAGGTCGGGCTCGGCTATCTGAGCCTCGATCGCGCGGCGCCGAGTTTGTCGGGCGGCGAAGCGCAGCGCATCCGGCTCGCCGCGCAGCTCGGCAGCAACCTGCAAGGCGTGTGCTACGTGCTCGACGAGCCGACCATCGGCTTGCATCCGCGCGACAACCAGATCCTGCTGAACGCGCTGCGCAAGCTCGGTGACAAGGGCAATACGCTCGTCGTCGTCGAGCATGATGAGGACACGATCCGGCGCGCCGATCACATCATCGATATCGGGCCGGGCGCGGGCAAACGTGGCGGCACGCTGATCGCGCAGGGCAGCGTCGCGGACCTGTCCGCGCAGGCCGATTCGCTGACCGGGCGCTTTCTCGCGCAGCCGATCGTACATCCGCTGCAGTCGCGTCGCGAGGTCGTCGCGCCGGGCAAGCGTGCAGCCGCGGTGCCGGAGAACTGGCTGACCGTGCATGGCGGCAAGTTGCACAACCTGCGTGACGTGACGGTCGGCATTCCGCTCGCGCGGCTCGTCGCGGTGACGGGCGTCAGCGGCTCGGGCAAATCGACGCTCGCGCGCGACGTGCTGATGACCAATCTGCTCGATGCGGTCGGGCGCTCGGTGCTGTCGTCGCCGGCCACCCGCCGCGCGCGTGCGGCGGCCGAACAGAAACCGGCCGCGAACCGGCGTTCGAGCGTGCTCGCGCGCTCGGCGCCGCGCGCGCCGCTGAACGTCACGCACACGTGGCAGGGCTGCGATTCGGTCACCGGCTGGGAAAGCATCGACCGTGTGCTCGAAGTCGATCAGACGCCGATCGGCAAGACGCCGCGTTCGTGCCCCGCCACCTACATCGGCGTGTGGGATGCGATCCGCAAGCTGTTCGCGGGCACGCTTGAGGCACGCGCGCGCGGCTATACCGCGTCGCGTTTCTCGTTCAATACCGGTGAGGGCCGCTGCCCCGCGTGCGAGGGCCAAGGCGTGCGCACGATCGGCATGAGCTTCCTGCCCGACGTGAAGGTGCCGTGCGATGTCTGTCACGGTCAGCGCTTCAATCCGGAGACGCTCGCGGTCACGTGGCGCGGCAAGAACATTGGCGACGTGCTGACGATGGAAATCGACGAAGCGGTCGAGTTCTTCGCGTCGATCACGAACATCGGGCATCCGCTGCAACTGATGAAGGACGTCGGGCTCGGCTATCTGACGCTCGGCCAGCCATCGCCTACGTTGTCGGGCGGCGAGGCGCAGCGCATCAAGCTCGTCACCGAGCTGAGCAAGGTGCGCGACGACCTCACCCGGCGCGGCCAGAAGCCGCCGCACACGCTATACGTGCTCGACGAGCCGACGGTCGGCCTGCATATGGCGGACGTCGCGAAGCTGATTCGCGTGCTGCATCGGCTCGTGGATGGCGGGCATAGCGTCGTCGTCATCGAGCACGATCTCGACGTGATCGCCGAGGCGGACTGGATCATCGACCTCGGTCCGGAGGGCGGCGTGGGCGGCGGTACGATCGTCGCGGCAACCGATCCGGAAAGCCTGTCGCGTGTGGCCGCGAGTCACACCGGCGCGGCTTTGCGGCCGGTGCTCGCGCGCACGGCCGCTAATGCCGCGCTGGCCGGCGAAGGGACGAATGGCTGAGGCAACCTGACGAGCAGCGGCGCGGCCGTTGCGGGCCGCGATTTGCGGTCCCAACCCACTGTTTGCTTGCATTCCACGCGCTTGTCAGATGTGCCGTGGCAACCTTGCAGGTTGCCACGGCCGGCGCTTCGTCGCGTCTGCGCCACACATCATTGCTGCACTGCAATCAATCGGCAGAGATTCGCCAAACGCGGTGCATCCGCGCGATTAATTCATACGAAAGCGATCGACGATGTTTCAAAATAGAAACGTTTTTGGAACCCCCGATAAATCAGCATTTGGATATTAGTTTTCGGCCCAGAACCAATGCCGCCGATATGCCTAATGGCGCGGGGAATAACTTTACGCTTTGCGAATAAACTACCGAATTGCGCGGACATAATCGGGATGATAAGCAGTTCACAATTGAAACATTTTTGATGCGGCAAGAAACGTACTCGGTAAGATGGGTCCCCTACGCTTCGCATTATCGGCAACTTTGCCCGAACGGGCGAGAGTGCCGTCCCCCAAGGCTTTGCGGTAAGATATCCCCACCCACTGCGCGCAACCTCGCATAGTTGCCGGTCCTGCCGGGCGCTCATATCAATCGCTCAATAACCGCTTTTCCTCAGACATGGATATTCGTGATGAAATATTCTTTTCAAATTTACTATAGCGATCCATTCCGCTAACATCACGCTTAATCCTTTATGCGGCGTTAGTCCGTTTTCCCGCCGTAATAACGCATTCTCTCGTTCCGTCTGCTGACGGGGCAAATCGGGGTCCACAACGTATGCCCGTTTGGGGAAGATCATGCCGCACATGCACCTTGATACAACGAGAATTACGTGGCTTCACACGCCTGCATTGAACGTCCGTACTGCAGCGCGGCGAATCGGCATTCTGCTGTTCGACGGCTTCTGGCTGCTCGGCCCCGGTACCGTCGTCGAAATGTTCCAGACCGCCAATGAGTTCGCGGGCACGCGCTCGGGCGAAGATCCGCCCTACGAAGTGCAGTTCCTGTCGATGGAAGGCGGCAATGTTGCCAGCTCGTCGTCGGCGCGCATCTGGACTGATCGCATCGACACGCGCTTTGGCGGCGGTTTCGACGTGCTGTTCATCGCAGGTGGCTACGGCGCCCACGTGGCCGCACGCGACGAACGCCTGCTGAACTGGCTGCGCGCCGTGCAATCGCGCACCCGCGCGATCGAAACGATCGGCGAGGGACGCCTCGTGCTCGAAGCGGCCGGCCCGACCGAGCATGATGGCCTGATGAGCCGCTATCCGGGCGCGAGCGCGAGCGAAGGCGCGTTCAGCGCGGCCAATGACCGTCACGACTGCGCGCGCAGCGCGCTGATGTTCATCAAGCGCGACCTGGGCGCGGAACTCGCGCGCAGCGTCGCCGATCGCGTGATGCCCGGCATGGCCTCCACGTGGGTGCCGCTGCCGGCCGAGGGCGGCACGCTGAGCGTCGCCGAAAAGATTCGCGCGGCCGCGCGCTGGATGGAGGCGAACTGCGACCGTCCGGTCTCGGTCGCCGATGCCGCGCAGGTCGCCGCAATGAGTGAGCGCAATTTCCTGCGCCGGTTCAAGCACGAGATGCAGGTCACGCCGTCGGACTACCTGCTGCAGGTGCGGCTGCGCATCGCGTGCAACTTCCTGACCGAGACCGAATTGCCGGTCGACAAGATCGCGCGTCGCAGCGGCACTGGCAACGGGGACCGCCTCGCGAAAATCTTCCGCAAGCGCATGGCTTTGTCGCCAACCGAGTATCGCGCCCGAAGCCGGGCGGCCAGTGAGGCGTAGCATGTATCAATAGCATGCGATAGCGCGCCCGCGCCGCGGGCGCGCCTCGTCTGTTGGACGCGGTCGCGAGAGCGGCCGTAGGTTCGCTGGCCAGCCTTCTTACGAGCACAGTGGCGATGGGCAACAGGGTCATGGCGACGGCATTGCCGGAGGTGAAACTCATCGAGCCGGAAGTGTTCATCGACGAATACGGCTTCTGCTTCGAGAGTTTCAGCGCGGACGAGTTTTCGGACGACGTCGCGCAAGGTTTCAACTTCGTGCAGGACCGCCATCTGCGCGCCGTGCATGGCGTGCTGCGCGGCTTGCACTACCAGGTGCAGCGTCCGCAGGGACGGCTGCTGCGCGTCGTGCGCGGCGAAGTCTTCGACGTCGCGGTCGACGTACGCCTGAACTCACCGAACTTCGGCAAATGGAGCGGCGAGTATCTGAGCGAAGGGAACCAGCGGCAAATGTGGGTGCCGCCCGGTTTCGCGCACGGCTTCGTCGTGCTGTCCGATGTCGCCGAGTGCGTGTGGAAGACCACCGAGTACTGGTTCCCCGAACTCGAACGCTGCCTGCTGTGGTCCGATCCCGACATCGGCATCGAGTGGCCGATCGACTTTCAACCTATTCTCGGCAGCAAGGATGCGGCGGGTCGTCGTCTATACGAAGCCGAAAACATGTCGTGAACGACAGGTGATCGGCCAGAGTTTTTACGACATTTTTTCTTGAGACGCTCACCGGCCGACCATACACTTCGGGCATCCAGTCAGTACGAGGTGCTCAACGTGAAGCGTCGCGCAAGCCGTCCGCAATCCGTTCCGGTCCACTATGCATGTCGTGCCGGCCACGTTGAACTCAGGCGCTTCGACGCGTCGCGCGATTCGTTCGTTGCGTTGACGGCGCTGCTGCATCGCGCGTTCGCGCCGCTCGGCGCGCAGGGGCTCAATTGCACGTGCGTGGATCAGACCATCGAAGCGACCCGCGAGCGCGTGCTGCGCGGCGATTGCCATGTCGCGGTATGCGACGGACGGATCGTCGGCACGATGACGCTTTATGCTTCGGACGGCGAAGCATCATGCGAGCTATACAGGCACGACGATGTTGCGAGCTTGCGCCAGTTCGCAGTCGATCCCGCGTGGCAGGGGCGTTGCATCGGCACGTTGCTGATCGCGTTCGCCGAACACTGGGCCGCAACACGCGGCTATGCGCAACTCGCACTCGATACCCCGCAACCGGCCACGCAGCGGATCGCGTTCTATCGCGGGCAGGGGTTTCGCATCGTCGAATTCATGCGCTTCGCGCACAGGTGCTACGACAGCGCGATTCTGAGCAAGCCGCCGGTAGCGATGCGCACGCTCGCGAACTGGTCGCGGCGTCTGCATGCGACGCCGCAGATCGCGCGTGCGGCCTGAAGCAATGCCGCATACGTCCGCGGCATGCGGAGAAAAGCAGTGGAAAAGCAGCGGAAGAAAAGCGGAAGAAAAGCGGAGTTGAAGCGCCCGATGCTTCGGCAACTATTGCAATATGCTGCGGCAAGTATTGCAACGGCGGCAACGGCGGCCACGGCGACCGCAGCGGTGCAATCCTGAACGCGGCACCAACGCAGCGTCGCCGGTTCGCATCGGGCGAGGGGTGAATTCACCGAACGCTGTGTGCAGCCGTCAGCGTCGGATCACGCCCATCAGCAGGGTGACGAGGAAGATCACCAGGAAGATGAAGAACAATACCTTGGCGATTTCGGTTGCGCCCGCGGCAATGCCTCCAAAGCCGAACACTGCGGCGATGATGGCGATGATGAAGAAAATCACAGCGTATCGAAGCATGGTGCCTCCACCGGTGGATTGTTGAAATGACGTTTGAACGGCGCCCCGTTGCGTGCGTCACGCGGCTTCACGGGTGAGATGCCGGCGAGCGGAATTCAGCAATACATGTGCCATCGTTTCATTGACGCCAACGTTTGCGTGACGAATATTTCGCGGCACGCGAAATTACCGTCGAGCCGACGCTAACGTTTGCATTCCCTCTCCGCCAGGCGCGCAACGTGCCAGCCATGCTGCGGACTACGTAGAACCCGTCACGCGTCATCCACGCAGCCAGTGATACGCCAGCGGCCCGCACAGCACGCCCCACGTCAGCACACACATCAGCAGCGCAATGGTCACGGCCGCGCTGCCGCAGTCCTTCGCGCGCTTCGACAATTCATGCCGCTCGAACGAAATCCTGTCGATGGCGGCCTCGATCGCCGAATTCAATAACTCCACCAGCAGCACGAGCAGCACCGATCCGATCAGCAGCGCGCGCGCGATGGCGTCGACCGGCATCAGGAACGCGGCCGGCACGAGGATCGCCGCGAGCGCGGCTTCCTGACGGAACGCGCTTTCCGCGCGCAATGTCGCGACGATGCCGGCGTACGAATGCCGCAACGCGAACAACCCGCGCAGCGGACCGCTGCGCTTCGCGGGCGGCGCGATGCTCGAGTGAGTGGGGGAGTCGGCCGGATCAGGCATGTTTTGGGATGATGTTTGATGTGCAGCAAATGACCGTGGATGTTACAAGATGTCAACAAGGTTGCAAATTGTGATATCTTTGCGCCGCCCAACAGCGGCAGGCTCCTGGCACCTTCTCGCCTGACCGACCGGCTTCGGAAAAATGAAAGGAACGTATAACCGGTTAGGGCTGCTGCCGATTGCGTTCAAATCTCAAATGTTGGTCATCCCCGTTGCTCGTTCCGCTCAAGGTTTCGCCGGATTTTCCGTATACGAGGAATGGTGCGCCGCGTGTTTCTCCTGTGCGTGCCGGCAGTCCGTTTTCCCACTTCGCGCGTTCGCGCGGCAGACCGGATTCGCACCGTAAGTGGCGCACTCGTGTGCGCACGGTCCAGGTCCAACAAGCTGAGCTGTTCATGAAACCAGTTGTGTCGTTGTGCGTTTCGCTGAGCGCCGTTGTCGGCGCGTTGTATGCCGTCGCGTCGGGCGCCGCGCCATCGGTGCCTGTCGTCGCCGCCGCGGCGATTGCGCCGGCCGCGCCCACTGTCGCGAGCGCGAGTGCCGCCAAGGCCAATCCCAGCGCCAACTACCTCGACAACGATGCCAGCGTCCCGACGCCCGCATCCGGCTCCAGCACATCGCGCGTTTCATTCCCGACCTTGGGCGCGTATCAGCCGCTGACGCTGCGCGGTGTCGAAGACGCGCGCACCGTCAATCTCGGCGTGCGGCTCGATCGCGTGGTCACGGCCGCGCGCCTGCGCTTGCGCTACACGTATTCGCCGTCGCTGGTGTTCGCGATGTCGCATCTGAAGGTGTCGATCAACAACGAAGTGATCGCGACCGTGCCGTTCGATCGCGAGCACGCCGGCAAGCTCGTCACCCAGGACATCCCGCTCGATCCGCGTTTTCTGACCGACTACAACCAGATCGGTCTGCGCCTGATCGCGCATTACACGCTCGAGCATTGCGAGGACCCCGAGAACTCGGCGCTGTGGGCCGACGTGAGTCCGTCGAGCGAGTTCATCGTCGATACCGCGCCGATCCGGTTGCCCGACGATCTCGCGCTGCTGCCTGCGCCGTTCTTCGATCACCGCGACGCGAACCGGCTGCGTCTGCCGTTCGTGCTGCCGGCCGCCGCCGACAACGCGACGCTGCACAGCGCGGGGGTACTCGCTTCGTGGTTCGGTGCGCAGGCCGATTATCGGCAGGCGCGCTTTCCGGCGCTGTCGACGTTGCCTACCGACTCACACGCGGTCGTCGTCGCGCGCAGCGAGCAGCTGCCCGCCGGCCTCACGCTGCCGCCGGTCAACGGTCCGATGCTGATCGTCGCCGACAATCCCGTCGCGCCCAACCGCAAGCTGCTGATCGTGACCGGCCGCAGCGCCGCCGAAGTCGATGAAGCGAGCACCGCGCTGGTGCTCGGCACGACCGCGCTAGCGGGTCCCGCGGTGCGCATCACGCAGCTCGCCGCCGGCGCGCCGAGGAAGCCCTACGACGCGCCACGCTGGCTGCCGGTCGACCGGCCGGTCTCGTTCAAGGAACTGATCGACGATCCGTCGCAACTACAGGTGCGCGGCAGCACGCCCGACGCGATCCGTCTGAACCTGCGCGTGCCCGCCGATTTGTACTCGTGGAACGGCGCGGGCGTGCCGCTGAATCTGAAGTATCGCTACACGGCGCCGACCGTGCAGAACAACTCGGCGCTCGCGGTGCAGATCAACGATCAACTGGTCAAGTCGTACCGGCTCGCGCTCGCGACCGCCGACGACGCGCAAGGCCGCCTGCAATTGCCGGTGCTGTCGAACAACGCCAACCGTGCGACGAGCGCGCTCGATATTCCGGCATTCCGGGTCGGCAGCTCGAACCAGTTGCAACTGCGCTTCAATCTCGATTCGCAGAAGACCGGGCTCTGCCAGGGCGTCGCGACGAACCCGGTGCAGGCCGCGGTCGATCCCGACTCGACGATCGACTTCTCGGATTTCGTCCACTACGCACGGATGCCGAACCTCGCGTTCTTCGCGAACAGCGGCTTTCCGTTCACGCGTTACGCGGACCTGTCGCAAACGGCCGTCGTGATTCCCGAGCATCCCGCGCCGCAGGAGCTCGAAAGCCTGCTGACGATGCTTGGCCACATGGGGCAATGGACCGGCTATCCGGCGCTGCGCGTGCAGGTCGCGCGGCCGCGCGAGCTCGCGCAGCTGAGCGGCAAGGATCTGCTCGTGATCGGCGGCAACGGCTCGGCGCCGTGGCTCGCGCGCTGGCCGCATGCGTTGCCACTGACGATCGGCGCCCAGGCGGGCGACGCCGCCGCGTCGGGCGCCGCTGCGTCGAGCCCGCTCGCGCGCGCCTCGTTCGCGGTCGACGAGCAGTGGCACAGCGCCGCCCGGCGCGACGGCGCCGCGCACAGCGACGCGCGTCGGCCGGACGGCGGCGCGCGGATCGAACGCGACGGACCGCTGGCCGCGCTGATGGGCTTCGAATTGCCGGACAGCCATGGACGCAGCGTCGTCGCACTGAGCGCCACCGATCAGCAGCAGTTGTCGCAACTGCTCGACATGCTCGAAAAGCCGGACCGTGTCGCGCAATTGCAGGGCGACGTCGCTTTGCTGCGCGATGGCAAGGTGGACAGCATGCGCGTCGGCGACACCTATCTGGTCGGCTACGTGCCCTGGTATGCGCGGCTGTGGAGCAAGGCGATTCAGCATCCGGTGCTGCTCGGCGTGCTCGGCGCGCTCGCCGGCTTGCTGCTCGCGATCGGCGCGTTCACCGCGTTGCAGGAACTGGCCGCGCGGCGCCGGGGAGTCTGATCGATGAGTCAGTCGAAGGGCGGGGCGCTGTGGCGGGCAGTGCGCGACGGGGTGGGCGTTGAAAGTGTCGCGGACCTGCACGCGAGGTTCGCGAGCAGGCTCGTGCGAACAACGGCGAGCGTTTCAGCAACGGTGCTGACCACGATGCTGACGCTCGCGAGCAGCCACCACGCGTTCGCCACGCAAGCGCCGCTCCCGAGCCACGCCGACATCACAGCTTGCACCGCCGCGCCCTGGCCGCGCTGGCAGCAGTTCAAGCGCGACTTCCTTTCCGCCGATGGCCGCGTGATCGACGTCGGTTCGTCCGACGAGCGGACGGTGTCGGAGGGCCAATCGTACGCACTGTTTTTTGCGCTGGTCGCGAACGACCGCGCGGCCTTCGACACGATCTTGCGCTGGACCGAGCAGCATCTCGCGCAAGGCGACCTGACCGCGCGTTTGCCGGCGTGGCTGTGGGGCCGCTCGGAGGACGGCAACTGGGCGGTGCTCGACGCGAATGCATCGTCGGATGCCGACCTGTGGATCGCCTATGCGCTGCTCGAAGCGGGCGACGCTTGGCGCGAGCGCAGCTACACGGCGCGCGGCGCGGTGCTCGCCCGCCGTGTGCTCGACGAGGAAACGGCCAACGCGCCGGGGCTCGGCTTGACCTTGCTGCCGGGGCCGGTCGGCTTTCATCCGGACGCGGACGTGTGGCGCGTCAATCCGAGCTACATGCCGCCGCAGGTGCTGCGCGGCCTCGCCACGCGGCTGCCCGACGATCCGCGCTGGCCGCGTTTGCTCGCGAGCACGAGCCGCATCCTGGTCGATACCGCGCCGCATGGCTTCTCGCCGGATTGGGCTTTGTACCGCGCGAACCGCGGCTTCGCACCCGACGCCGAGACCCACGCCGAGAGCGCCTATAACGCGATTCGCGTGTACCTGTGGACCGGCATGCTCGACCGGCGCGATCCGCTCGCGCCGACGCTGCTCGCGCGCTTCGCGCCGTTCGCGAACTTCATCGCCGCGCACGGCGCGCCGCCCGAGAAAGTCGACGCGAGCGATGGCCGTGCCGGCATCAACATGGGCAACGCCGGTTTTTCGGCGGCGGCCGTGCCGTTTCTCGATGCGCGCGGCCAGCGCGCGCTCGCCGATGCGCAGATCGCACGCGTCGCCGCGCTCGATAGCGAGACGGCCGCCGGTTACTACACGAGCGTGCTGAGCCTGTTCGCGCTCGGCTGGCGCGAAGGCCGCTATCGTTTCGCCGCCGACGGCACCCTCGATCCGCACTGGAGCACGTCGTGCCGCGCCGCGCCGCAGTAACGCGCGCGGCGCGTTTCAGCGTGGTCGCGTGCGCATGCGCCGCGGCGATCACGGGTCACGCGTACGGCAACACCGGGCAAGCCGAAGCGATGCGCACGACGGCCGCGCGCACCGCTGCCATCGGTACGCTGGCGGCACCCGCTGCTGAGCCGACCATAGCGCCGCCACCAAACCCCGCCGCGCAACGCCTGCTCGCGACCGCGCGCATGTGGTCGACCAAACATCGCGACGACCTTGCGTTGCAGGCAATCAACAAGGCGCTGCTAGCCGCGCCGGGCGATCCGGTGTTGCTTGCCGAACAGGTGCGCATCGAATTGCGTCTCGGGAAAGCGCAAGCCGCGCAGGCGACGCTCGCACGCTTGCGCGCGAAAGCGCCAGACAGCGCGGCGATCCAGCAGATCGACGACGAATTCCGCGTCGCCACCAACGGCCGCGAGGAATTCGCGACCGTGCGTCTGCTCGCGCGTAGCGGCCATTCCGCCGAGGCGGCGCGGCGCTTGCAACTGCTGTTTCCGCACGGCGCGCCGTCGGGCTCGCTCGGCGCCGAGTACTACCAGATTCTCGCGGGCACGCCCGAGGGCCGCGAGCAGGCGCTGGTCGCACTGCATCGGCGGATCGCCGCCGATCCGTCCGACGTCGATGCCGCGCTGGTGCTCGCGAATCTGCTGAACACGCGCGGCGATACGCGCGCGGAGGCCAACCGCATCGCGTGGAATCTGGCGACGCGGCCCGACTCCGATCGCACGGCCTCGCTCGACACGTGGCGTCACGTGCTGCAATCGGCAGGCGTGGACCTCGCGTATCTGCCGGCGTTGCGCGCGTACCTGCAACTCGTGCCGGACGACACCGAATTCCGCGAGCGTGTCGCGACGCTCGAAGCGCGCCTCGACGCGCAACGGCAACTCGAACACAACCCTGACTACATCGCCCAGCAGCGCGGTCTGCGGGCGCTCGAGCGCAACGATGTCGCGGCCGCCGAGCCGCTGCTCGCGCGCGCCGCGAGCGCGCGTCCCGACGATGCCGACGCAGTCGGCGGTCTCGGCATCGCGCGTATGCGGGCCGGGCGGCATGACGAAGCGCGCACGCTGTTTCTGCGCGCGGCCGCGCTCGCGCCCGACAATCGCGCGAAATGGCAGAGCCTCGCGCGCACCGCGCAATTCTGGGGCACGCTCGCGCAAGGCCGCGCGGCTGCCGCGGCGGGCCACGCGCAGGAGGCGGAGCGGGCGGCACGCGCGGCGCTCGCGATGGAGCCGGACAACGCGGACGCGAAGCTGATGCTCGCCGACGCGCTGCTCGCGCAGCACGACTGGAGCGCGGCCGAGCCGCTCTTGCGCGACATGCTGAGCGGGCATGCGCCGAGCGTGGCAGCGCTGCGCAGCACCCAGACGCTCTTCGAAAACACCGGCCGCGCGGCGCAGGTCGAGCCGTTGATCGACGCGTTGCAAAGCCGCTTCACCGCTGCCGACGATCGCCAGAGCCTCGCTCGTCTGCGTGCCGATCTGCTTGCCAAACAGGCGGACCAGTTGCTCGCCGACGGCGAGCGCGGTCCCGCCGCGCAACGCTATGAAGCCGCCTTGCGCAGCGAGCCCGACGCAGCGTGGACCCGTTTCGCGCTCGCGCGTCTGTACCGCGATCTCGGCCTGCCGCAACTCGGCCGCAATGTGATGGACGAGGGGCTCGCGCTCGCGCCATCGGCCGAGATGCGCTATGCGAGCGCGCTTTACCGCGATTCGCTCGATGACCTGAGCGGCGCGCAAGAAGCGCTCGCGCTGATCCCGGAGCAGGAGCGCACCGAGGGTATGCGGGCGCTCGATCGCAATCTGCAAACGCAACGAAAGCTTGCCGACGCGCGCGCCGCATTCGCCCGCGACGATCGCGCGAGCGCGCTCCGCCTGCTCGACGACACACGCGCTTTGGCCGGCGACGATCCGAATCTGCTCGCGTCGGTCGGCGCGCAGTGGATCGACGTGGGCGACGCCGGGCGCGGCCTCGCATTGCTGCGCGACTGGATCGGCGCGCATCCGGGCGAGGCCGACGCGGACGTGCGGCTGCGTTACGGCGATCTGCTCGGCAGCGCGCGACGCGACGCGGAGCTGTCCGCATGGCTTCAGCAGTTGCGTGACGATCCGCGGCTGAAGCTGGACGCTGCGCAACACGCGCGCCTCGAGGATCAGGCGCTGCGTGCGGCCCTACGTCAAACCGACGAAGCGATCGATCATGGGGATTACGAAGCGGCCGGGCAGCGACTCGCGGCGGTCAGCCCCGCCGGTCGGCGCGACAAACGCTATACGCTCGAACTCGCCGACCTCCAGCGCGTGCAGGGCCACTACGCGGCCGCGCGGGCGACGTTGGCGCCATTGCTCGCCGCGCAGCCAAACGATCCGGAAGTGCAGCTCGCGCTGGCCCGTGTGCTGGAGCAGAGCGGCCAGCGCGGCGCCGCGCTGCGCGTCGTGCACGATGTGCTCGACGGCGCCGCGCCCGACGACGTCGACACGCGGCTCTCGGCCGCGCGCCGGCTCGCCGCGTTGAACCAAGCGCGCGACGCGCAGCAGATCACCACGGCACTGCGCGCCGCGTATCCGACGCGGCCGGACGTGACGGTGCAAAGCGGCCGCATCGCCGAAGACCTCGGGCAGTACGAGGATGCCGCTTCGCTGTACCGTTTGTCGCTCGCGCAGGAACGCTCGGCGGGCGTGCGCGCGGGACCCGATGGCACGCCCGCGCGAGCCGCGCTCGACGATCTCGAACAGCGCCGCAATCCGTCGATCGAGACCGGCTGGCTGCCCGCATATAAGTCCGGCGACGCGGGCATCTCGCAGCTGCGCGCGTGGCAGGTGCCGCTGTACGTGCAGATCCCGTATCGCTATGACGGCCATTTCTTCGCGCACATCGATACCGTGCATCTCGACGCGGACACGCTGGATGTCAGCGACGCCAACGCGTTCACGCGCGATACCTTCGGCAGCTTCGGCGCAGCCGACAAGCTCGGCACGTCGCTCGGCCTGTCGCCGCAGCAACTCGCCACGCTGGCCGCGGGCTTGCCGTATCTGCATCAGTCGGTCACCGGGGTCGCGCTCGGCGCGGGCTACACGTCCGACGCGTGGCGCTTCGACTTCGGCACGACGCCGCTCGGATTCCCCGTGTCTTACCTCGTCGGCGGGGTGCGCTACCGCTTCGACGCGGGACCGGCGAGCTTTTCAGTCAGCGGCTCGCGCCGTCCGGAAACCGGTAGCCAGCTGTCGTATGCCGGCATGCACGATCCGGTGACCGGCACCGTGTGGGGCGGCGTGCGCCGCGATGGCATCGACCTGCATTCATCGTTCGATCTCGGTGCGGCGAACCTGTTCGCCGATCTCGGCGCGGGTGAGCTGACCGGGCGCAACGTCGCGAGCAATCAGGAAGTCACGCTGCGCACCGGCTTCACGATGCCGGTCTACCGGCGCGCGAATTCACTGGTGAGCACCGGCCTCGTCGGCAACGCGTGGCACTACACGAACAACCTGCGCTTCTATTCGTTCGGGCAGGGCGGCTACTACAGTCCGCAGCGCTATCTGTCGCTCGGCGTGCCGCTCGAATGGCTGGGGCGGCATGGCGCGCTGAAGTGGGATCTGAGCGCGACCGTCGGCGTGTCGAATTCGTACGAGCGGGATTCGCCGTACTACCCGAACGGTCTGCCCGCCGGTCTCGGCGCGGCGCCGGGGCTCGAGAGTCTCGTCAATGCGGGCAGCTCGACACGGGGCGTCGCGTTTTCGTATGGGCTCGCGGGCGTGGTCGAGTATCGCGCCGATCCGCATCTGGTGTTGGGCGCGCAGTTGAGCATCGATCGCTCGCACGACTACGCACCGAGCGCCGCGCTCGTCTATCTGCGCTACACGTTCGATGCGCGCAGGCAGGACAACCGTCTGTCGCCGCAGCCGGTACGGCTTTATTCGAGCTATTGAACGGCGATGCAACGAGACCTGGGACAGCAGACGTGAACACCGTTTCGAATCCAACCCAAACTTCTGGGCGCACTTTCATGCGACGCTGGCTGCGCATGTTCGGCGGCACCGGCGCGCAGCGTCGCGCACGGCAGGTCGGCCGTCTCGCGATCGAGGCCTTGCCGGGCGAATGGGCCGCGCTCGAAGCGGGCAAGCTGTATGCGATCTACGCGGCGCCGCGCACGCCGGGGGGCGACACGCCGGGCGTCGACACACTGATCTGGGAAAGCGCGCGCATCGCGCTCACCCGCGACGTGACGGTTGTGCTCGCGCGTGAACGCGCGGCCGTTGCCCAGCGTTTGCGCGAGCTGGGCTTTAGCGCCAACGCGCCGGCCGCGGGCTGGCCCCGCAATCTGAACGTGCTGGCGATGCCGGCCGTCAATGATGCGCAAGAGTCGGAGCAGCAAGCCGACAGCGCCGCGACGCACGGCAAACTGTTCGGCGGTCTGCGCGCGCTGAAGCGCTTCGGTTTTCGTGCAGGCTCGCTGTATTTCATCGAAGGCGCCGAACGCTGGTTCAACTGGCACGACGCCGCCGCGCTCGCGCACGAAGGCCGCATGCTCGCGAACTGGTGCGCGGCACGGCGTATTACGCTGGTGCTGCTGCTCGGCGTCGATGGAAATGGCGAAGACGATTCACTCGATACACGCGGCGCGCCGGACGGCGTCATCGATGCATCACGCCGCAACGCGTTCCATGCGGCATGCGCGGGCGTCGCACGGATGGAGCGCACGCATGGCGAGCTGCTGTGGCATGCCGACTTCTGGCGCGCGGATCGCACGCTGGTGACGGGCGAAGTCCGCTCGCTGCGCTTTACCGACAGCGGCCACCTCAGCGTCGCGCCCGATGCGCTGGCCAGCAGCGTCGCGCGCGGCGAACGCCTGCTCGCGCGCGACGAGCAGCGGGTCGTCGTGAGCCGCGCGGTGGTGCGCGGTCACGAGGCGTGGCTGCCGCCGCATTGGGAAGTGTGCGCCGATCAGGCCGCGGTGCTGAGCGCGTGCGCCCATGCTCAGGCCGCGACCGTGGTGCTCGATTACGCGGGCGGCGCGCAGCTCGACGCGTTGTGCGCGACGGTTCATGCGCTGCGCCGCCAGGCCGGGCGCGCGCTGAAGATCGTCGTCGTCGAGCGGGGCGAAGTGTTGCGCCATCAATATGAGCTGCTCGTGCTGACGCTCGGCGCGAACCTCGTGCTCGGCCGCGACCTGCCGTTCTCGCGCATGCAGTCGCTGCTGCAGTCGCTGCAGGGGCAACTCCATACGCGGCCGGTCGCCGCCGACTACCGCAGCGCATTGAGCGCCGCGTTGAGCGACGACGTGCGCGGCTATCTGCCGGCCGGCGCGTTCTGCGAGCGCGTGCGCCTCGTGCTCGCACGCAGCGGCGTGTTGCAACTGCCGCATGTGCTCGTGAAGCTGACGCTGCTGCCGCAATGCGCGCACGTCGATGCGCTGAAGCACTGTGTGCCGCGCCGCGCGGGCGACGTGCTGACCGTCGACGCGTCGCATCTGTATGTGTTCCTGTTCGCCTGCCGGCTCGCCGATGCGGACGCCGCGCTGGCGCGGATCATCGATGTGCCGGTCGAACAGCTCGCCGATTCGCTCGTGCACCTGGCAGAGCAGAGCATCGGCGCCGAACTCGACGCGCTGGACGCGGCCAACCGGCGCAACCGGATCGCCGATTACAGCGATATGTTCGCGGCGTCGATGCGTGATGGCGCGCCTTTGAGCTCACCGCTCGCCGCAGCGCCGCACGAAGCCGCGGGCGAAGCGGCGCACGTGGCCGCCGTGCAACTCGCGCAAGTGGAAGTGGCGTTGGTTCATGCGCGTGCCGAGCTCGAAGTCGATGCCGCGCCAACGTCTGCGCCAACCCGGCCTGCCGGATCAGCCGAAGCGAAACCGCTCGCTACTGAGCGCCGCCGACCCCACCCCATGCCACCGCGTCGTCGCGCCGAACCCAGCGCGATGCCGGTGCGCGCGAGGAGCATCGAATGATCGAACTGGTTCTGATGTGTTTCGTGGCCGGCATGGTCGTCGCGCTGCCGATGTGGATCGTCTGGCAGCGCGTCGGCGCGCGGCGCGCTCTTGCGGCCATGCGCGGCTTCGATCCGCGCGACGCGGTGCCGTGCGAGATCGAGCCGGTCGCGCTGCGCGCGCGGCTGTTGCCCGCGCTCGATACGACCCAGGACGAGGTGGCGCGATGAAAACGATCGCCGTCGTCTCGACCGCGGGCGGCACCGGCCGCACCACCTTGACCGCCGTGCTCGCGGTATTGCTCGCGCGCCGCGGCCGCCAGGTCGTCGCGCTCGACTTCGATCCGCAGAACATGCTCGGCGCGCAGCTCGGCATCGACGGTCTCGCGGCTTCCGGTCTGTCGCAGGCGCTGCTCGATGCGGACACCGCATGGCATGCATCCACGTGGCGCAACGCGGACGGCGTGCTGTTCGTGCCGTACGGCGCGGTGTCCACCGCGCAAAGCACGCAGTGCGACGCACGCCTCGCCGCCGATCCGCGCTGGCTCGCCGACGCGCTCGCCGAGCTCGATCTGCCGCGCGATGGCGTCGTGCTGATCGACACCGCGCGCTATCCGTCGCAGCAGGCCGAGCACGCGCTGCGTTGCGCGGACCTCGCGCTGTGCGTGACCCCGCCCGAACCGGCCGCCTGCGCGACGCTGGTCACGCGGCTTGCGGCGCTGCGCGATACATGCGCGCAGCTGCGCATCATCGTGAACCGGCTGAACCCCGCGCGCGACATGCAGCGCGACGTGCTGGCGATGCTCGGCGCGGCGCTCGGCGACAAGCTGCCGCTCGCGCAGCGCGTGCATCTCGATGTTGCATTGCCCGAGTCGTTCGCGCGCGGCACGTGGCTGTTCGACGACGCCCCGCATTCGCAGGCGTCGCACGATCTGCAGGGGCTCGCGAATTGGCTCGACGCGTGGCTCACCGAAGCCACGGCGCCGCTCGATCGGCGGGACGGCGGGTCATGAGCGAACGGGAAACGCGTTCGTTGCGTACGCGAGCGCTCGACTGGGTCGCGCGCGGCCTTGGCGTGCCCGCGACTCGCACGCCGCTCGACTGGTTCGTGCGGCTGTTCTTCCGGCCGCCCGCGGCGGGCAAGCCCGATTACGCGCGCCGCTGGATGCGCGCGGCCCTGCTGCATTTCGCGCTGCAATGGGGCGTGCTCGAACCGCATCGACTGCGCGCATGGCTGTGGCGCGCGTTCGTGCGCGCGCCGCGTTCGTCGTCACGAAGCGCGGCGGCGACAGTGCGGGCGCTGGCCGCCTGGATCGACCGTTGGCTCGTGCCGCTCTGGTTGCTCGGGCGGCGCGGGCGCGAGCGCGTCGACGCGCTGCTGGCGGGCTTGCCGTGGCAGCGCTGGGGCACGCGGCTCGAAGACGCGACGCAGCGCATCGGCCATGTTCGCTGGCTGCTGCCGTTGATGGTTGTCGCGGGTATCGGTTTGTGGGCGGTGATCGGCACGTCGCCACTGCAGTCCGACGGTCAGTTCGAGTTCTTCGCCGTGCTCGTATTCATTGCGCTGATCGTGCGACGCTTTCCGGGCCGCATGCCGGTGCTGATCCTGACCACGCTCGCGATGCTCGCGATGGTGCGCTACGTGTGGTGGCGCGTCACCCAGACGCTGTCGTTCCAGACGCCGGGGGAGGCGATTCTCGGTTATCTGCTGTTCGGCGCGGAAGCGTATACATGGGTGATTCTGCTGCTCGGTTTCGTGCAGACCGCGTGGCCGCTGAAGCGCGCGGTCGCGAAGCTGCCCACCGACACATCGAGCTGGCCGAGCGTCGACATCTACATCCCGACTTATAACGAGCCCCTCTCCGTCGTGCGGCCCACCGTGTTCGCCGCGCAAGGCATCGACTGGCCCGCCGACAAGCTGCGCGTCTATCTGCTCGACGATGGCCGCCGCGAGGAATTCAGAGCCTTCGCGCAGGCCTGCGGCGTCGGCTATCTGACCCGCGACGACAACCGTCACGCGAAAGCCGGCAACATCAATAGCGCGCTCGCCCGCACGCAGGGCGAGTACGTCGCGATCTTCGATTGCGATCACGTGCCGACGCGCTCGTTCCTGCAGACGACGATGGGCACGTTCCTGCGCGACGCGCGCTGCGCGATGGTGCAGACGCCGCATCACTTCTTTTCGCCGGACCCGTTCGAGCGCAACCTCGGCACGTTCCGCCGCGTGCCGAACGAGGGCAATCTGTTCTACGGGCTCGTGCAGTCGGGCAACGATCTGTGGAACGCGTCGTTTTTCTGCGGCTCGTGCGCGATCCTCAAACGCGATGCGCTCGAAGAAGTGGGCGGCATCGCGGTGGAGACCGTCACCGAAGACGCGCATACCGCGCTTAAGCTGCATCGGCGCGGCTACACGACCGCCTATCTGCCGACCGTGCAGGCCGCCGGTCTCGCGACCGAGAGCCTCGCGGGCCATATCCAGCAGCGCACGCGCTGGGCGCGCGGCATGGCGCAGATCTTTCGCATCGACAATCCGTTCATCGGCCGCGGGCTGGGCTTTTTCCAGCGGCTCTGCTACGGCAACGCGATGCTGCATTTCTTCTACGGCGTGCCGCGGCTCGTGTTCCTGACGATGCCGATGGCGTACCTGTTCTTCCAGATGTACTTCATCAACGCATCGGCGACGACGATCGCCGGATTCGTGCTGCCGTACATCGTGCTCGCGAACCTCGCGAACTCGCGCATGCAGGGCAAGTACCGTCACTCGTTCTGGGCCGAAGTCTACGAGTCGGTGCTCGCGTGGTACATCGTGTTGCCGACCACCATCGCGTTCTTCAGCCCGAAGCACGGCAAGTTCAACGTGACCGACAAGGGCGGGCGCATCAGCGAGGGCTACTTCGACTGGTCGACGTCGAAGCCGTATCTGGTGCTGCTCGCACTGAACAGCGGCGCGCTCGCGGCCGGCGTGTACCGGCTGATGTTCGGGCAGAGCGGCGAAACGGCGACGATTCTGATGAACGTGTTCTGGACCCTCTACAACCTCGTGATGCTCGGCGCGGCCTCGAGCGTTGCGCGCGAGGCGAAGCAGGTGCGCGTCACGCATCGCATCGCGATGCGCGCGGCGGCGACGCTGCTGCTCGCGGACGGCTCGACGCTCGCCTGCACGACCAGCGACTATTCGACCGGCGGCCTCGGTCTCGATGTCGAGCCGGGTTTGAACCTGGCGCCGGGCGACAGTCTCGGCGTGTGCCTGAGCCGCGGCGATCGTCAGTTCCATTTTCCGGTGTACGTGAGCCGCTGCGTCGGCCGGCACCTCGGCGTGCGCTTCGACGGCCTCACGCTCGAACAACAACGGCAGCTCGTGCAATGCACGTTCGGCCGTGCCGACGCGTGGCTCGACTGGCATGAGCAAACGAGCGAGGACGCGCCGCTGCTTGGTTTGAAGGAAGTGCTCGCGATGGGCGTCGAAGGCTATTCGCGACTGTGGGGCGGGCTCGCGCGTGCCTGCGAGACACTGCTCGCGCTCGACCGCACCCGCTATTGATACAGCCTGCGCGCATCGTGGCGCGCGCAGGCCAAAGAGAGAACCTGTCGATGACTTTGTGGAACCTGTACTTCATCCTCAAGCTGTACCTGTTCGCGGGCGGCCATCTGCAGCCGCTGTGGCTCGCGAATCTCGGCTTCGCGCTCGCGCTCGTCGTGACTTCGACGCTGCGCCGGCGCGCGCTGCGCATCGTGCGCAACCTGGTCGGTCTCGCGCTCGGCGTGCCGCTGATGTACTACGAGGCGAACGTGCCGCCGTTCTCGCGTCTGTCCGAGGAGTTCGGCAATCTGACCACGTTCAGCTACGGCTACTGGCTCGAACTGGCGCAGCGCTTCCTGCCGCCGATGCTGCTGCTCGCCGCGCTCGGCGCGCTCGTCGGCTATCTGATCGTGAATCGCTGGGTGCGCGTCGCGACCTTCGTGCTGATCGCGCTGGTCGCGGTTCCGCTGTGGCACGAGGGCGGCGTGGTGCTCGCGCAACTGCGTGGAGCGTCGGCGAACGCAGCGGCGAATGCCGGCCCGAATGGAGCGAACAACCCGCTCGCCGCGCAGCCGCTCGACCATAACGCTGCGCTCGCCGCGTTCCGCACGCAGGAGTCGCAACGGCAGGTCAGCTTCGGCCATCTGGCCGCCGATCCGAACGCGCAGTTCGACGTGATCGTGCTGCACATCTGCTCGCTGTCGTGGGACGACCTCGATGTCGCGAAGGCGCGCAATCATCCGCTGCTGTCCCGCTTCGACTATCTGTTCACGAACTTCAGCACCGCGGCGAGCTATAGCGGGCCGGCCGCGATTCGCGTGCTGCGCGCGAGCTGCGGCCAGCAGGCGCACGCGGACCTGTACAAGAACGCGCCGCAGCAGTGCTATCTGCTCGCCGATCTCGCGCAGGCCGGCTACACGCCGCAGACGATGCTGAACCACGACGGCCACTTCGACAATTTCCTGGAACTGATCCACGACAACGCCGGCATTCCGAACGTGCCGCTGATTCCGAACACGAGCGTGCCGGTCGCGATGCATGCGTTCGACGGCTCGCCGATTCGCGACGACTACGAGACGCTCGCCGCGTGGTACGCGCAGCGCGCGAGCATCGCCGGGCCGGTCGCGCTGTACTACAACACGATCAGCCTGCACGATGGCAACCGGCTGCCGAATAGCAACCTGACGAGTATCGATTCATATCCACTGCGCGTGAACAAGCTGATGAGCGACTTCGACCGCTTCGCCGATCTGATCGCATCGTCCGGGCGGCGCGCGGTGATCGTGTTCGTGCCCGAGCACGGCGCGGCGCTGCGCGGCGACACGAACCAGGTCGCGGGCCTGCGCGAGATTCCGACGCCGCGCATCGTGCACGGGCCGGTCGGCGTGCGCGTGGTCGGCTTCCAGGGCAATCATGGGCCGACCACGGTGATCGACGATCCGTCGAGCTTCCTCGCGCTCGCCCAGCTGCTGTCGAATCTCGTGTCGAACAGCCCGTTCAAGCCGGGTGTGAGCCTGTCGCAGTACGCGACGAATCTGCCGCAAACGCAGATGGTCGGCGAAAACGAGGGGACGGTGACGATGAAGACCGCGTCCGGCTATGTGGTGAAGACGCCGGACGGCGTGTGGGTGGACGGCAAATGATGAAGGCGCGCAATACGTCGAATAACGCCGCGCGCGGCGGCTGGCCCGTCGACGATATCAGCGGCCTCGCACTGCGTCTGCCGGAGGTCGAGGCGGGCCGCTATTTCGATGCCCAGGCGAAGGAGGCTTACGAGCAGTCGCTGCTGAAGTGGCCGGTGCTCGCGCGGCTGATGAACCTCGTGCCGCGCGACGAAGCCGAAGCGCAGGCCGCGCAAGATGCGCGGCAAGAATCGGGCGTGGAATAAGGCCCGCGTCGAACGCTCAACGCAACTGCGTAACCGCCAGCAGCAACACCATGCTGCCGATCGCGCCATCCAGCACACGCCACGCAGTCGCGCGGCGAAACAGCGGCGCCAGCATGCGCGCGCCATAGCCGAGCGCGACGAACCACACTGCGCTGACCGTCATCGCGCCGAGCGCGAAGGCGACCCGCGCGCCTTGCGGTTCGCGCGCGCCGGCCGTGCCGATCAACAGAAACGTGTCCAGATAGACGTGCGGATTGAGCCACGTGAACGCGAGCGTCATCAGGATGATCGGCAGCGCGCGTTGCGTGGGCGGGACTTGATCGGCGGATGCGCCGCTCGAACCGTCGAGCACCGCGTGTCCCGGCCGTACCGCGCGGCGCAGCGCGCTGATGCCGAACCAGGCCAGATACGCGAGCCCGACGTAGAGCATCGCGTGTACGAAGCGCGGGTAGCGCTCCATCAGCACCGCGGCGCCGCCGACGCCTGCGCCGATCAGAATGAAATCCGACAACGTGCACAACAGCACGATCTTGCCGACGTGCGAGCGCATGATGCCCTGCCGCAGGACGAACGCATTCTGCGCGCCGATCGTCACGATCAGTGATGCGCACAGCGCCGCGCCGTGGGAGAAAGACAGCCAGTTCATAAATGGTCCGAAAAATGGAAGCAGTAGGGATAGACGGGATATTCCAGCCGCGCTAGTCTGCGTGATTGCGTCACATAAGAGAACCTAATTTACTTAATGCCGATTAAGGAACGCTAATGCTCGACTACGCCTTGCTCGATGCGCTGGCCGCCGTGGTCCGCCACGGCTCGTTCGACCGTGCTGCAAGCGAGCTGAATATCACTGCGTCCGCGGTGTCGCAGCGGGTCAAGCTGCTCGAGGAGCGCGTCGGCAGCGTGCTGGTGAAGCGCGGTCAGCCGTGCGTCGCCACCACCTCGGGCGCGCTGCTCTGCCGCCACACCGAGCGCGTGCAATTGCTCGAAGCGGAACTGAACGGCCGCCTGCCGACACTGCCCGGCGCGCTCGTCGAGCAGTGGCCGGCGCTGCGCGTCGCCGTCAATGACGACAGCGTCGGCACCTGGTTCATCGACGCGGTCGCGCCGTTCTGCGTCGAACGCGAGATGCTGCTCGACCTCGTGATCGACGACCAGGACTACACCGCGCAGCGCATCCGCGACGGCAGCGTGCAGGGCGCGATCACGACGCAGGCCGAACCGGTGCAGGGCTGCCGCTCGACGCGCCTCGGCCGCATGCGATACCTCGCGGTGTGCTCACCGGCGTTTTTCGCGCGCTATTTCGCCGACGGCGTCACGCGCGACAGCCTGCGGCGCACGCCGTGCGTCGACTTCAACCCCAAGGATCAGCTGCAAAAGCGCTTCATGCGGCGCATCACACGCGCGGAGATCGATCCGCCGCTGCACTGGATTCCGCACGTCGCCGGCTTTATGCGCGCGTGCGTGATGAGCCTCGGCTGGGGCATGTGCCCGGAGCGGATGGTCGCCGGGCATCTGCAGCGCGGCGAACTGGTCGAGGTCGCGCCGGGCAAGCATATCGACGTCGATCTGTACTGGCAGAGCTGGCGGCTGTCGATCGGCTGGCTCGACGATTTCAGCGCGATGCTCAGGAAGCGGGCCGGCGAGTTTCTCGATTGACGACACAGCGAAGACGCATGCAGGAACGCTCCGAGCGCTACAGCATCAGTTCGATCGAATGAAACAGCCGGCGCTGTTCGGGGTTCTGCGAGCGCGCGCCTTCGTCGATCGTCTCGCGCAGGCAGTCGAGAAAGCAGGCGGCCGCCGGGCTCGTCGGCGCACCGCGCCGCGACGTGATGCTGATGATGGTTTCGTCGAGCGTTTCGCGCAGCGGCAGCGCCCACAGGTTTTCCTTCGCGCGTATCGCCTCGACGAGCGGCCACGGAAAGATGCTGACCATGTCCGTGTGCGCGAGCAGGCCTAGCACGATCGCGAGCGAATGCGCGAGCACGATCGTGTGCGGCACCCGCATGCCGCGCTTGACGAACAGATTGTTCGACATCGACTCGCGGCTCGCCGGGTCCCAGTTGAGGATCCATTCCTCGTTCTGAAGGTCGAGCAGCGTGCGGCATCCGGCCTTCGGATGGTCGCGCCGCGCGACCACCGCCGCGTGCGTCGAAAAGAGCGGCGCGTTCTGAAACTCCGACTGCGGCGACGCGGGCGGCGGCCGACCGATCGAAAAATCGAGGCTGCCGTCGCGCAGACGCGGCTGCACGACCGCGAGCAGGCCTTCGAAAAATTCCAGTTGCACGTCCGGCATCCGTTCGCGAAAACGCCGCACGGCGGGCGGCAGAAAGGTCAGCGCGACCCACGGCGTGACGCCGATCGACAGCTTGCCGGCCGCGGCTCCGCGCAATGCCTCGATCTCGGCTTGCGCGCGCTGCAACTGGCCGAGCACGAGCCGCGCATGCACGACGAGCGCGCGGCCGAACTCGGTGAACGCGACACCGCTCGCGCTGCGCACGATCAGCGGCGCGTGCAGGTCGGCTTCGAGTTCGCGCATCGCCTTGGTCACGGCGGCCGGCGACAGCCCCAGCGAGCGGGCGGCAGCCCGGATACTTCCGGTATCCGCGATCGCGGCCAAGGTATTGAGCTGATGCAGTTTCATGCGAATCAGGAGGATGAAAGGGGGCAACCAGTGGTTGGCACCCGCAACGATTCTACGCCTGCCTCTCGAAATTCGGCACGGCTATGCTCGGTTCACGCTGACATGGAGACAGACGGCATGAACACGATGGTCATTCCGGCGGGCATCGCCGAAATCGAACAGGAAATGGTCGCGCTGCGACACAGCATCCACGCGCATCCGGAGCTCGCCTACGAGGAGTTCGCGACCGGCGATCTGGTCGCCGAACGCCTGCGGGAGTGGGGCTACACCGTGCATCGCGGCTTGGGGCAAACGGGCGTGGTCGGTCAACTGAAGCTCGGCAACGGCACGCGCCGGCTCGGCCTGCGCGCCGACATGGACGCGCTGCCGATCCAGGAAACCACCGGCCTGCCATACGCGAGCAAGCGGCCCGGCAAGATGCACGCATGCGGTCACGACGGCCACACGGCGATGCTGCTCGCCGCCGCCAGGTATCTGGCGCATGAAAAGAGTTTCGACGGCACGCTGAATCTGATCTTCCAGCCGGCCGAGGAAGGGCTTGCCGGCGCGAAGAAAATGCTCGACGACGGCCTGTTCGAGCAGTTCCCCTGCGACGCCGTGTTCGCGATGCACAACATGCCGGGCTTTCCCACTGGCAAGCTGGGCTTCATGCCGGGGTCGTTCATGGCGTCGTCGGATACGGTGATCATCAAGGTGATCGGCCGCGGCGGTCATGGCGCGGTGCCGCACAAGGCGGTCGATCCGGTCGTCGTGTGCGCGCAGATCGTGCTCGCGCTGCAGTCCATCGTGTCGCGCAATATCGCGCCGCTCGATATGTCGATCATCACGGTCGGCGCGATTCACGCCGGCGAAGCGCCGAACGTGATTCCCGAAACCGCCGAGATGCGCCTGTCGGTGCGCGCGCTGCGGCCCGAGGTCCGCGACCAACTGCAGCAGCGCATCACCGAGGTCGCGACCGGCCAGGCGGCCGTATTCGGCGCGCGCGCCGAGGTCGACTATCAGCGCCGCTATCCGGTGCTCGTCAACGATGCGGCCATGACCGCGCTCGCGCGCCAGGTTGCGCTCGATTGGCTCGGCGAAGACGGGCTGATTCGCGACATGCAGCCGCTGACCGGCAGCGAGGACTTCGCGTTCCTGCTCGAACGCTGCCCGGGCAGCTATCTGATCATCGGCAACGGTGACGGCGAGGGCGGCTGCATGGTCCACAACCCCGGCTACGACTTCAACGACGCCTGCCTCGCGACCGGCGCGGCCTACTGGGTCAAGCTCGCGCAGACGTTCCTCGTTTGACGCGGCGGCGCGCGAGCGCGTTGCCCTCGCAGCACAAGGATAACGATGGAGACACAAATGGACTATTCCGCCACACCGCGGCCCGCGGCCGCCAACGGACTCGATGCGCTCGATGCGTCGCGCCTCGCCGATCAAGCTCAAAAGCGCGTCGGCCACGCAAAGGCGATCGCCGCGATCACGCTCGGCAACGGCCTCGAGTTTTTCGACTTCACGATCTACAGCTTCTTCGCGACGATCATCGGCAAGCTGTATTTCCCGGTCGAGGGACAACTCGTGCAACTGATGCTCGCGGTCGGCACGTTCGGCGTCGGATTCATCATGCGGCCGGTGGGCGGCATCGTGCTGGGCGGCTACGCGGACCGCGCCGGACGCAAGGCCGCAATGAGCCTGACGCTGTGGCTGATGACGCTCGGTTCGGCGATCATCGCGTTCGCGCCGACCTATGCGGCGATCGGCGTCGCGGCGCCGCTGCTCGTGATTCTCGCGCGGCTGATCCAGGGCTTTGCGCTGGGCGGCGAGGTGGGCGCATCGACGGCGCTGCTGCTCGAATACGGCAGCGATCGCACGCGCGGCTTTTACGGCAGCTGGCAGTTCGTGAGCCAGGGGATGAACACGGTGGTGGGGTCGCTGCTCGGCGTCGCGTTGGCCGCGACGCTGTCGCCGGCCGCGCTCGAAAGCTGGGGCTGGCGCGTGCCGTTCGTGATCGGCATGGCGATGGGGCCGATCGGCATCTACATCCGGCGGCATCTCGACGAGACGCTGCCGGGTGTCGAAGATGGCGCGGCAGCGGCTGGTGAAATGGGTGCGCAGCCCGTGGCGCAAACTCCGTCGCTGCCGGTCCGCGACCTGTTCCGCGACCACGCACGCTCGATCACGACCGGCGTGCTGACGACGATCGGCGGCACCGCGGCGAACTACATCGTGCTGTTCTATCTGTCGACATACGCGATCCGCATCCTGCATCTGCCGATGGCGATCGCGCTGTGGGCCGCGTGGACCGGCGCGGTGGTCACGGTGATCTGCTCGCCGTTCGCGGGCGCGCTGTCCGATCGGCTCGGCCGCAAGCGCGTGCTGTGGGTATCGCGCGTGTTGCTGATTTTCGCCGTCTATCCGGCGTTCATGACGATCAATGCTTCGCCGACGGTGCCGGTGCTGCTCGCGGTGGTCGCGGGCCTCGCGCTGCTCGTCACGTTCACTGCGGTGCCGAACATCGTGATGCTGCCTGAGCTGTTCCCGCGCGCGATTCGCGCGACCGGCATGTCGATCGTGTACTGCCTCGGCGTGTCGATTTTCGGCGGCTTCGCGCAGTTCTTCGCGACCTGGCTGATTCAGGTTTCGGGCAGCAATCTCGCGCCGGCGTGGTATCTGATCGGCTGCGGCGTCGTGTCGTTGCTGCCGCTGCCGTTCATGCGCGAGACCGCGGGCAGGGCGATCGATTGACGTGACGGGGACTGCGGTCGGCTGTAAAAAAGAGGCGTGATTATTTCGATCGCGCCTCTTTTGTCATTTGCACCGCGGTGTCAATACGAACACCGCGCATCACCGGTGAATTCGTGACCTGCTCGTTTGATTACGACCGGGCTACGACGGGCCGCCCGCGTCCGCCCTGACTCTGTTGCGCTCCAGTCTCATGTACAGGTTCGCGACGCAGATACCGAAGACGATGTGAACGAACAGGCTGGCGCCGTTGCGCGCTTCTGCAAACCACGGAAAAAACTGGGTCATGCCGTAGAAATTGATCAGGTAAACGAGTACAGCGAAGGCGCCACCCGCCAGTGAAGCCATTCCCATGCTCGAGTCAAGCTTGAATGACGTCATGATCAGACCGAGGATAAGCGCCAATACGATGGCAAGGCCAAAATGCACCACAAAGGCCGCGAGCACGATGCCAATTGAGAATGATTGCGGCGATTGCAATGCGCCTCGTCCCAGCATGATCGCTGCGACCATGCGTGGGGGCTCCAGCAGACTTCCGCCCGTCATCACTGCCATCAGGACAACTCCTAACGCCAGGAACACAGCCCCCGCGATGACGCCTGCCAGCACGGCTGCCCGCCAGTCGGGCTGGCCGTGTGTGAATTGATGGGAACCCATGTGAAGTTGCACGATTTTTCTCCCGATTGATTCGGATAATTCATTCTAGTTCTCTGTGTCGCGAGATTGATAGCGCCGCGTGACTATCGTCATCCCGAGGAATGATCTGCGTTCTGGCGACCACGTAGCGTGCAGCGTGTCAGCGAATCGATAATTAATCTTTTAACTCGCAGTGGAGGGTCAAATGCCTTGATGTCTGCTTTCGGCAACGGCCGCAAGCGTATCCGTTCGGTGTGCGCGAAAGTGATCAACCAGAACGGCGGCAAAGGCGTAATGTTACATAGCGGACTGTTCAGAGTGGACGGAATGGAACCCGATCGCGGCACCATGGCGTAGTCCCGGTGCGTGCCACCGCGTGCACCTTTGCCTCGGCACCGGTGAGGTGGGGCGGCATAGTCTGCTACCGCTAGTCAATGATGGAAGGAGGCCACATGTCACTCATCGTCGCAGCACGCTTTACGACATTCCCCGCCGCTGAAGACGCGGTGCAACGGCTCTTCAATGCCGGTTTCGTCGAGGAGGACGTCACCCTGTTTTTCGTCAATCCGCCCGGCCAGCACGCACGTTTTCAGCCCGGCGGTGGTACCAGCACCGACGCAAACGCGAGAGAGGCGCCGAAGGGTGCCGAGATTGGTGTCACGATTGGCGCAGCGGTTGGCGCCGTGCTAGGCGTCGGGATCTTCGCGGTGTTTTCGGCGCCGCTCATCGTGTCGCTGATCGCAGCCGGGGTGAGTGCGTATGTCGGTGCTTTGGTCGGCGCGATGATGCGCACGCAGGAAGCCAGCGACGAAGAAATCCGTGGTTCCGGCGTGCTGGTGGCCGTACACGTGTCGCCGGACAACCAGTTGGACGCCGCACGGGTGCTGCGCGATGCGGGAGGCGCGGCGATCGAACGCGCGACCGGCAACTGGCAACAAGGGCGGTGGGCCGACTTCGATCCGCTCAAGCAGCCTGTGCCGCTCAGCGAATTCAGTGAGAAGCACGCCTGATTCGAAGGTGTTTTTCGCCGAAATTTTCAGCGAGCCAGGAAACATGAACGGCCCGGCATTTGTCGGGCCGTTTTGTATTTGGAGCGGTGCGTTCCAGGCGCGCCCCCGTGCTGAATGAACCCCCCTGATACGTGCAAGTATCCGGCGGCGGATTCCATGCTTGACGAAACCGATGGAAGTATTGAATGGTTTCGAACATTGTTTCCGTGCTGAACGACTTGATCGAAACATCTGATGTCGGACTGACTCAGCAGCGATCAATGGAAGAAGAGTTCGCGCATGCCGAAGGTGTGATGCGCTTCGGCAGCCATCAGCACCAGCAGCACCAGCAGGCACAGGGGCGGTATCAGGATCGCGTACACCAGCGCCAGCCGCTCCCACATCATGTGCATGAAAATCGACACGATCAGCCCAGCCTTGGCGATCATCAGCACGATGATCAGCGTCCAGCGCAGCAGGCCCTGCACGTGGAAGTAATCGACCATGTACGACAACGTGCTCAGTACGAACAGCAGGCCCCAGATCTTCAGGTAAATGCCGATCGGATGCTGCTGGCCGTGCGCGGCGTCGGGTCGCTGGGCGAGATCGGTGTGGTCCATGGTCTGCCTCACCACAAATAGAACAGCGCAAAGATGAACACCCACACCAGGTCGACGAAGTGCCAGTACAAGCCGGCAATCTCCACGATCTGGAAGTTGCCGTGCTCGGTGAACCCCGGCTGCAGGATCTTGCGTCTTATCAGCAGCAGGTAGATCACGCCGCAACTCACGTGAAAGCCGTGGAACCCGGTGATCATGAAAAAGCACGCGCCAAACTGCGCCGCGCCCAGCGGGTTACTCCAGGGGCGGATACCTTCATGGACGATCAGCTTGGTCCATTCGAAGGCCTGCATCGACACGAAGGTCGCGCCCAGCAGCGCGGTCGCCAGCAACAGTTGGGCGGCGCGCCTGGCGTTGCGCCGGTAGCCAAAGTTGACAGCCATCGCCATGGTGCCGCTGCTGCTGATCAGGACGAACGTCATGATGGCGATCAGCAGCAAGGGCACATCCACGCCGAAGACAGTGAGCCCGAACACCTTGGAAGGGTCGGGCCACGGCACGGTGGTCGACATGCGCACCGTCATGTAGCCGATCAGGAAACTGCTGAAGATGAAGGTGTCCGACAGCAGGAAGATCCACATCATCGCCTTGCCCCACGGCACCTTGAAGGCCTCGCGGTCGGCCGACCAGTCGGTGACGATGCCGCGCCAGCCGTCAGGCCCGGCGTCGGTGGGCGGGGTGACAGCGGATTCGGTCGGGAGCGTGGGCGTGGTCATGGCGCAGCTCCATACAGCGGCCCGCAGATGGCGGCGACGAACCCAGGGGTGATCCACCACATCGCCGCCAGCAGCACGAGCCAGACAGCCAGCAGGAAATGCCAGTAGATGGCGCACAGCGCGATGGCACGCTGGGTCCGGAACGGGTTCCCGCGCTGGAGCCGCGCGATCGTCACGGCCCAGGCCACCAGCCCGCCCAGCACATGCAACCCGTGCAGGCCGGTGAGCAGGTAGAGGAAGCTATTGGAAGGATTGACGGTGACAGTCTGCCCCGCCGCCGACAGCATGCGCCAGGCGGTCAGTTGTCCGATCACGAACACGGCCGCGAGCACACCGCCGGACAGCAGCCATGCCGCGCGGTGCATGGTAATCCGCCGGGCGCGCTGCATGGCGATGCTTGCCAGCACCAGCGCGCCGGTGTTCCACCACAGCAGAGCCGGATGCGGGATCGGCTGCCAGTCGGGCTCGCGCATGCGCATCGTATAGGCGAGCAGCAGCAGTGAAAACAATGTCGTTGCCACCGCCATGAAGATGATCAGGCCGATGCGGCTCGCATTCGGCAAGACAGGCGGCGCGTCAGGAACGAAGGAGCGGCGCAGTGTAGTCATTCACTTGCCTCGCCGGGTTGCAGCGTCGGGTGGGCCGGTGCCGGTTCGGGCGCCGTCTCGGGCGGCTGGTTTTGCGGGACGAAGTCTTCCGCGCGCCCCGGCGGGCTGTATTCGTACGCCCAGCGGTAGACGACGGGCTGCACGGCGCCCCAGTTGCCGTGCACGGGCGGTGTTTGCGGCGTCTGCCATTCCAGCGTGGTGGCGCGCCACGGGTTGCCGTCGGCACGCTTGCCGCGCACGAGGCTCCACACCAGGTTGTACAGGAACAGCAACTGCGCCGCCGCAACGATCAGCGCAACGATGGTGATGAACGTGTTGAGCGTCTGCGCCGAATGCGGAATGAAGCTGTAGCCCTCATATTGGTAATAACGCCGCGGCATGCCCAGGATGCCGAGATAGTGCATCGGGAAGTAGATCGCATAGGTGCCGACGAAGGTAACCCAGAAGTGCACGCGCCCGAGTGTGTCGTTGAGCATGCGGCCCGTCACCTTCGGATACCAGTGGTAGATGCCGCCAAACACCACCAGGATCGGCGACACGCCCATCACCATATGGAAGTGCGCCACCACGAAGTACGTGTTCGACAGCGGAATGTCCACGCTCACGTTGCCGAGGTAGAGCCCGGTCAGCCCACCCAGGACGAAGGTGCTGATGAAGCCGATGGCAAACAGCATCGGCACGGTCAGGTGGATATCGCCGCGCCACAGCGTCAGCACCCAGTTGTAGACTTTGAGAGCGGTCGGAACGGCGATGATGAGCGTGGTCGTGGCAAAGAAGAAGCCGAAGTACGGATTCATGCCGGCGATGAACATGTGGTGCGCCCAGACCACGAAGCTCAGCGCACCGATGATGATAATGGCCCACACCATCATCCTGTAGCCGAAGATGTTCTTGCGCGCGTGGGTGCTGATCAGGTCCGACACGATTCCAAAGGCCGGCAGCGCGACGATGTAGACCTCCGGATGCCCGAAAAACCAGAACAGGTGCTGGAACAGCAGCGGGCTGCCGCCGGCATGCTTGAGCGTCTGCCCCATCGACACCACGGCCGGCACGAAGAAGCTGGTGCCGAGTGTCCTGTCGAGCAGCATCATCACCGCCGACACGAACAGCGCCGGAAACGCCAGCAGCGCCAGAATGGTCGCCGCGAAGATGCCCCACACCGTGAGCGGCATGCGCATGAGCGTCATGCCGCGCGTGCGCGCCTGCAGTGTGGTGGTGACGTAATTCAAGCCGCCCATCGTTGCCGCGACGATGAAGATCGCCAGCGACACCAGCATCAACACGATGCCCCATTCCACGCCCGGCGTGCCCGGCAGGATCGCCTGGGGTGGATACAGCGTCCAGCCCGCGCCGGTCGGCCCGCCTGGCACGAAGAAGCTCGACACCAGCACCAGCACGGCCAGCAGGTAGACCCAGTAGCTCAGCATGTTGAGAAACGGGAACACCATGTCGCGCGCGCCCAGCATCAGCGGGATCAGGTAGTTGCCGAAGCCGCCCAGAAACAGCGCCGTCAGCAGGTAGATCACCATGATCATCCCGTGCATGGTGACGAACTGGTAGTAGTGGTTGGCGTCGATGAAGCTGAACTTGCCCGGAAAGCCGAGCTGCAAGCGCATCAGGTTCGACAACACAAGGCCGACCAGGCCGATGGCGATGGCCGTCAGCGAGTACTGCACGGCGATGACCTTGTGGTCCTGGCTCCAGACATACCGGGTCCAGAAGCTTTGCGGGCCGTGTTCGGGGTGCGCGTAGGTCATTGCGTCTGCTCCGCTAGGGTTGGGCTGCGCTGGTGGCGGCCGAGCCGCCTAGCGATTGGATGTAGGTCACCAGCGTGGTCAGCTCCTGCTCGCTCAGGTCGAACTTCGGCATGATGGGTGCGAAGCCCTTCACGACGCGGGCCGTCGGGTTGCGGATGAAGGCGCGCAGATAGGCTTCGTCCACCTTCGCCGTGCTGCCGTCGGCCATCGTTTCGGTCTTGCCGTACAGGCCCTTCCAGGTGGGGCCCACGCGCGGACTGCCGTCCACGGTATGGCAGGCGAAGCAGCCCTTGGCCTCTGCGAGCGTCTTGCCCTGGTTAGCGAGCGCCTGGGCACCGCCGCCTGCAGCGGCGGTTGCGGCCTGCACCCTGGCCTGCTGCTGCGCGAACGTGCTCTGCTGCGCCAGCCAGCGCGCGAACGATGCTTCGTCTTCCACTACCACCACGCCGCGCATGTTGGCGTGCCCGAGACCGCAAAGCTGCGCGCACAGAATGTCGTAACGCCCGGCCTTGGTCGGCGTGAACCAGAAGGTGGTCACCATGCCGGGCACTATGTTCATGCGCGCGCGGAACGGCGGTACGTAGAAGTCATGCAGCACGTCGCGCGACCGTGTCAGGACCTGGATCGGCCGGTTCAACGGCAGGTGCACCTCGGGTGTCTCGATCAGGTAGTTGTCACGGCCGTTGGGGTCGCCGGGGTTCATGCCGAAGGGGTTGTCGTTGCTGATGTAGCGAACGTCCGTCGTACCCAGCTTGCCACCGGGGCCGGCAAAGCGGAAGCGCCATTGCCATTGCTGGGCGAACACTTCCATCTGCAGCACGTTGCGCGGCGGCCGTATGTAGTCCGCGTAGACGAAGAGTCCCGGTGCCAGCAACGCCGCCACGCCTACCGAGGTCAGGCCGATCAGCCACCATTCCAGGCGCCTGTTGTGCGGCTCGTAAACAGCGCGATGACCCCTGCGGTGGCGGTAGCGCAGCAATGCGATCACGATGAACAGGTTGATCGCGATGAAGAACACGCCGGTGATGACGAGCGTGATCGTCAGCATGTCGTCCATGCGCACCCAGTTCGAGGCGATCGGCGTGGTCCACCACGGGCTGGCAAAGTGAAACCCCACCGCCAATACGATGATCAGGAACAGGGCAATCGCAAGCGACATAGGTCACCTCGCTGCGCGTCACTCGCTGGCAGCCGCTAACAAAAGGCTCCAGGCGTCGGCGCCGCCTTGCCGTACTTCGGTACTGTCCGCGCCGGCACGTCTTTAGACCAAAGGTAGTCCTCTCCTCTGCATCGTGCAAGGCTGCGCAAGGGGGAAGTGCGCCCCATGTATAGGGCGGATGAATGGCGGAGTCGCTTGCTGCGATGCAATGCAAAACGGCCGCCTCCTGCATCGATTTCCCCAGGCCACCTACGCCTCCCGATGGCACGCGGCAGGGGTACGATAAACAGCATCGACCCGTTGGGGGACTCCTTGATTGATGGAGAGCCGACATGAGACGTCTTTATTTCCTCGTACCTGACACGACGACGGCGAAGGCGATCGTAGACGACTTGCTGCGGGCGCGGATCACATGGCGACATATCCATGTTCTCGCGAATCACAGCGTCGCACTCGAACAGTTACCCGAGGCATCCTTACTGCAAAGCAGCGACGTCGTGCACTCGCTCGAACGCGGCGTGGCGCTCGGCGGTGCGACCGGCGCGCTTCTCGGCCTCGTGGCACTGGTGTTTCCTCCCGCGGGGCTCACGATTGCGGGCGGAGCCGTCGTCGCATTGACGTTGACAGGTGCCGGCTTCGGGGCCTGGACGGCCACGATGATCGGCGTCGACGAACCGAACGCACGACTCGAGCGCTTTCGTGGCGCCATACATGACGGCCAGATCCTGATCATGGCCGACGTGCCTGGATCGCGCGAACAGGAGATCGAGCAGATGGTCGCGCATCATTTTCCGAAGGCCGATCTCGAAGGTGCGGAGCCCACGACCCCGATCTTCCCCTGAGAAGCAGTCGAGACGAGACCATCGGTGCCCCTTGCAGTGAAGCCTTCAGAGGGGAACCGTGAGGTTTGCAAGAAGGGGAGCCGCAGCTTTGTTTCGTCACGTTCCGGACAGCCATGAACCTTGCCGCCCAGGTCAGCTCACGCCCCGACTGATGCACCTGACGCGCCTCACCGCGCCGCCGACTTCCCACGCCCGGGCACCGCCGCGCCATTGCCATCGCCGTTGCTAGCCGCCACCACGCGCGTCTCGGGCATCGCCGCCCACACCAGCAGCACCGCGAGGGCACCGGCCGCCGCGAGGCAGAAGAAGCTCACCATGTTGCCGAAGCGATCGGCGACGAAGCCCGCCGCCGTCGTGCTCAGCGTCGCGCCGATGCCGGCCGCGAGTCCGAACAGGCCGATGCACAGGTTGTAGCGGCCCTTGTCGCCGGCGACGTCGGCGGCGATCAGCGGCAGCATCACGCCGAATACCGCGGCGCTCAAGCCGTCGAGCATTTGCACCGGTACCAGCAGATAAGGGCTGCTGATGCCCGCGAACAGCAGCGCGCGGATCGGCAGTGCGGAGAAGCCGAGCAGCAGGATCGGCCGGCGGCCCCAGCGTTCGGCCGAGCGTCCGACCCACGGCGACAAAATCGCGACGATCGCCTGCGGCACGATGATGCACGCCGCGATCACGAGCTGCACGTTGTCGCCCATGCCGGCCGTCACTTCGCCGGCTGCGAGGTTCAGCATCGCCGCGTTCGACAGATGGAACAGCACGATGCACGCGGCGAACAGCAGCATGCGCCGGTCGCGCAGCAGCTCGCGCAGGCTTTCGCGGCGCTCGAGCTGCTCAGGGGTGGGCAGCGCTTGCGGCAGCTCGATGGTGTCGGTGCGCTGGATCATAGAGAGCGCGATCAGCGCGGGAACCGCGAGACCGGCGGTCAGAAAGAACACCGCGCGCGGCGAGTAGTACTCGCCGAACAGACCCATCAGGCCCGCCGCGACCGCGCTGCCGATCGACGCCCAGCGCGCGTTGCGGCCGAGCCGGTCGCCGAGATTCGCGCGACCCACCAGCGCGAACGAGATCGCCGCGAGCGCCGGCGTCAGCATGCAGCTCGCGAAGCCGTGGAACACCTCGGCGGCGATCACCGGCAGCAGGGTCGGGCTCATCGCGAGCAGCATCGCGCTCAGGATGATCGCGGTGATCGCCCATGCGGCCGCCGCTTTCTTGTTGCGCAGCGCGTCGACCGCGGCGCCGCCGGGCACCTGGCTGACCATCGCGCTGATCGTGCCGACCGACAGCACCATGCCGATCTCGCCCTGGGTCCACTTGTGCGACGCGAGGTACGACGCGATGAACGGCCCGAAGCCCGTCTGCACGTTGGCGACGAAGAAGTTGAGCCAATCGAGCGCGCGCAGACTTCGCGCCGTGACCTGAGTGCGGACCGTCATCGGACCGCCCGTGCGTTGGAAACCGCGACGGCCGATGCGGCCGGCGGCGCGGAGGCCGCCGGCGCGGCGTTCGCGGCAGGCTGCGCAGGCGGTGCGGGTGGCGGCGCGGGCGACACCGCGCGGATCGGCTTGTCGGCCACATAGGGCGGCGTCGCGTTGATCTGCGCATCGCTCAGCTCGATCTGCGGATGCAGCTCCTTGTCGCGCGTGACGAAGCGCAGCGCCGACCAGTTCGCGGCGATCGTGCGCCGGTCGGTGCTGACGATGCCGCCGACGTCGAGCACGACCGCCTGCGGCTGTGCGTAGCCGTCGATCAGCACGTCGACCACGCGGCCCACCTTGGCGCCGTTCGCGCGCTCGACGGTCGCATCGAGCAGCGCCAGCTCCAGCGCATTCGTCTTGTTCGCGGCGGCCGGCACTGCCGTCGCGGTGAGTGTGATCGGCGCGCCCTTCGCGGTCGGGGTGAAGTGGAACGTGCCCCACGGAAAGTTCACCTTGCGATCTCCGACGCCGAGGAAGCCCTGCAGATTGACGACCATCTCGCGCGGCTTGCCGGCCGCGTCGGTGGTCATGTCGATCGCGCGGCCGACCACCTTGCCGTCGGGCTTCTGCACCGGGCTGTCGAGCAGCGCGCGCGCGTCGCTGCGCTCGATCGTGCGCAGTACGATCAGCGGCGGCGGTGGCGGGGGCGGCGGCGGCGGAGCCGGCGCGACGACGGGCGGCGGCGGTTCGACCTTGTGCGGCTTGACGACCGGCTTCTTCGGCTTCTTCGGCTCCTCGGGCCCCTCGTTCGCCTCGGTCTCGACCGGCTCGGGCGCGGACGCGGCGACCGGCGCGCTCGGCGGCTCGACCGGCATCACCCGCGCGTCGACGATCGGCGCCTGCTGCGTACCCCACAGCAGGCTGCTGCAACCGGACAGCGCGGCGAGCGCGAACAGCGCGGCCACGGTGCATAGCCAGCGAAACAGTCGAAGCATCTCCAGCGAATCAGGCGAATCGAGCGGTCCAAGCGGTCCAAGCGGTCCAAGCGGTCCAAACGGGACAATCGGCAGGCGCCCGGCGGGGCGCGGAAAACCGCCAGTCATCAGGAAAAACTCCACGGGCAGGTGCGGACGGGCGCGATGAGCCGCCGCGGTTGGAATGGGGTACGGCCCAGAGTTTAACCTGCGCTGCCGCGCGGGCAGGCTTTCACGGACTGGCTTGCAGGCGTTTCGCCGATGCTCTGGCGGTATTGCGCTGCGCGCCGCGTGCCTGCAACGCGATCGCCGAAGTGGGTTCGGCGCGTTTCGCGGCTGCTCGAATGCCGTAGGTGTAAACGCGCGCAGTGCTGGCGCGAGCGACCGTCGCGCAAAAGTTATAAGTCGCGCGACATGTCCGGCATGCCATACATGCGATTGGACGCATAGTTCGCTTCACCTACATTTCGACTCAGAAAAGCGTTATCCACACCAACAAATCCACGAGACGAACCTGATGACGGCCGCGCTGGCGGCCGTTTCAGCGCGCTGATAAAGGAGGCACTCATCATGATGGAACCCCAGGCCCTCGCGAATTCCGACGTCGCGAGCGAATCCTTCGCAACCGAATCATTCCGCGGTAAGGGCTTTATCGACCGCTACTTCGACATTTCCGCGCGCGGCAGCACGCAGCGCCAGGAGATCGTCGCGGGCATCACGACCTTCCTCGCGATGGTTTATTCGGTATTCGTCGTGCCGGGCATGTTCGGCAAGGCGGGCTTCGATACCAGCGCGGTGTTCGTCGCCGTGTGTCTGACCACCGCGTTCGGCTCGCTGCTGATGGGCGTGTGGGCGCGTCTGCCGATCGCGATCGGCTGCGCGATCTCGCTGACCGCGTTCACCGCGTTCGGCCTCGTGCTCGGCAAGGGCCTGCATCCGAACGTCGCGCTCGGCGCGGTGTTCCTTATGGGCGTCGTGTTCACGACGATTTCGGTGACCGGCGTGCGCTCGTGGATCCTGCGCAATCTGCCGACCGGCATCGCGCACGGCACCGGCATCGGCATCGGCCTGTTCCTGCTGCTGATCGCAGCGAACGACGTCGGCCTCGTCGTCAAGAATCCGGGCGCGGGGCTGCCGGTGTCGCTCGGCAATATCACGGCGTTGCCGGCGCTGATGTCGGTGGCCGGACTCGCCGCGATCTTCGGGCTGGTGCGGCGGCGCGTGCCGGGCTCGATCCTGATCGTGATCGTCGCGATCTCGGCGATCGGGCTCGCGATCGATCCGGCCGTGGCGTTTCACGGCGTGTTCGCGGTGCCGTCGTTGAGCGCGCCGGGGCATGCGTCGCTGATCGGCGCGATGGACGTGAAGGGCGCGCTGTCGATGGCGGTGCTGCCGAGCGTGCTCGCGCTCGTGATGACCGCCGTGTTCGACGCGACCGGCACGATCCGCGCGGTCGCCGGCCAGGCGGGGCAACTCGACGAGAACGGCCGCATCATCAACGGCGGCCGCGCGCTGACCGCCGATTCGCTGAGTTCGATCTTCTCGGGCCTGCTCGGCGGCGCGCCGGCGGCCGCGTATATCGAATCGACGGTCGGGGTCGCGGCGGGCGCGAAGACCGGGATGGCGGCGGCGGTCGTCGGTCTGCTGTTTCTGGTCGTGATGTTCTTCTCGCCGCTCGCCGCGCTGGTGCCTTCGTACGCGACCGCGCCCGCGCTGATGTACGTGGGGCTGCTGATGCTGTCGAACGTCAGCAAGCTGCATATGGACGACATGGTCGATGCGATGGCGGGGCTCGTGTGCGCGGTGTTCATCGTGCTGACCGCGAACATCGTGACCGGCATCATGCTCGGCTTCGCGACGCTCGTGATCGGACGCGTCGTCAGCGGCGAGTATCGCAAGCTCAATGTCGGCACCGTGGCGATCGCGGTGGTGCTGGTCGGGTTTTATCTCGGCGGCTGGGCGATCTGAGTTTCGTTGCAGGCAGTCGTGGTTCTCCACCTTGACGCGGTGCGTCGCGGTTCGATCCGCGGCGTGCCGCGTATCTTTTTGGCCGGTCCCTGGTGCCCACCTGTCCTTGACTTCCGCGCCGGTGCTTCTAAACCATAACCTTATGGTCAGGACCTGCATGCGCAGGAAAGGAGACGCAGATGGAACCGCAACATCGCATCGGCAACCGGGAAGAGTGGCTGGCCGCGAGCCGCGCGCTGCTCGCCGAGGAAAAAGCGCATATGCGCGCCGGCGACGAACTCGCGCGCAAGCGTCGCGAATTGCCGTGGGTCAAGGTCGAGAAGCTTTATACGTTCGATACGCCTGATGGCCGCAAGACGCTCGCGGAACTGTTCGACGGCCGCAGCCAGCTGATCGTTTATCACTTCATGCTGGGCCCGGACTGGGAGGAGGGGTGCGTCGGCTGCTCGTTCCTGTCGGACCATATGACCGGCATTCTCACGCATCTGGTCCATCACGACGTCAGCTATGTGACGGTATCGCACGCGCCGCTCGAGAAGATCGACGCGTTCAAGCGGCGCATGGGATGGACCTTTCCGTGGGTGTCGTCGAGCGGCAGCGATTTCAATTTCGACTATCACGTGTCGTTCACGCCCGAGCAGCTGGCGAGCAAAAAGGCGTTCTACAACTTCACCGAGCAGGACGTCGGCATCGACGAACAGCATGGCCACAGCGTGTTCTACAAGGACGAAAGCGGCGACGTGTACCACACGTACTCATGCTACGCGCGCGGCGACGAGCGCTTCGTGAACACCTACGCGCTGCTGGACATCGCGCCGAAAGGCCGCAACGAGCAGAGCAATCTGACCGACTGGGTCAGGCATCACGACCGCTACGACGATCACGCGCGCGCGGCGTGCCCGGCCTGCGGATCGTACACGGTGTGAAGTGGTGAAGCGGGTGGACGCAGAGGGCGAGGGGCGCGCGCCGCGCTGGCAGGCGCGTCGCCTTCGCGCCGTATGAGCGCTGCAAAGCGCGTTACAGCGCCATCTCGAAGGCGGGTTTGAGGAACAATTCCATCGCCATCACGATGAGGCTCATCGCGGCGGCGGCCAGCGTCAGAACGCCGTATTCGTCGTAGCGCGTGTCGTACAGACACGCGACGACGAACAGAATCGCCATCAGGTTGGTCAGCCAGTCGAAGTTCAGCGCGAAGCTCATCGGTCGAATCGGAGCGGGGATGCGACGGTGGAATCGCACCGTCAGGTGCTCGCGATTCTAGCGAAATGAGCTTACGGATTCGCAACGGCCGTGCTTACACAGTTTACGGCCAGTGACGAGCGCAAAGCCCCGTCAGACGGCGCTTTACGGCACCATCATGTCGCGTTCGATCCATTCGATCACCGACGTGCGCCGCGGCTGCCAGCCAAGCAGCCTGCGCGCGCGCTCGCCGCGCACGCGGCTATTCGAGCCGAGACCGTACGAGGCCATTTCGTAGCCCCATTCCTGTTTCGCGTCTTCGAGCGGCCAGTTTTGCGGCGCGCCGAGCTTCATCGCGCGCGCGATCGCGGCGCTCATGTCGCTAAACGACGCTTCGCCGCTTTCGACGAAATAGAACGTGCCGGCAGGGGTTTTATCGAGCGCGAGACGATACAGCTCGGCGACGTCGTCGATATGCACGTTCGACCAGATGTTGCCGCCGCTGCCCACATGACGCACGACGCCGCTCTTTTGCGCCTGGCGCACGAGCCGCGGCAACTGCACGCTCGCGCTGCCGGCCACCGCGCCGTGACCGTAGATCAGCGTGTTGCACAGCACGGCCGAGCGCACGTTGCGTTGCGCGGCGTCGAGTACCAGCTGATCGATCGCGACGCGCGCGGCCTTGTCGGCGCTCGGGGTGGGCAGCGCGTCTTCGTGATAGATGCGTGCTTCACGGGCTTCGCCGCCCGACGCATCGCCGACGATGCTCGACCCGCTCGTGTGCAGGAACACCTTGCCCGAACCCGCGAGCCCGTCGATCAGCGCGCGCACCGCGCCTTCGTGATCGCTGCTCGCGGCGTTGATCACCGCGTCGGCCGCTTGCGCTTCGGCGATCAGCAGCGCGCGGTCGTCGAGCGTGCCGATGACCGGCTCGATCCCGAGCCGTTGCAGCTCGGCGCTGTGTTCGGGCTTGCGGATCAGCCCGCGCACCACATGACCGGCGCGCGCCAGATGCGCCGCGATCGAGCCGCCGATAAAACCGCTTGCGCCAGTAACGAAAATCTTCAAGACGTTCTCCTGAGGGAAATGCTGGTACAGGCACGCAGTATCGCTCGCTCGGATTCTCGCAAAAAGCGTGTTAGTCTCAAATCAATCTTGATTTGAAATCAACAATGAAAACCTCCACCGACGAATTGCTGGTGTTCGTCACCGTGATCGACAGCGGTTCGATCACGGCGGCGGCCGAGAAACTGGGGCAGACCGTCTCCGGCGTGAGCCGCGCGCTCACGCGCCTCGAACAGAAGCTCGACACCGCGCTGGTGCGGCGTACGACGCGGCGTCTGCATCTGACCGAGGAGGGCGACGCGTTCCTGCGGCGCGCCCGCGCGATTCTCGACGCGCTCGAAGAGGCCGAGGAGTCGGTCGCGCGCGGTCGCCAACGGCCGTCGGGGCGCTTGCGCGTCGATGCGGCGTCGCCGTTCATGCTGCATTGCGTGGCGCCGCATATGACCGCGTTTTCGGCGCTGTATCCGGAGATCCGGCTCGAACTGACCAGCAACGAGCGGATCGTCGATCTGCTCGAACAGAAGGTCGACGTCGCGATTCGGATCGGCGCGCTGCAGGATTCGACGCTGCATGCGCGCGCGCTCGGCGAGAGCAGGCTGCGCGTGCTTGCGAGCCCGGCGTATCTGGCCGAGCACGGCGAGCCGAGCACGTTCGATGCGTTGCGCACGCATCGGCTGATCGGCTTTACGGCGCCTGAGCATCTGAATCGCTGGCCGTTGAGGGAAAGGGGACGGGGAACGAAGCGCGTCAAAGGGCAACGGGACGAAGCCGCGCTGCTGAAGATCGAACCGTCGATCACCGCATCGAGCGGCGAAACCTTGCGGCAACTGGCGCTGTCCGGCTGGGGCATCGCCTGTCTGGCCGACTTCATGACCGCCGCCGACGTGCGCGACAACCGCCTCGTGCCGATTCTCGGCAACCTGCTCGTCGACGAACGGCAACCCGTGCATGCGGTGTACTACCAGAGCGCATCGCTCGCGGGGCGCGTGCAGTGCTTCCTCGATTTCATCGCGGCGCGGGTCAAGCTCTGATCCGCGTCGCGGCGCCTTCTCTCCTATAACTCAGATATCGGCCGGGCCGCGCCGCAAAGGTGTATATACAACTGTAGGTTAAGCCGCAGAGCCCACGCCGGCCCATGCGTCCTGCTCCACCGCATGCCGACGCGCAGCCACACCTGCCGATCTTGCGCGGAATCGTGCGGCAAATAATGGAAATCCCCAGGCACGGAATCTTGAAAAAGAAGTTGTATATACAAGGTCCGCCGGCTAGACTTATTTGAACTTGTATAGACAGGACGACAACCATGATTCTGAAGCCCGGCTACCTGACCCTCCCGCAACTGCGCCAGATCGCACGCGAGCAGGTCACCCTGCAACTCGATCCCGCGAGCCACGCCGCCATCGACGCGTGTGCGCAGGCCGTCGCCGACATCACCGCCAAGGGCGAGCCGGCTTATGGCATCAACACGGGCTTTGGCCGCCTCGCCAGCACCCACATCCCGCGCGATCAGCTCGAATTGCTGCAACGCAATCTGGTGCTGTCGCACGCCGTCGGCGTCGGCGAGCCGATGTCGCGCCCGGTCGTGCGTCTGCTGATGGCGCTGAAGCTCTCGAGCCTCGGCCGCGGCCACTCGGGCATCCGCCGTGAAGTGATGGAAGCGCTGATCGCGTTGTTCAACGCCGACGTGCTGCCGGTGATCCCGGTCAAGGGTTCGGTCGGCGCATCGGGCGACCTCGCGCCGCTCGCGCATATGTCGGCGATCCTGCTCGGCGTCGGCGAAGTGTTCGCGAAGGGCGAGCGCATGCCGGCCACCGAGGGCCTCGCGCTCGTCGGCCTGAAGCCGCTCACACTGCAGGCGAAGGAAGGTCTCGCGCTGCTGAACGGCACCCAGGCGTCGGCCGCGCTCGCGCTCTACAACATGTTCGCGATCGAAGACCTGTTCCGCACGGCGCTCGTCGCCGGCGCGCTGTCGGTCGATGCGGCGATGGGCTCGGTCAAGCCGTTCGATGCGCGCATCCACGAACTGCGCGGCCATCAAGGCCAGATCGACGCGGCGGCCGCATATCGCTCGCTGCTGCAAGGCTCGGCGATCAACGTGTCGCACGCCGATTGCGACAAGGTGCAGGACCCCTACAGCCTGCGCTGCCAGCCGCAGGTGATGGGCGCGTGTCTCGACCAGATGCGCCAGGCCGCCGAAACGCTGCTGAGGGAAGCGAACGCGGTTTCCGACAATCCGCTGATTTTCCCGGACACCGGCGAAGTGCTGTCGGGCGGCAACTTCCACGCCGAGCCGGTCGCGTTCGCGGCGGACAACCTCGCGCTCGCCGCGGCGGAAATCGGCGCGCTCGCCGAGCGCCGCACCGCGCTCCTGATCGACGCGACGCTGTCGGGCCTGCCGCCGTTCCTCGTCAAGGATGGCGGCGTGAACTCCGGCTTCATGATCGCGCACGTGACGGCTGCCGCGCTCGCGTCGGAGAACAAGACGCTCGCGCATCCGGCCTCCGTCGACTCGCTGCCGACGTCGGCGAACCAGGAAGACCATGTGTCGATGGCGACGTTCGCCGCACGCAAGCTCGGCGACATCGCCGAGAACACCGCGAACATCCTGTCGATCGAATTGCTCGCCGCCGCCCAGGGCGTCGATCTGCGCGCGCCGCACAAGACCAGCCCGAGCTTGCAGAAGGTGATGGACCTCGTGCGCAAGGACGTCGCGCACTACGAGCTCGATCACTACTTCGCACCGGATATCGCGGCGGTCACGAAGCTCGTGCAGGCCGGCGCGGTCGCGAAGCTGAGCCCGTTCTCGTTCGTGTCGGAACAATGAGTCGTCGAGAGCGCGGATCACGACAATGAACGCACCCGCTTATCAGGGCATCAAGGACTTCATCCTCGCGCGCATCCATGCGGGCGAGTGGGCCGAAGGCGACCAGGTGCCCTCCGAAAACGAGCTTGCGCGCGAGTTCAGCGTCGCGCGCATGACGGTCAACCGCGCGTTGCGCGAGCTGACCTCGGAGCAGGTGCTCACACGCGTGCAAGGCTCGGGTACTTTCGTCGCGCGGCCCAAGTACGAGTCGACCCTGGTGGCGATCCGCAGCATCTCCGATGAAATCGTTGCGCGCGGTCATCGCTATCAGGCGAAGGTGCTGAACATCGGCGCCAGCATCGCCGATGCGGCGCTCGCCGAAGAGATGCAGGTGAGCGCGGGCAGCCCCGTGTTTCATTCGCGTCTGCTGCATTTCGAAAACGACGAGCCGGTGCAGTTGGAGGAACGCTGGGTCAATCCGGCCGTCGCGCCCGAATACGGGCTGCAGGACTTCACGAACACCACGCCGAACCAGTACCTCGTGCGCGTCGCGCCGCTGCAGCGCGTCGAGTACCGCATCGAGGCGCTTGCCGCCGACGACATCACGCGCGAGCTGTTGAACATGAGTGAACGCGAGCCGTGTCTGGTGCTGCACCGGCGTACGTGGTCGCAAGGCGAGGTCGCCTCGATCGCGAATCTGTGGCATCCGGGCACCCGTTACCGCTTCACTGGGCATTTCTGAATTCGCTTTTTCGCGCCTTTTCGCGCTTTTTCGCGCCTTCTCGTTTCCGCCGAATCTTTATCGAACATCGTCACGCATTCCGAGGGACACCATGAACAATCCGAAACACATCGATCCGCGTCTGGATCCGACTCGCACGATCCGCGCACCGCGCGGCGCGGAAAAGACCTGCAAGACCTGGATCGCGGAAGCCGCGTACCGGATGATCCAGAACAATCTGGACCCCGAGGTCGCCGAGCACCCGCACGCGCTCGTCGTGTACGGCGGCATCGGCCGCGCCGCGCGCAACTGGGATTGCTTCGACCAGATCCTCGCGTCGCTGAAGGATTTGAACGAAGACGAAACGCTGCTGATTCAATCGGGCAAGCCGGTCGGCGTGTTTCGCACGCATGCGGACGCGCCGCGCGTGCTGCTCGCGAATTCGAATCTGGTGCCGCATTGGGCGACCTGGGAACACTTCCACGAACTCGACCGCAAGGGCCTGATGATGTACGGCCAGATGACCGCGGGCAGCTGGATCTATATCGGCAGCCAGGGCATCGTGCAGGGCACCTACGAAACTTTCTTCGCGGTCGCGAACCAGCACTTCGACGGGAAGCCTGCGGGCCGCTGGATTCTGACCGGCGGTCTCGGCGGCATGGGCGGCGCGCAGCCGCTCGCGGCGACGATGGCGGGCTTCTCGATGATCGCGGTCGAATGCGACGAGACGCGCATCGACTTCCGTCTGAAGACGCGCTACGTCGACAGGAAAGCGAAGACGCTCGATGAAGCGCTCGCGATGCTCGACGAAGCGAAGAAGGCCAGCAAGCCGATTTCGGTCGGCCTGCTCGGCAACGCGGCCGACGTGTTCGCCGAGTGCGTCGCGCGCGGCATCACGCCGGATTGCGTGACCGACCAGACCAGCGCGCACGATCCGATCCACGGCTACCTGCCGCAGGGCTGGACGGTGGAAGACTGGCGCGAGCGTCAGAAGACCGCGCCGGACAGCATCGTCACGCCGGCCAAACAGTCGATGGCGAGGCAAGTGCAGGCGATGCTGACGCTGCAGGAACGCGGCGCGGCCACGCTCGACTACGGCAACAACATCCGTCAGATGGCGCTCGAAATGGGCGTGGAGAACGCGTTCGATTTCCCCGGCTTCGTGCCGGCGTATATCCGCCCGCTGTTCTGCGAAGGCAAGGGCCCGTTCCGCTGGGTCGCGCTGTCGGGAGACCCGGAGGACATCTACAAGACCGATGCGAAGGTCAAGGAGCTGATCCCCGACGATCCGCATCTGCACAACTGGCTCGACATGGCGCGCGAGCGCATCGCGTTCCAGGGTCTGCCGGCGCGGATCTGCTGGGTCGGCGTGAAGGATCGTTATCGTCTCGGCCAGGCGTTCAACGAAATGGTCAAGAACGGCGAGCTGAAGGCGCCGATCGTGATCGGCCGCGATCATCTCGACACGGGCTCGGTCGCGAGCCCGAACCGCGAAACCGAATCGATGAAGGACGGCTCGGACGCGGTCAGCGACTGGCCGTTGCTGAACGCGCTGCTCAATACCGCGGGCGGTGCGTCGTGGGTGTCGCTGCATCACGGCGGCGGCGTCGGCATGGGCTTCTCGCAGCACTCGGGCGTCGTGATCGTCGCGGACGGCACCGAAGCCGCGCACCAGCGCCTCGGCCGTGTGCTGCTGAACGATCCGGCCACCGGCGTGATGCGTCACGCGGATGCCGGCTATGAACTCGCGCAGCAGACCGCACGCGAGGCGGGTCTCAATCTGCCGATGCTGGGACGCTGATCGTGACCCAGGCCCACCACGCGGGCGACATGGCAAGCGTCACGCTGATTCGCGGCGCCGAGCTCGTGGCGGCGCCGTGGAAAAACGGCGGCGGCGTTACGCGCGAGGTCGCGGCGTCTCCGTCGCCGGTCGGCGGGCAGGCTGCGGGCGCCGACTTCGTGTGGCGTGTGAGCGTCGCCGATGTCGCGCAGGCCGGGCCGTTCTCGCGCTTCGACGGCGTCGACCGGACGCTCGTGCTGCTGTCTGGCGCGGGCATGCTGCTCGATGAGCTGGGCGACGCGGGCGTCATGTCGACGCATGTGCTGCGGCAGCCGCTCGACGTCGCGCGCTTTAGCGGCGAAACGCGCATCGACGCGCGTCTCGTCGCTGGCGCGACGCGCGACTTCAACCTGATGGTGCGGCGCGACGTGGCGCAGGGCGAACTGGACGTGTGGCGTGTCGGCGCGAAGCAGGACGCGCCGCGCGTGCTCGACGGCGACGTGGCGCTGCTGTTTTGCGCGGGCGGCGCGGTCACGGTCGCGCTGGCGGCGGACCACGCGCAAGCGGTGCGGCTCGACACCGGCGATACGCTGCGCGTCGACGGGCCGAACGCGCTCGCTTGCGCGCTAACGGGGGACGGCGCGGTGCTCGCGATCACGATTCGCTACACGCGATGACGATTCAATCATGATCGGGCATTGCATGCGCTCCATCACGGCCAACCCATCCACAGACACGCAACGAGCGGCAAAGAGCACGCGATGAAGCAAACCGTCTGGCATCACCTTAATTTGTGCCCGCAGGGCGATCTTCGCCACACGCTCGCCGATGCCGCGATCGCCGTCGAAGACGGCCGCATCGCGTGGCTCGGCGGGTTCGCCGAGTTACCCGCGCAATACGCCGGATGGTCGCGCGAAGACCTGCGCGGCGCGTGGGTGACGCCGGGCCTGATCGATTGTCATACGCACCTCGTGTATGGCGGCCAGCGCGCCGACGAATTCGCGCAACGCCTCGCGGGCGTCAGCTACGAAGAAATCGCGCGACAGGGCGGCGGGATCGTGTCGACGGTGCGCGCGACGCGCGCGGCGGATGAAGCGTCGCTGTTCACGCAGGCGGCGGCGCGGCTCGAACCGCTGCTCGCCCAAGGCGTGACGGCGATCGAAATCAAATCGGGCTACGGTCTCGATCTCGCGGGCGAGCGCAAGATGCTGCGCGTCGCGAGACAACTCGGCGAGCGCTATCCGGTCACGGTCTATACGACGTTTCTCGGCGCGCACGCGCTGCCGCCCGAATTCGCGGGCCGCGCCGACGCGTATATCGACGAAGTCTGCGGCACGATGCTGCCCGCGCTAGCGGACGAAGGCCTCGTCGATGCGGTCGATGTGTTCTGCGAGCGCATCGGTTTTTCGCTGGAGCAAAGCGAGCGCGTGTTCAACGCGGCCGCGCGCTACAAGCTGCCGGTCAAGATGCACGCCGAGCAGTTGTCGAACGGCGGCGGCGCCGCGCTCGCGGCGCGGCACGGCGCGCTGTCGGCGGACCACCTGGAGTTTCTCGACGAAGCCGGCGTGGCCGCGATGAAGGAAGCGGGCACCGTCGCGGTGCTGCTGCCGGGCGCGTACTACTTCATCCGCGAGACGCAGTTGCCGCCGCTCGAACTGCTGCGGCGCTACGAGGTGCCGATCGCGATCTCGACCGACAGCAACCCGGGCACGTCGCCGGCAACTTCGTTGCTGCTGATGATGAACATGGCGAGCACGCTGTTTCGCATGACCGTGCCCGAGGTGCTGCAAGGCGTGACCACGCATGCGGCGCGCGCGCTCGGCAACAGCGATCGGCACGGCGCGCTGCAGGTGGGTCGCGCGGCCGACTTCGCGGTGTGGTCGGTCGATTCGCTGGCCGAACTCGCTTACTGGATTGGCCGGCCGTTGTGCGCGCGCGTCGTGCGCGCGGGCGAAACCGTTTATACGCGGCGCGGGTCGAGTGTGACCTGAACCGAACCGGAACCTGAGAGATGACGCAATCCAATCAATCCCTGTTCGCCGCCGACGCGTATCTGCCCGAGGGCTGGCGCCGCAACGTGCTGCTCGAATGGGACGCGCGCGGCACGCTGAGCGCCGTCACGCCGGATCGACCCGAAGCGCCGGCCGGTGTGCCGAAAGCGGCTGGCCCGCTGATGCCTGGCATGCCCAACCTTCACTCGCATGCGTTTCAGCGCGCGATGGCGGGGCTCACCGAATATCGCGCCAACGCGACCGATAACTTCTGGTCGTGGCGCGACCTGATGTATCGCTTCGCCGCGCGCATCACGCCGGAAGGCCTCGCGAGCGTCGCGCAGTGGCTCTACATCGAAATGCTGAAGGCGGGCTATACGTCGGTGTGCGAGTTCCACTACGTGCATCACGCGCAGGACGGCCAGCGCTACGCGAATCAGGCCGAGCTTGCTCAGCGCGTGGTCGATGCGGCGGCGGCGAGCGGCATCGGCATCACGATGCTGCCGGTGCTGTATCAGTACAGCGGCTTCGGCGCGCGCGCTCCGCGCGAGGATCAACAGCGCTTCATCAATACGCCGGAGAGCCTGCTCGATCTGCTCGGCGCGCTGCGCGCCGCGCGCCCCGAACATGCGGCACTGCGTTACGGTGTGGCGCCGCATTCGCTGCGCGCGGTATCGGAAGCATCGTTGCGCGCGCTGCTTGGCGGCATCGATGCGAGCGCGCCCGTGCATATCCATGTCGCCGAGCAAACCGCCGAGGTGGACGCGTGCATCGAAACCGAAGGCGCGCGGCCGGTGCAATGGCTGCTCGATCGTTTCGAGGTGGATAGCCGCTGGTGTCTGGTGCACGCGACCCATGTCGATCCGCATGAAACGCTCGCGCTCGCGAGAAGCGGCGCGGTCGCGGGTCTGTGTCTGACCACCGAGGCCAATCTCGGCGACGGCATTTTCCCCGCGCACGACTATCTGGACGCGCACGGCCGCATCGGCGTCGGCTCGGATAGCCATATCGGCGTCGACTGGCGCGCCGAATTGCGTCTGCTCGAATACGGCCAGCGTCTGACGCGCCGGCAGCGCAACGTGCTGGCGTCGGCGCAGGCTCCGCATGTCGCGGACCGCCTGTATGCGGCCGCGCTCGACGGCGGTGCGCGCGCGACCGGCCGCGCGGTCGGCGCGTTGCAGCCCGGCCATCGCGCGGACTGGCTCGTGCTCGACTCCGCTCATTCGAGCATCGCCGAGCACGAGCGAGAAGCGTGGCTGTCGGGCGTTGTATTCTGCGAGCACGGCGATACGCCGATCCGCGACGTCTATGCGGGTGGCATCAAGGTCGTCGACGATCGCCGGCATCGCGACGAAGAGCGCGCATATGCGCGCTATCGCGCGGCGCTCGCGGAACTGCTCAAATAACGGCGATGAGCGCCGAACCGATTCTCCGATCCCACTGATTCCGGACTGACATGACTGCTTCGAACCTCACGCCGGTTTTCTCGCTGCATCAGGGAAGCCTGCCGCTGCTGATCTCGATCCCGCATCTGGGCACGCAAATCCCCGCCGACATCGCCGCGACAATGACCCCGGTCGCGCAACGCACCGACGATTGCGACTGGCATCTCGATCGCCTGTACGCATTCGCGAAGGTTCTCGGCGCGTCGTTCCTGACGCCGACCTACGCGCGCTACGTGATCGACCTGAACCGTCCGCCCGACGGCGCGAACCTGTACCCGGGGCAGGACACCACGGGTCTCTTGCCGGTCGATACGTTCGACAAGGAGCCGCTCTATCGCGACGGCCATCTGCCCGACGACGCCGAAGTCGCGCGCCGGCGCGATGCGTACTGGAAGCCGTATCACGACGCGCTCACCGGCGAGATCGCGGCGCTGAAGGCGAAGCACGGCAAGGTGCTGCTGTGGGAAGCGCATTCGATCCGCTCGCGCGTGCCGCGATTTTTCGACGGACGTCTGCCGGACTTCAACTTCGGCACGTCGAACGGTGCGAGCGCGGCGCCGGGACTAGGCGACGAACTGGCCGCGCTGGTCGAGCGCCACGGCGGCTATACGGCGGTCGCGAATGGCCGCTTCAAGGGCGGCTATATCACGCGCCAATATGGTCAGCCCGAGCAGGGCGTGCATGCGGTGCAACTCGAACTGTCGCAGATCACGTACATGGAAGAGCGCTTGCCTTATGCATACGATGAAGACCTCGCCACGAAGGTCGCGCCGTTGCTCGAAGCGCTGGTGTCGACGGCTCTCGCTCGCGTGAAAGCAGCCTGACGCCGAGGTGACCTGACGGGTGCCGTGAGGACGGCGTCGGCGTGCATCGGTTAGCGGATCGCGAAGGTGTAACAGCATGTGTCCGTGATTGCATATCGGCGCGATCATATGGAATGGTTTGGGCGTCGAGCGCGCACAGCGTATCGTGCGCCGGCTGTTTCACGACGCGGCGCGCCATGAAAAAAAGCCCCGCGAAAGCGGGGCTTTTTATGTGCACCGCGTCCGTTGGACACGGTTTCACCGCCATTAGTGGCAGCGCTTTTCCCAATGATGATGAACCTTCACCTTATGGCACTCGTGGTGATGTTCATAAGCTTGAGCGGGAGCGATCGCGCTCAGGGTGGCGACGGCTGCGGCGATGGCGAGAACGATTTTCTTCATTACAAAACCCTTAAGTCAATGTTGTGGAGCGACCCATGCAGCACGACCCGTGCCGCATCGGCGTGTAAGCATGCCACATCGAGCGCCCGCGAATAGGAACGGTGCGCAAACACGTGTGTCAATGCAACAGGCGATGTGTTGTAAGCCCTGTTTTAGCGCGCTTTGCGCTGAATTGGCCGGTGCGTACCATGCGATGCGTGTACCTTCGGCATCTGGGCCCCCCGCACGCAAGGCGGCATAGCGGCATTGCACCCGACACCGCGAGACGACTACCCTTTCAAAACGATGACATGCGCGATGCGGTCATCGATTCATCAGGCGAAAAGATGGAAGACCCAGCGATGGAAGATTCCGACGAATTGCTGCTGCCAGTCTGGCGCGCGAACCTGGTGTTGCTGACCAGCGAGGTTGGCGCCGCGACCCGGCTCGCGCGCATGATGACGTTTTCCGCGAGCTATCTGAAGCTGATGCTGTCCGGCCAACGCGAATTCAGCGAGGAATTCGTGCGCGGCGTCGAGGCGGTCACTGGTTTGCCGGGCGGCTGGATGAACGTGCCGCACAGCGGTCACGAGATTCCGCCGAATGCGCGCGAGGCGATCGACAACGAGCAGCCGCTCGCGCGCTTTCGCGGCACCGCGCATCCGGTGCGCAAGAAGACGGTGCTGCGGCCCGAGCCGATTTTTGGGCAACCGGGGCCCGCGCGTCGCGTCGAGGAAGAAACGCTCGATGTCGAAGCGCACCGCCGCCATGTGCATTTTCGCAAGGTACGCGATGTCGCGACGCAGGAAGTGCGGCGCTTCGAGCGGCATCTGCTGCATGCGCCGGTCGAACTCGCGTCGATGCGTGCGAAGGTCGAGGACGTGATGGCCGCGGCCGAGCTCGACGATCGCATTCAGGCCGATCTCGAGGGCCGGCTCGAACAGATCGACAAGCACCGGCACATGCTGCTGCGGCACGTGGAAAAACTGCAGGCGCTGCTGAGCCAGCTCGACGACGGCGAGTGATCGCGACTGACGGCGGCCCCGGTCCGAAACGCGCGGGCCGACGATGTGCTACAACGACGACACGAATCTTGCCGAGGTGGATCTTGGGGAACATCGTCGTCAGGTTGGCGCACGCGTCGCTCGCGCGAAGCGCGCGCGCCGCGGCGCTGCTTGCGGCGCTAACTGCCGCGAGCGGCATCGCCTTCCCCCTTCGCGCGACCGCCGCCGAAATCGCTACCTCCCCCAACGAACGCGCCCCTGCGACGATCGAGCGCGACGTCCATTTGTTCGTGATCCAGAAAGACGGCTCCATCGAGGAACACGACGACACGGTGATGCGCGCGGACACGGCCAGCGGTGTCGACGCAATCGCGCAACGCTACGTGTGGTTCAACAAGGACATCGAGCAGGTGCAACTGCTGGCCGCCGAAACGATCGATCCCGACGGCACCGCGCATGCGGTCGGTCCCGAGGCGATCCGCGACGTGCAGGAGCCGCGTTCGTCCGGTGCGCCGAGCTTCGAAGACGGAGTGTTGCGCACCGTGATCTTCCCCGGCGTCACGAGCGGCTCGCGCGTGCATCTGGCGTTTCGCAAGACCCGCGCGAAGCCGCTGCAGGCGGGCACTTTCGGTTATCTGGTCGAGCCGTCGCTCGAACCCGTCGACGAGCAGCGTCTGATCTTCGATCTGCCCGCCGACGTGCCGCTCTACGCGGACGCGCGCGGCTACGTCGCGGTGCCGCCCGTCACCGCGAACGGCCGCACCCGCTACGAGTTCGACTATCGGCACGGCCCCTATCCGCGCGTGGAAGCGGGCGCGGTCGGCTACGCGAACTGGGGCGACCGGCTGATGGTGTCGACGGTAGCCGACTTCGCGAGCTTCGCCGCGCGCTATCGCGGTCCCGCCGATAACGACGCGACCCGCGACGATCCGGCGATCGTCAGTCTTGCGCAGCAACTGACGGCCGGCCTCAGCGATCCGCGCGACAAAGCCCGCGTGTTATACGACTGGATGCGTCTGAATATCCGCTACGTCGCGCTTTTCCTCGGCGAGACGGCGGCGATTCCGCACAAGGCGGCCGATATCCTGCGCAACCGCTATGGCGACTGCAAGGACCACGTCGCGCTATACGGTGCGTTGCTCGCGGCGGTCGGCATCCGCAGCGAGCCGGTGCTGCTGAATCTCGGCCCGTACTACACGTTGCCCGAGGTGCCGGGCTACGGCGCGAGCGCGATCAATCACGCGATCATCTGGATTCCCGAGTTGGCGCAATTCGCGGACACGACGGCGGGCGGCACCGCGTTCGGCTATCTGCCTGGCGGCGTGATGGACCGGCCGGTGCTGCTCGTCGACGCCGGCGTGCTCGCGCGCACGCCCGCTACTCAACGGCACGAACGCAACGCGCGCGTGCAGATCGACATCGATGAAAACGGCACCGCGCATTACGCGTACCGCGTCGAAGACCGGGGCTATCCCGCGGAGATCGAACGCAACACGTTCCGACGCGCGACGCGCGAGGGCGCGCAGCAGATTGCCGCGAGCCGTCTGCTGAAAACGGGCTTGCATGGCACCGCGCAGTTGCAGACCGACGACGTCGCCGTGACCGGCGGACCGTTCGCGACGTCGATGCAGGGCAGCGTGCCGCATCTGATCTGGCCAGACGGCACGACCGCCGTGCCGGCGCTGACGAGTCTCGCCGGCGGCATGAACTCACAGGTCGAGGCGTGGCTCGCGGAACCCGTCAGAACGCAGCCGTGGGCATGCATCGGCGGGGAGTTCGATGAAACGCTGGAAATGAGTTTGCCGCGCTTCGTGCGCGTGACGGACCTGCCGACCGACAGCACGGTCGAGGACCCGCTGCTCTCATTTGCGTCGCGCTACGTGTTCGATCCGGCGACGCGCACGTTGCAGGTCAACCGGCATCTGCGCGCCGCGTTCGGCCACCAGATGTGTACGGCTAACCAGTTCGCGGCGATTCGCGACGACCTCGTGCGCATCGAGCGCGATCTGGATGCCGAGGTGGTCGTCAGGGCGGCGGGCGCGAAGCAGTAGCGCGCCCCGCGCCGGCCGTAAGCCGGGCAGGGCCGCTACGATTCACTGGACGGCGAGCTCAGGTGCCGCTCTTCGTCACGACCGGCACCCATGCGCCGTTCTTCACCTGATACAGCGTCGAGGCGCCGCTCTTCAACGCGCCGGTGTTGTCGAACGAGATCTTGCCGGTCACGCCGTCGTAGTCGATCGACTTGAGCACCGGGCGGTACACGTTCGGCGAGTCGGATTTGGCCTGCTGCATCGCCTTGATCGCGACCCATGCGCCGTCATAGCCGAACGGCGCATACGACAGCACATCCGCGCCGAAGCGCTTCTTGAACTTCGCGTTGAAGTCCTTGCCACCCGGCAGTTGCGCGAGCGGGCGGCCGTATTCCCAGGCCATCGCGCCGTCGGACGCATCGCCCGCGAGCTTGATGAAGTCTTCGTCCATCACGCCGCCGCCGCCGACCAGTTGCGCGTTCAGGCCGAGCTGCTTCATGCGCCGCGCGAAGCCCGCGGCCTGGCTGTCGAGGCCGGCGAAGAACACGAGGTCCGCATTGGCGCCCTTGAACTTGGTGATCTGCGTGCTGAAGTCGACCGCGTGGTTGTCGGTGTAGTCGCGCGCGACGATCGTGCCGCCGTGCGCCTTCACGGCCTTCTCGAACTCGTCGGCTTCGCCCTGGCCGAACGCGGTGCGATCGTCGATGATCGCGATGCGCTTGGCCTTCGTTACCTCGACCGCATAAATGCCTGCGTTGCCGGCGTTCTGCGCATCGGTCGAAATCACCATGAAGGTGTTCGCGAAGCCGCGGCCCGTGATGATCGGATTCGTCGCGGCGGGATCGAGCACCGGAATGCCGGCCTGCTCGTAGACCTGCGAGGCCGGGATCGTCGTGCCCGAGTTGAAGTGGCCGACCACCACCGCGACGCCCGAGTCGACCAGCTTCTGCGCGGCCTGCACGCCGACGCGCGGGTCGGCCTGGTCGTCCTGCGAGACGATCTCGAAGTGCGCGACCTTGTCGCCGATCTTGATCTTCTGCGCGTTGGCCTCGTCGATCGCGAGCCGCACACCGTTTTCCAGATCCTTGCCGTAGCCGGCATTGGCGCCCGTCAGCGGCGCGGCAAAACCGATCTTGACCGGCAGGTCGTCGGCGAAACTGGCAACAGGCGCGACGGCAAACATCGCACCCACGAGCATGGCCAGCGGTTTCAGCGTGTTGCGAAGACTCATGGTCTCTCCTTGCATCGACGGTTGTTATGAAAGCGGTGCGACAAAAGCGGTACGACACGTGAGGCCGAGGGAAGCCCTCGCGCATCGCAAGGCTACGAAGGATCGGTCGCCGCTCACAATGCTGGAATACACGCAGTGGCGTTGCGCTTCGCAGCGTGTTCGCGGGTCAATCTGGGGCGAATATAGAAAGCCAAATTGCCGTCGTCTTGGCAATTCGTGGCGTTTTGGATGAGCATTTCGGCATAGCGGGGCGTGTGCGCATCACGTCCACAAGGAGCGTGCGTGAGGCATCCCGGCTGGCTTGCCGCGAGAAGTTCCGCTGCGGCTGCGGATTACGGCATACGCTTAAGAAACCGGCGCGAGCGCGCCGGCCGGTGTTGCGGTGTTGCGGAGTTAGCGTGGGGGCGGAGAGATTCGAGCCTTTCGCCTAGCGCTCGCCTTGCTGACGCAGCAATTCTTCACGCAGACGCAGAAGCGGCGCCTTCGTGTCTTCGTCGGCCCACGTGTCGAGATCGTCGATTGCGCGCTGGCAGCCGTCGAGCACCACGTCCAGATCGACCGGCACGCCGTTGTTCAGTGCGAATTCGATCGTTTCGGCGAATTGCTGGCACTCGTCCTCGCCGTACGAGATGTCGAGATTGTCGGCGATGATTTCGGCAATGTTGCTGCGTGCCTTGTCGTCGGCCGTCACCATCTCGACGATGCCGCGCGCGACGGCAGGCGAGTAGTAGAGCGCGATATCGAGCCATTGCGCGGGATCGAAGTCGGGCTGGTCGAACTGGTTCTCGAAGTACTCGATCGCTTCCTGTTCGTGCGCTTCGTCCGCGTCGACGCTGATGCACAACTGCTCAAAAAATTCTTCCCGCTCGCTGCGGATATGACCGTCCATCGAATGCCTCGTCTGCTGAATGCCGAATGCTGAAAAATCCCATGGAATGCGGGCGCAAGCGCCGTTCCACGCGGCACGCATTATAGGACGGCTGCTGGCGCGACGCTGGTGGCGGCGCCCAGCAACGGGTGACTCGCGTCAGTGACCTGAGCTCGACCTAAGCCGTCTCCGCAACCCATGCATCGAACCACTCGCGCGGCTGGGCGATTTCATTTTGCATCGCCACGAGTTCGAGTTCATAGCGCCCGGCCTGCCAGGTCGCCTTGACCACCGCGTTGACCGCGGCGAGCGTGTGCTCGAAGGCCGAGCGGATCGAATCGCCGAGCAGCGTGCGCGCGACGAAGACCGCGCTCGTCAGATCGCCGACGCCGACCGGCTGGCGCGCGAACGGATAGAGCGGGCGCTGTCCCATCCACGCTTCGCGTTCGGTGACGACGAGCATGTTGAAGCGGTCGGCGGGACTGTTGCGATCGAGCAGATGCTTGACGAGCACGAGCTTCGGCCCTCGCGCGAGCACCTCGCGGCACGCGGTGACGGCTTCCTCGAGCGTCTCGATCTCGCGGCCGACGAGGCGCTGCAATTCGATGTGATTCGGCGCGATCCCGTCGGCGACCTGCGGCATTTCATTGACGAGGAATTCCTGGATGCCGGGATCGACCTTGTAGCCGCCCATGGCGCCCATCACCGGATCGCAAAAGTACCAGGCGCGGGGATTGGCCGCCTTCACGGCCTTGACGATGTCGATCACCGCCTGCGCCTGTTCCGTCGTGCCGAGATAGCCGGAGAGCACCGCGTCGCAGCGCGGCAGCATGCCGATCGCGCCGATGCTGTCTACGAGATCTTCCATCTTCGATGCGTCGATCGCGCTGCCGCTCCAGTGCCCGTATTGCGTGTGATTCGATAGCTGCACCGTATTGAGCGGCCACACGTTGACGCCGAGCCGGCACATCGGAAACACGGCCGCGCTGTTGCCGGCGTGACCGAACACGACATGGGACTGGATGCTCAGAACGTTTTTCGTCATGGTAAGGCTCGCGCAACCGGTCATGCGCGATCAACAAAGCGGGAAGGGAGTCTCGCGCGGGCGGGCAGATGGCCCCGACGCCGCGCGGCAGACATGCCTGATACAGATGGTGCAGGAAAAACGCACAAACTGCATAGCCGGCAAGTCAGCAAACGATACAGGAGTTTGACCGCCGCGAGTTGATCCGTCCCCGTGCTGTTGCGCCAAACCATCAAACGCGCCTGAACATTAACGAAATCTGACAGTTTTCCCCCATGCCCGATGCTTCAGACGAGTTCGCGATACAAAGCCAGATAGCGGTCGGCCGAGGCGCCCCAGCCGAAGTCCTGGCGCATTGCGCGCCGCTGCGCGGCTTTCCATTCGGTGCGGCGTCCGTACAGCGCAAATGCGCGGCGGATCGCTGCGGCGAGTCCGGTCGGATCGAAGCGGTCGAACACGAAGCCGGTGGCGAGATCGTCGGCGAGGTTTTCGAGCGATGCGTCGGCGACCGTATCGGCGAGACCGCCGACGCTGTGCACGAGCGGCAGCGACCCGTAGGCGAGTGCATAGAGTTGCGTGAGCCCGCACGGCTCGAAGCGTGACGGCACCGCGACCACGTCGCTGCCGGCGATGATCGTATGCGCGAGCGCTTCGTCGAAACCGAGTTCGACCGCGACCGATTCGGGATGCGCCTGCGCGACCATCCTCAGGCCATTCTCGAGCGCCGGATCGCCGGTGCCGAATACGACCAGTTGGCCTCCGCGCTTGACGATCTCGGGCACCGCGCCGAGCAGCAGATCGAGGCCTTTCTGTTCGGTCAGCCGGCTCACCACGCCGAACAGCAGCGCGTCGCTTCGTTGCGCGAGGCCGAAGCGCTTTTGCAGCGCTTCCTTGCAGGCGAGCTTGCCGGCCAGCCGCGACGAGCTGAAGCGCGTCGCGAGCAGCGTATCGCTGGCGGGATTCCACACCGTGTAGTCGACGCCGTTCAGAATCCCGCTCAGATCGTGCGCGCGATGGCGCAGCAGCGCATCGAGTCCGCCGCCGTGCGCGAGCGTCTGGATTTCGCGCGCATAGTTAGGGCTGACGGTCGTGATGCGGTCGGCGTAATAGAGCCCCGCCTTCAGGAACGACAGCTGTCCGTAGAATTCGACGCCGTGCATGTTGAAGAAATCGTGCGGCAGGCCGAGCAGGCCGAACTGATGCGCGGGAAAGATCCCCTGGTACGCGAGATTGTGGATCGTGAACACGCTGTGCGCCGGCGCGCGGCCGCGCTCGCGTTCGGCGGCTTTCAGGTAGGCAGGCGCGAGCCCAGCGTGCCAATCGTGCGCGTGGACGATCTGCGGCGACCACGTCGGGTCCATCTGCTGCGCGAGTTGCGCGGCGACCCAGCCGAGCAGCGCGAAACGCTGCGCGTTGTCGCCGTACGGCACGTGTTCGTCGTTCAGATACGGGTTGCCCGGGCGGTCGTAGAGCGACGCGGCCCGGATCACGTAGACCGCGAGCCCGTTGGTGGGCAGCGTGCCGCGTTCGAGCGTCACGTTCGGCGCGCCGAAGCGGTTGCCCAGTTGCGCGACCGGTTGAAGATCGTGCAAGCCGGCGAGTACCGCCGGAAAGCCGGGCAGCAGCACGCGCACGTCGGCGCCGCGCTCGATCAGCGCGGACGGCAGCGCGCCCGCGACGTCGGCGAGACCGCCCGTTTTGAGAAGGGGATACAGCTCGCTTGCGACGTGCAGGGCGCGAATCGTCATAGGCCGGGTCTCTGTCGGGTTGGCAGGGTTGCTCGGGTTGGTAAAAGGTCAGCGGTGTTGCGGGTGAAGCCGGATGAAGCGAGGAAAGGCATGGCCGGCGGCGCCGTGGCCGCCGGTGCATGCATGCGGCGGGCGCGCTACTTCGGATGCTTGCGCAGCGCTTCCTGCGTGACCAGCACGACGCCATCGTCGGTGCGATAGAAGCGCTCGGCGTCGCGCGCCGGGTCTTCGCCGATCACGGTGCCTTCCGGAATCGTGCAGCCGCGGTCGATCACCACCTTTTGCAGGCGGCAACTCGCGCCGACCGTGACCTGCGGCAGCAAGACTGCCTCATTGATATTACAGAACGAACTCACTTTCACGTTCGACGACAGCACCGAGCGCGAAATCTGCGAGCCCGAGATCACGCAGCCGCCGCAGACGAGCAGGTTGTTGCCCGAACCCTGCAGCCCCTTCATGTCGCGTACGAACTTCGCGGGCGGCAACTGCTCCTGGTAGGTCCAGATCGGCCACGACTCGTCGTACAGGTCGAGGGTCGGGATCGTCGAGGCGAGGTCGAGGTTCGCGGCCCAGTACGCGTCGATCGTGCCGACGTCGCGCCAGTACGGCTCGACGCTCGGGTCCGACGACACGCACGACATGCTGAACGGATGCGCGATCGCCACGCCCTGGGTGACCACGCGCGGCAGGATGTCCTTGCCGAAGTCGTGGTCGGTATCGATCGCGGCGATGTTTTCCTCGAGCTGCGTGTACAGGTAGTCGGCGTTGAACACGTAGATGCCCATGCTAGCGAGCGCCGTGTCGGGACGGCCGGGTATCGCGGGCGGGTCGGCCGGTTTTTCGACGAAGCCGGTCACGCGGCGGTTTTCGTCGACCGCCATCACGCCGAACGCGACCGCATCCATGCGCGGCACCTCGATGCAGCCGACCGTGCAGTCGGCACCGCTGTCCGCGTGATCGGCGATCATGCGCGTGTAGTCCATCTTGTAGATGTGGTCGCCCGCGAGCACAACCACATACTTCGGACGGATCGAGCGGATGATGTCGAGGTTCTGGAACACCGCGTCGGCGGTGCCGCGATACCAGTGCGCGCCTTCGACGCGCTGCTGCGCGGGCCACAGATCGATGAACTCGCCCATCTCGCCGCGCAGGAAGCTCCAGCCGCGCTGCAGATGCCGCAGCAGCGAATGCGCCTTGTACTGCGTGACCACCGCGATGCGGCGGATGCCGGAATTCAGGCAATTGGAAAGCGCAAAGTCGATGATCCGGTATTTGCCGCCGAAGTGCACCGCCGGCTTCACACGCTTGTTCGTCAGCGGCCCGAGCCGGGTGCCGCGTCCGCCGGCGAGGACGATCGCCAGGGTAGTGCGCTGTAAGTCGTTCAGCCGTGCCGGAGTATTCATATTTGTCTCCTGTCGATCGGCGCGAGCCCTTCAGCACTCACGCCGACCTCATGCAAGATGGTTGCCTGATTGGTATACCCCCGGGAATGATCTGGCCGCGTCCTCTCCGCTGATGATTTGGGCTGCCTGGCAGTCGTACCGCATTGCCGTTCTTTGCTGCCTGTTTTTCGCGAGTCCGTCTGTCAGTTCTAGCACCGATTGGACTCGAGGGAATAAATGTTTGTTGCGGGGGCCGCGTGGCCGACCATCCTGTAACGATCGCCTGTTATGGCGCATTTTTCGGTGCGGCGCAGCACATTGGCCACGAGGTCGTGTCCGGACGATGCTCGAGCACGAAGGCGCAATATGCATGCCACAATCGGTTCTGCCGCGTGCCGTGTCCGCGCTGCGCGACTGGCGCCAGAGTTCGGCGGTACATCGTAGAATCGTGCGCTCCACGCCTCGTGCATCCCTGCTGCGTTTTTTCCAGACCATCCCGATGAATCTTCGCCCCCCGTTCCTGCTTGCCCTGTCGAGTATCTGCGCCTGTGTCGTGCTCTGCGCGGCGACTGTCGCCGTGGCCGCCACGCCGGCGAGCGAGGCGAGCCCGGGCGCCGCAAGCGGCGCGTCCTCAGTCGACGATTCCGGCCCGGCCTACGGTCCGGAACTGCAGGGCTTCAGCTATCCGGCGCCGGTCGAGCGCTTCGAATTCACGTCGCAGGGGGTGCCTCTGCAGATGGCCTACATGGACGTGAAGCCCGCGCATGCGAACGGCCGCACCGTGGTGTTGCTGCACGGCAAGAATTTTTGCTCGGCGACATGGGGCGCGACGATTCGCCGGCTGAGCGACGCCGGTTATCGCGTGATCGCACCGGATCAGATCGGTTTTTGCAAATCGAGCAAGCCCGAGCATTACCAGTACAGCTTCCAGCAGCTCGCGCGCAATACGCATGCGCTGCTCGAGTCGTTCGGCATCAGCGACGTGACGGTGGTCGGCCATTCGACGGGCGGCATGCTCGCGGTTCGCTATGCGCTGATGTATCCGCGTGAAACGCAGCAGCTGGTGCTGGTGAACCCGATTGGACTCGAGGACTGGAAGGCGAAGGGCGTGCCGTCGCTATCGGTCGACCAGTGGTATCAGCGTGAGCTGGAGACCAGCGCCGACGGTATTCGCCGCTACGAACAGGCGACTTATTACGCGGGGCAATGGCGCGCGGACTATGAGCCGTGGGCGCAGATGCTCGCGGGCATGTATCGCGGGCCGGGTAAGCAGATCGTCGCGTGGAATTCCGCGCTGCTGGATGACATGATTTACACGCAGCCGGTTTTCTATGAACTGGGGCAACTCAGCATGCCGACGCTGCTGCTGATCGGTCAGAGGGACACCACCGCGATCGGCAAGGATGCCGCGCCGCCCGAAGTGCGCGCGAAGCTCGGCCATTATCCGGAACTAGGCCGCGCGGCCGCGAAGGCGATTCCGCACGCGACGCTCGTGGAGTTCGCAGCGCTTGGTCACGCGCCGCAGATGCAGGACCCGGATGCGTTTCATAAGGCGCTGCTCGAGGGGCTGGCGGCGGTGCAGACGAATCGCTGAAGGTTCGAACTGCTTTCTGGCCTCCTACCGTATTTGCGAGTAGTTCAGCAGCAGGCGAAACTTGCTGACAGCTGACTCTTCGTGGTTCGTCTCGGATTTCCAGGGAGGACGCTTGCGGACAGGCTGTAGTCGGCCCAATTGCGGCCGTTCGACAAAAGGCAAGTGAATCGTCAACAATATGGAACTGACAGAATTCGCCACGAACACGCGACGTACAGCTTCTTGAGCGAGGTCGCGGCCGTTCCGCTCAGAGCGCACGACGAAAAGTGCTTCCAAGGTGCGCCGCTTAGGATGACGCAGGCGTCCTGATAATGGTCGCGTCCCTTTGAGTCACCCCCGTTCTGCGAGTGAGCACCCGAGCAGATCTGCTACTTGAGGGTGTACGTCAACGTGCCATACCCAAGTTGGTCGAAGCCACCGCTGGTCGAACCATAGTCGCCGCCGCCGCCTTCCGGGCGCACCTGCTGCGCATATGCGGCAACGCCCGGCGCCTTGAGTTTCTTCAACACCACGTAGTGGTTGTAGAGCAATTCCCAGATCGGCCGGGTATCACCTCTTGATCCTGGCGAAATCTCTGGCTGCGTCGCCAGGCTGTCGGAATACAACGTGTAGGGCACATCCAGGCCGAGATTGTATTGCGCGACGTATTCGGCACCCTTCAGCAGACGGTTGTTGTCGTATCCGAACAGATCGTCTCCCTGATTCCAGGCCATCTGGCAAAACGCACCCGCCAGTGCGAAGTCGAGCATGGTGTGCCCTTGGTCGCGGCCGCTTTCCTGGACTTGACCGAGCCCGTTCGGATACAGCTTCCAGACGAGGTGTTCGATCGAGCCATTGCCCGCGCCGTGCTTGAAATACTCGACCGCTTCCGCATAAATGTCCCGGCGGTCGGTCAGCACGCCAATCGCCAGCATTGACGCCATATTGGCGAGATCCCAGTTGGCCCAGTAATGATCGACCTTCGTGCCGTTGTGTTGGGTCAGGAAGTTGTGGTTCATCGGGTAGAACACGGTGAGCATCATCGACTGGAAGCGCCGGAAATCCGCCGCTTTCCATTGCGGCGACGTGCGCAGGATTTCCGCCGCATTCGCCAGCTCGTAGCCGTAGATGCCGGAGGCGAGGAACTTGTCCGAGTTCCCGTCGATCATCTTCAGACTGCCCGACCACGCGTTCAGGATATCGATGGCCTTGCCGGCATAGGCGTCGTCACCGGAGACTTTCCAGCGCAGCGCGAGCGTATAGGCCGCCGCCGCGTCGTTGAACAGCAGCGAATAGTTCTCGGCATGCTCGGGGTTCTTGCCGCGATAGATGGCATCCTGCGGGCGCGGGGTCCAGCCCAGCGACGCGTGGCGGTTGGCGATCAAGCGTTGCCACCCTTGTAGCCAAGGCTGTTTGCCCTGCGCCACGTTGACTCGCATACGCTCGAAGTCCCGCTCGCTGTGCAGCAGTCCAGGATGTGCGAACGGCTTCGCTTCGATATCGGATGGGGCTTGCACGGCCACCGGAGCGTGTTGCCGGTCTCCGCCAGCGTAATTGTTCGCCGATTGAGCGACGCAGGCCGAAAGGCTGGCCGCAGCGACGATCGACGCAGTAAGTATCGATTTTCTGGACATGGGTGGAGGTGCATCAGGAATTGAACGAACGAGTGCCTCGCGCTTTGCACCGGAGGCAAGCCTCGTACTGGATCAACGAACGACTGAGAAGAAGGGTTGACGTTGCCGGAGCACGAAGCGTCACGGTGTACCCCCTGCGACACCACCGCGATCGGCAAGGATGCCGCGCCGCCCGAAGTGCGCGCGAAGCTCGGCCATTGTCCGGAACCAGGCCGCGCGGCCGCGAAGGCGATTCCGCATGCGACGCTCATGGAGTTTGCGGCGCTTGGTCACGCGCCTCAGATGCAGTACCCGGATGCGTTTCATAAGGCGTTGTTGGACGGGTTGGCGGCGGTGCCGACGAACCGCTGAGGGTTCGAACGAATTTCTGTCCCGTGTCCATGACGATCTGCCAAAAAGGAAACAGCCCGATCAGCGTAAGCCGATCGGGCTGTTCCGGTCAGGCTGACCGCCCTGACCGAGGGCACGTCAGCGCACACGCATAGCGGCGCGGCTACGAGAGCCGCGATATCACTTCCGTATCGAAGTTCACGCGACGCTGACGGCCGCGTGAGCGCGCATCAATAGCCGCCGCTGCTGCCGCTGCTGCTGTTGCTACCCGACGAGCTCATGTCGCCCGTGGACTGGCACGCGGCCAACGACAACGATGCGACTCCTAGCGCGATGATCACGGATACGGCCGATAACAGTCTTGATACTTTCATGTAGAACTCTCCTGCACGGCCAACGGGACTGACTTGCCGCGCGGCCACGCGTTGAGCCGGGGAGTCGCGGATCGCTAACGACAAGTCCCGCGACGCGGCGGCGGTTACAAAAAGAACAGGCAAACGTTCTGCAAAACGGGCCAGCAACCGCTGTGCGCGGCCGACGATTCCGTTTCGCGGTTCCACGGCTACGCGCTCTTTCACGCGACGCCTAATCTACGAACGCCAACGGCTCGCCTTTTATTCCACCGCAATGGTTATTTGTGACACGTATCGCGTCCGGATGCTGGACTTCGGTGCGGTACGGCCTTTGCGCAAGCCCCGTGACCGTTTGCCGGCGCTAACATTGACAGGTGCAAGGAATACGGACGTAGACGCGATCAATGCAAACCTCACCGATCGTGGAGTCCGCGTTGACCTGTCCGCACTGCGGGTGCGTGACCGTCGTGACGATGCAGACCGACGCCTGCGTCTACTTCTATGAATGCCCGCGGTGCAAAGCCTTGCTTTCTCCGAAGTCCGGCGATTGCTGCGTCTTCTGTTCGTATGGCTCGGTCAAGTGCCCGTCCGTGCAAGAGGCCGGTGCGTGCTGTGCGAAATCTGTCACTCGAGCCGGGCCATGAGCCGAGGCGAGCGCAGGCATCGAAACAAGGCTTGGCCTGAATAATCGGCTAACTCTCGACCGAAGTGGCTGGATGCATGTCGAGCCTCGCGTTGGCGTCCCTTTTGAGCGGCACCGCCGCCAGCACCGATGCAAGTACCATCAGACCTCCGCCAAACCATGCCGAGGCCGAAAGATGCTCGCCGAGCCATACGTAGGCGAATAGCGCACCGAACGCGGGCTCGCTGCCCATCAGCAAAGCGACGCGCGTTGGGTTGCTGCGCTTGACGGCAAAATTCTGTGCGAAAAATGCGAACAACGTACAGGCGAGCACGAGGTAAGCAATGCTCGCCCAGAAGTCACCGTGCCCACTGAGCGACGGCAGCGCCTGCCAATGCTGTGACGGCAACACGAACGCCAGCAGCACACTGCCCAGTGCAACGACGCCTGCCTGGACCGCCGTTACCGACAGCGGGGCAAGTTTCGAGTCGCGCATCACGCGCTTGGTCACGCACACCATCAGCGCGCGCAGCAACGCCGCAAGAAGGATCAGCGCATCGCCTGCGGTCGGAATGATCGCACCTCCGCTGACGAACGCGGCGCCCATCAGTGACAAGCCCACAGCGATCCATTCCCCACTCGACGGCTTTCGTCGCAGCAACACCCATTCGACCAGCGGCGTCAGCGCGACACACAGACTGATAAGGAACGCCGCATTCGACGCGCGTGTGTGCGCGATCCCGAATGTCTCCGCCAAAAAGATGCTGAGCAGGATTGCGCTGGAGCCGAGCGCACCCAGCAAGGCGGACGCTCTAACGTGTCGAAGCGAGCGCAACGCCGGAGACAACACGACGAACGTCAGACCGAAGCGCAACGCCAGCAGACCGAGCACCGGATAGATCGCGAGCGCGCCTTTCACGACCCCATAACTCGTGCCCCACACCATCGCGACCGCAAGCAGCATCAGGTCGGATATCCATAACGCACTCTGTTGTTTCGACATGACGAACCTTCTGTTTTCATTCTGACGGTCCACATTGTCGGGCATTGCGTGGAAAACTATAATCCGCAGCGGAAGAACATCTTTTATGTTCAAAACGCACAAATGCTAGGGCAGGTCCGAGGATCGCGATGAATCCGAATGAGCTTTTTGCGTTGCTACCCGACATGGCGATGTTTGCGAGGGTCGTCGACGCCGGCAACTTCTCCATCGCCGCGCGGCAACTGGGCAGTACACCGTCGACTGTCAGTCGGCAGATCAAACGCCTCGAGGATGCGTTGGGCACGCGCCTGCTCGAGCGCTCAACCCGTAGCATCCGGTTGACGGATTCGGGCGCGCAGATTTACCGGTACTGCCGGGATATGGTCGGCGCGGCCTCGGGCGCCGTCGACATCGCTGGACAAGGGGCGGGTGATCCGCGAGGCAAGGTCAGCATCAGTGCGCCGATTTCATATGCGAGATCTGTCATCCATCCGCTTGTTCCGGAGTTTCTGCGCATGTGGCCCGACGTGGATGTCCATCTGGTCTTCGCCGACCACGACGTCGATCCGCTACGTGACGATGTCGATCTGGTGATCCGGCTCACGCGTTCGCCTCCGCCGGGTCTTGCTGCCCGGCGACTCGGAGCGGTCAAATGGGTTCTGTGCGCGTCGCCTGCTTATCTGGCGGAGCGGGGGACGCCGGCCGAGCCGCGCGACCTTGCGCGGCATGCATGCATGTACCTAGGAGAGACGGTCGACGACAATCGATGGCATTTCCGCCGCGACTCTGAGACACGGTCGGTCGAAGTGAAGGGGCGCTACATCGCCAATGATACGAGCGCGCGGTTGGATGCCGCGCTGCATGGCCTGGGCATTGCGAGCTTGCCCGATTTTGTCGCTGCGCAGGCGATTTCCGCGGGCGACATCGTCCAGGTGCTGAGCGACTGGGAGTTCGAGGCGCGTCCCTATATGGGCCCGGTTTGGCTGCTTTATCCGCCGAATCGATTTTTGCCGTCTCGAGCTCGTGCGTTGATCGATTACCTGGTGAGTCATCTCCACGACAGGTGACGAGCGCTTTTTCACGCACTGGCCACATCCGCGGCATCGGGGCGCGCAGGGCTGCGCGCCGCCTTGCTGTCAGCCGTGGTAGAAGCCGTCGGTAACGGAGTTCTGCAGCACGCCGTCTACATAGACGCCGACAGGGTCGCCATCAGCGCTCGTGAGAATCGAGCCGACGTGCTGGCCGGGTAGTTTCATCCGGCCACCTTGAATGGTGGTCATCTCCTGCTGATCCAGTTCCGCACAGTTCTGGATGTCGTCGATGGTCAGTGTGTTCATGGGGTGTCTCCTCGAACAAGAACAAGAGGGTTGTAGAACATTCAAGCGGCCGGCTGCTCGCAGCACGGTACGCACATGTCATGCCATCCGCGCGTAGTCTGTGCAGAGCGCGTCCCAAGGTGAATCACGATGATGCGAGTTTGGGCGCGACCATCACCTGGTCAAACGAAGTCGGAAAATCGCTGACATGGCCTCGTTTTCCTGCTCGTACACGGTACTTCAGGCCTGCCTGCGTCACTGTGCGCCTGTCACTCATGTGCGTTGCCATTTCCGTCAGATCATCTAGTCTTTTTGCTGTTCGAAAGCGAGCTGGTACCCGACGTCCCGATTTTTAATTCATCCATTGAAAGGAAATCACCCATGGACTTGAACCTGACAGGCAAACTCGCACTGGTGAGCGGCAGCACAGCCGGCATCGGTCTCGCTATCGCCAGCACGTTGGCGCAGGAGGGCGCTCGTGTAATCGTGAACGGCCGCTTGCAGTCGTCCGTGGATGACGTGGTCGCGCAGTTGAAAGCGCAGACGGGCGGCGACGTGCAAGGATTTGCCGGCGATCTCAGTACCGCTGCTTCAGCAGAAGAACTCGCGCGACGCTACCCCGGCGTGGAAATTCTGGTCAACAACCTCGGCATCTTCGAGCCCAAGCCGTTTGAGGAGATCTCCGACGCGGACTGGCAGCGGTTCTTCGACGTCAACGTGTTGAGCGGGGTACGCCTCGCCCGCCTGTATCTGCCTGCGATGCGGCAGGCCAACTGGGGGCGCATCATTTTCATTTCGAGCGAAAGCGCGGTGCAGATCCCAGCTGAAATGATTCACTACGGGATGACGAAAACCGCGCAGCTGGCGGTCGCGCGCGGACTCGCCGAAGCCGTTGCCGGCACCGGCATTACAGTCAATAGCGTGTTGCCGGGGCCGACGAAATCGCGGGGAGTCGGTGAATTCGTGGAGACCCTTGCCAAGGCCGACGGCAAATCGTTCGAAGAGTTCGAAAAAGAGTTCTTCGAGAAGGTCCGTCCCACCTCGCTGATCAAGAGATTTGGTTCGCCGCAGGAAGTCGCGTCGCTGGTGGCCTATATCGCGAGTCCGCTTTCGTCGGCCATCACGGGAGCTGCGTTGCGGGCCGACGGGGGCGTTGTAAAGAGCGCCTTCTAGAGCCACGCCGGGGCCGGCTTCTCATGCGACTGGTCCAATTCAGTGCAAAAGACAAGGGCGGCTCGCCATGAGCCGCCCTTTTTTCGTGCGTGGCCGTGTCGGCCGATCGGTTCGCGAAGCGTTTATTCGACCGCCATCAATTCATCGCGCACCTCGGCGCCGATCTCGAACGAGCGCAGCCGCGCTTCGTGATCGTAAATCTGCGCGGTCAGCATCAACTCGTTCGCGCCGGTCTGCTCGATGATCGATTGCAGACCTTCGCGGATCGCGTCGCGATCGCCGAGCACCGTGCACGCGAGCGCTCGCGCGACGTTGTTGAGCTCCATCTCCGATGCGTCGAGCCGCTCGACCGGTGGCTGCAATTGCCCCGGCGTGCCGCGCCGCAGATTGATGAACTGCTGCTGCAGCGACGTAAAGAGGCGCGCGGCTTCGTCGTTCGTGTCGGCGGCGAACAGATTGACGCCGACCATCGCATACGGTTTCGCCAGCGTCGCGGACGGCCGGAACTGCGAGCGATACACCTGTAGCGCGCTCATCATGTAATCGGGCGCGAAGTGCGACGCGAACGCGAACGGCAGCCCGAGCGCCGCGGCCAGTTGCGCGCTGTACAGCGACGAGCCGAGCAGCCACAGCGGCACATTCAGGCCCGCGCCCGGCACCGCGCGAATGCGCTGGCCCGCGACTGGTTCGGCGAAGTAGCGTTGCAATTCGACGACATCGTCGGGGAAGGTTTCGGCGCTCGCCTGCAGGTCGCGGCGCAGCGCGCGGGCGGTGGTCTGATCGGTGCCGGGCGCGCGGCCGAGGCCGAGATCGATCCGGCCCGGATACAGCGACGCGAGCGTGCCGAACTGTTCAGCGATCACGAGCGGCGCATGGTTCGGCAGCATGATGCCGCCCGAGCCGACACGAATCGTCTTCGTGCCGCCGGCCACGTAGCCGATCACGACCGAGGTCGCCGCGCTCGCGATGCCGGTCATGTTGTGATGCTCGGCGAGCCAGTAACGCTTGTAATTCAGTTTTTCCGCGTGCTGCGCGAGTGACAGTGTGTTCCTGAACGCATCAGCGGGCGTGGCACCCGCGGTGACCGGCGAAAGATCGAGAACCGAGAAGGGGATCATTGTCTATTGATAGCGATGGGCGGCGCTTTCGCGCGATGGGGCATTGTGGCAAAGCGGCGGCTTTTCTGCTGGCGGCCCGGCGATGCCCCTGACGGCGGAAGGGTCGCCAGCGCTGGTGAGGCGCGACGAGCCGCGACGACAGGCGATGCGTGGCGCGGAAATTGCGCTTGCGTAGCGTGTTCGCGCGGCGGTGCTTCGCATTCGCAGTGCGGTCGAATAAGCAATCCAACGAGTGACCGTGCGCCGATCGAAATTCGAGTGTACGGTTTAAGTATTCGGTACGGTGACGCGACGCGTCGCCCGAAATCTGGAATGTAGCGAAGGAGTTCCCGATCCCATGAATGTCGTCAAAGAGTTTCGTACCCGGTCGTTCCAGGACGTGTGCCACGCATTGCTCGACCGCGAGGAGATCGCGCTCGTCGACGTGCGTGAGGAAGATCCGCACGCGCGCAGTCATCCGTTGTTCGCCGCCAATCTGCCACTGTCGCGGCTCGAACTCGATGCGCCGCTGCGGCTGCCGCGCCTCGCCGTGCCGATCGTCGTGTTCGATGCCGGCGAAGGGCTCGCGAGGCGCGCGGCCGAGCGCCTCGACGAGCTCGGCTATAGCAACGTCGCATTGCTCGAAGGCGGTCTGCAGGGCTGGCGCGAAGCGGGCGGCGAGTTGTTCAAGGATGTCAACGTGCCGAGCAAGGCCTTCGGCGAACTGGTCGAAAGCGTGCGTCATACGCCGTCGCTGTCCGCGCAGCAGGTGCAGGCGCTGCTCGATCGCGAGGCGGATGTCGTGGTGCTCGACGCGCGTCGCTTCGACGAGTTTCAGACCATGAACATCCCCGGCAGCATCAGCGTGCCGGGCGCGGAGCTGGTGTTGCGCGCGCGGCAGCTCGCGCCGGATCCGGCCACGCGCATCATCGTCAATTGCGCGGGACGCACGCGAAGCATCATCGGCGCGCAGTCGCTGATCAACGCGGGCGTACCCAATCCGGTGGCCGCGCTGCGCAACGGCACGATGGGCTGGACGCTCGCCGGCCAGCCGCTCGCGCATGGCAGCACGCGGCGCGTCGAAGGCGCGGTCGACGACGTATCCCGTCTCGCGGCGGCAGACGGCGCGCGCGCGCTTGCCGACCGGGCGCGCGTGCGCCGCACCTCGCGCGACGAAGCGCGCCGCTGGGCCGACGAGGCGGTGCGCACCGTGTATCGCTTCGATGTGCGCACGCCCGAGGAATACGAGGCGGGCCACGTGCCAGGCTTTCGCAGCGCGCCTGGCGGCCAGCTCGTGCAGGAAACCGACCTGTTCGTGACGGTGCGCGGCGCGCGTGTGATCCTCGCGGACAGCGACGGCGTGCGCGCGAACATGACCGCATCGTGGCTCGCGCAAATGAACGTCGAGGTGTTCGTGGTCGATGGCCTGACGGCGGGCGATTTCGCCGAGAAGGGCGTGGCGCCGCTCGCGCGCAACGCGGTCACGCCACCCGACGTCGACGACATCGAGCCGGCCGAGCTTGTGGCGCTGCTGCAGTCGCCGGGAACCGTCGTGCTCGACTTCACGAGCAGCACGAATTATCTGAAGCGGCACATTCCGGGCGCATGGTTCGTGATCCGCAGCCAGCTCGCCGACGCGCTGCGCACGCTGCCCGATGCGAAGCGCTATGTGGTGACGTGCGGCAGCGACGTGCTCGCGCGCTTCGTCGCACCGGAACTCGCCGCGGCGACCGAGCGGCCGGTGCAGGTGCTGCGCGGCGGCACGCGCGCGTGGATCGACGCGGGCTTGCCGGTAGAGTCGGGCGGCACGCGGATGGCGTCGCCGCGGATCGATCGTTATCAACGGCCATATGAGGGCACGGAGAACGCGCGCGAAGCGATGAGCGCGTATCTGGAGTGGGAGCATGGGCTCGTCGCGCAACTGGCGCGCGACGGCACGCACGGCTTCCGGGTGATTTGAAGGGGCCGGCCTGCCGGAGGCCGGCTATCCGGGGGCCGGCCTGCCGGAGGCCGGCTATCCGGGGGCCGGCCTTCCGGAGGCCGGCTATCCGGGGGCCGGCCTTCCGGGAGCCGGCCAGCCTGCGCCCCTTTCGCACCGCGCGAATCTTCTGCCAATTCGGTGTAAACGCGCTCTCGTCGAAAGCCTCCGATGCGTTTAGATTATCGGCATCTGGAAGGCTTATCGAGGGACCAGGGCGGCCGTAAAAGGCAGCGGTTTGTCATTCGGCGATGGCGCAAGGTGAGTAGCCAAGGTTGCTCATCGCTTCGTCTGGAGCAGGCCGCTGCGCGTCGTCCGCGGTGCTTCGCGCAAGGCGGCTGATGAGCCGCCGTCACTTCCGGTTGATCGTATCGACCGACATGGCGACGCTGCACACAGCGTCGCCTTTTTGCTTCTGGCTTGCCCATTTCGACCGATCCCAGCCGATCTTTTAGCGCTGCGCGCAACACGTTGCGTGCGTAGCCGCACTCGTCGCGCCTGCGTTGCTCGCGGTTTTCTCCGCGCGCGGTTATCCTTGTAGTACACACTACAGACCGGCCATGCGCAGCAACTTTAGATGCCGCGCATCCGGACAGGAAACGAAGTGAGCCTCAAACCGCTGGGCGTCACGCTGCTAATAGCGTGCGTTGCGCTGACCGGCTGCGACCAACAGCAGAGCGATCAAGCCGTGCAAAAACTCAAGGACTTTTTCAACGCGGTCAAACCGGACGCGTTGTTGCTCAAGAATATGACGCCGGGCGTCACGACCGAAGCGCAAGTCCTCGCGCAGATGGGCAAGCCCGAAACCACCCGCACCTTTACCGACGGCTCGAAGCGCTTCGAGTATCCGCGCGGTCCGCAAGGCCTGAACACCTACATGGTCGACATCGATCGCGACGGCAAGCTGCAGGCGATCACGCAGGTGCTGACCGCGGACAACTTCGCGAAAATCCGCTCCGGCATGACCGAGGACGAGGTGCGTCGATTGCTTGGTAAGCCTGGACAGGTCGCGGTGTTTCCGCTGAAGCCGGAAACCGTGTGGAGTTGGAAATGGCGCGAAGGCGGCGTGACCGAGGAAGGCATCTTCAACGTTCACTTCGACCGGAACCAGAGGGTGTACACCACGTCACGCTCGGACGTGATTCGTGGGCGATAGGTGGGAAGAATGTCGATTAGAAGACGCCCGGATAAGCGGGCCGAAAGAGCGGGGTACGCATGATACGTCGACGTCGATACAGCCGGATCGGGCTGGTGTTGGGAGGCGGCGCCGCGCGCGGCTGGGCGCATATCGGCGCGATTCGCGCGCTGCAAGACGCGGGCATCAAGCCCGACGTCGTGTGCGGCACGTCGATCGGCGCGCTGGTCGGCGCGGTCTATGCGAACGGCGATCTCGACTGGCTCGAGGAGTGGGTGTCGCGTCTCACGTGGCAGACCGTGGTGCGGCTGCTCGATTTGCGCATCTCGGGCGGCCTGCTCGGCGGGCGCAAGGTGATCCAGCTATTCGCCGACAAATTCGCAGGCCGCTCGATCGCGCAACTGAACATGCCGTTCGCGGCAGTCGCGACCGAACTCGACACGGGCCGCGAAATCTGGCTGCAGGACGGCAGCACGGTCGACTCGGTGCGCGCGTCGATTGCGATTCCGGGCATCTTCACGCCGGTGTGGCACAACGGCGTGTGGCTCGTCGACGGTGGGCTGTGCAACCCGGTGCCGGTGTCGGTCGCGCGCGGCATGCGTGCGGACTGCGTGATCGCGATCGATCTGAACAACGACATCCTGAACGGCCGCGACTTCGGCGGCCCGGTCATCGAAACGCCCGCGCTCGATCCCACCGCGCCGCCGCCCGTCGCGCTGCGCCGCAACGGCAAGCCGTGGCCGCGCTGGTTGGCGCCAGCCGAAGCGAGCGCCAGCGACGACGTGCGCGTGCCGCCGAAGCCGAGCGCGCACGTGCCGTCGATGTTGAGCTCGATCGCGCAAAGCATCGACATCATGCAGGTGCGCATCACGCGCAGCCGGCTCGCGGGCGAACCGGCCGATATCCTGATCCAGCCGCGTCTGGGCGGCATGGGCATCTTCGATTTTCATCGCGCGGCGCCGGCCATCGAGGAGGGGCGCGCGGCGGTCGAACACATGCTGCCGGCGATTCGCGCTCGGCTCGCGCTCGAATGAGCGCGGCTTGTTCGTCGCCGCGGCCTATCGAAAAAGCGACCCGAACTTTGCGAAATCGCGGCGCGGCCAGGCGCGCGCCGCACACCTGACAAAACGATAACCCTCGTGATACCAAGCGCTACGAGCGTTCCGCGCGCGCCGGCAGCGCCATGCTGCGTCGCAGCAAGCCACCCGCCCGGGATTTGAGAAATTGATTTCCGCTTGCGAGACTCCGCGCCATGCCGGAGCAGCGAGCCGCCCACGAAGCTGCCGCCATCCGCGCCAATTCAACGAACCTGGATGGAGACACGCGTGTTCCTATACGGCTTTGGTCCCGTGCTGCTCGCCGGCACGCTGCAGACGATCGAGCTGTCCGTCCTGTCGCTCGCGGCCGCTGTGTTGCTCGGCCTCGCGGGCGCGGCGGCGAAACTCTCGTTCAACCGGCCCCTGAGGGCCATCGCGACCGGCTACACGACGCTGATCCGCTCGGTGCCCGACCTCGTGCTGATGCTGCTGCTGTTCTACAGCATCCAGATGGCGGTCAACGATCTGACCGACGCGCTCGATCTGCCGCAGTTCGACATCGATCCATTCGTGGCCGGCGTGCTGACGCTCGGCTTCATCTACGGCGCGTACTTCACCGAAACCTTCCGCGGCGCCTTTCTCGCGGTGCCGCGCGGCCAACTCGAAGCGGGCAGCGCGTACGGGATGAGCGGCGTGCGCGTGTTCACCCGCATCCTGTTTCCGCAGATGATGCGCTTCGCGCTGCCCGGCATCGGCAACAACTGGCAGGTGCTCGTGAAGGCCACCGCGCTCGTGTCGATCATCGGTCTCGCCGACGTCGTCAAAGCCGCGCAGGACGCCGGCAAGAGCACCTTCAACATGTTCTTCTTCATCCTCGTCGCCGCGCTGATCTATCTGGCGATCACCACCGTCTCGAACGTCGCGCTGATCTGGCTGAACCGCCGCTATTCGATCGGCGTGCGACACGCGGAGCTCTGAACGTCATGATCGATATCCTCAATCAATTCTGGAAGGCGTATCTGTTCTGGGACGGGCAGCGCCTGTCGGGTCTCGCGGTCACGCTGTGGCTGCTGGTCGCGTCGATCGCGATCGGCTTCGTGTGCGCGGTGCCGCTCGCGGTCGCGCGCGTGTCGAAGAAGCGCTGGCTGTCGACGCCGGTACGTCTGTACACCTACGTATTTCGCGGCACGCCGCTCTACGTGCAGCTGCTGTTGATCTACACCGGCGTGTACAGCCTCGCGTTCGTGCGCTCGCACAGTCTGCTCGACGCGTTCTTTCGCAGCGGCTTTCACTGCGCGATCCTCGCGTTCGCGTTGAACACCTGCGCGTACACGACCGAGATTTTCGCGGGCGCGATCCGCTCGACCTCGCATGGCGAAGTCGAGGCGGCGCGCGCCTATGGCATGAGCTGGTTCACGATGTACCGGCGCATTGTGATACCGTCCGCGCTGCGTCGCGCGCTGCCGTTGTACAGTAACGAAGTGATCCTGATGCTGCACGCGACCACGGTCGCGTTCACGGCCACGGTGCCCGACATCCTGAAGGTCGCGCGCGATGTGAACTCGGCGACCTACCAGTCGTTCAACGCGTTCGGGCTCGCGGCGTTAATTTACCTCGTGGTGTCGTTTGCGCTGGTTGCGTTGTTCCGGCGCGCCGAGCGCCGCTGGCTCGCGCATCTCGCGGTGCGCACGCATTGAGCGCGCGTCGACATTGCAGCGGGCGCCGCGCGCTTGCGCACGGCGGCGTGCGCACCAGACCGATCCGTATCTTCACTGGGAGAGCATCTTGCTCCATACCACTCAAACTGAAGCTTGCAAGCTCGCCGTACAGGACATCCACAAGCGCTATGGCGACAACGAGGTGCTCAAGGGCGTGTCGCTGAACGCAAACAAGGGCGACGTGATCAGCATCATCGGCGCGAGCGGCTCGGGCAAGAGCACCTTTCTGCGTTGCATCAATTTTCTCGAGCGGCCGAACGCCGGGCAGATCGTCGTCGATGGCGAGGCGGTGAAGACGAAGACCGATCGCGCCGGCAATCTCGAAGTCGCCGACCACAAACAGTTGCAGCGCATCCGCACGAAGCTCGCGATGGTGTTCCAGCACTTCAATCTGTGGTCGCACATGAACGTGCTCGAGAACATCATCGAGGCACCGATTCATGTGCTCGGTCTGAAGCGCAAGGAAGCGGAAGATCGCGCGCGCGAATATCTGGAGAAGGTCGGTCTCGCGCCGCGTCTAGAGAAGCAGTATCCGTCGCATCTGTCGGGCGGCCAGCAGCAGCGGGTGGCGATTGCGCGGGCTCTCGCGATGCATCCCGACGTGATGCTGTTCGACGAACCGACTTCCGCGCTCGACCCCGAACTCGTCGGCGAAGTGCTGAAAGTGATGCAGAAGCTCGCCGAGGAAGGCCGCACGATGATCGTCGTCACGCACGAAATGGGCTTCGCGCGCAACGTGTCGAATCACGTGATGTTCCTGCACCAGGGCCGTACCGAGGAAGAGGGCAATCCGGCCGAGGTGCTGAGCGCGCCGCGCAGCGAGCGCCTGAAGCAGTTCCTGTCCGGCAGCCTGAAGTAACGCGCGGCCCGCTTTCACGGACACCCGATGGCCCGCACGTCCAGCCCGGCTCGCACGACCCAGGTCGCGATCGTCGCATTGCCGCCCGTGTCGATGTCGGGCGTCGGGCCGATCGTCGACGCGCTCAATCTCGCCAATGAAATCGACGGCCGCGCGCTGTATCGCGTGCAGGTCTGTTCGTGGGACGGCCGCGCGGTGCCGCTGTCGGGCGGCGCGCAATGGCCGGCCGATGCCGCGTTCGGCGACGCGATCGCGTGCGACTGGCTGATCATCGTCAGCGAGCGGTTTCAGCAGTTCGCCGACTACCGTCTGTTTCTCGCGAGCCTCGCGCGCGTCGGCCAGCGCACGCCGCTCGTCACCGGCATTCATCACGGCGTGTGGTGGCTCGCGATGGCGGGGCAGCTGTCCGGCTATCGCGTCAGCGTGAACTGGGAAACCTATCAGCAGTTCTCCGAACAGTTCGAACGCTCGATCGTCACGCAGCAGATCTTCGAAATCGACCGCGATCGCGCGACCTGCGCGGGCGGTCAGGCGACCGTCGACTTCATGCTCGCGATGATCGGCCGCGAGCACGGGCCCGAATTGGCGGAGCGGATCGCCGATACGCTCGGCGTCGGGACGTTGCGCGCCGGCGAGGAGCGTCAGCGCATTCCGTTCGTGACCGCGCCGGGCGAGCGTCATCCGCGCCTGAACGACGCGCTGCTGCTGATGGAAGCCAATATCGAGGACCCGCTGACCACCGATGAAATCGCCGGCCTCGTCGGCGTCTCGCGGCGGCAGCTCGAACGCCTGTTTCGCCAGTATCTCGGCTCGATGCCGTCCAAATACTATCTGGGGCTGCGGCTGTCGAAGGCGCGCATGCAATTGCAGCGCACCAGCAAATCGGTCGTGCAGATCAGCCTCGCCTGCGGGTTTTCGTCGGCGGCGCATTTTTCGAATGCTTATCGGGAGCGCTTCGGCGTCACGCCGCGCGAGGATCGCCGCAACTGGATCGAGCGGCAGACCGGCGCGCACGGCGGCGCGAGCGAGCCCCGGCCGGCCGCGCTGATCGAGCGGCCCGAGCTCGATTGATGCAAAGCGATGCGAGCAATCAGGCATGGCTCGTGCGTAAGCTGGAAGCCGTCTGAAAGCGAAGCCGGGGCACGTCCGGCGCGGGCTGCGCGGCCGCACCGCCCAAGCCCGACACGAGCGCGACACAAACCCGACACGAACCGCTCACAGAGTACGAACGAGACGCCTGCTCGAAAAGTACCCGCGGTACCCGCCGTGGCGCGACGACGCGCGGAACCTCATAGAAAGCGTCGCGTATGCGCAAGACGCGCCGCGCACGGTTTCCTACACTAGCTGTATTACCTGTCACCCGCAAAAGGATTAGCCATGAACGACCTGACTGTGACACGCCAGACCTTCGACGAAGTCATGGTGCCGGTGTTTGCCCCCGCCGCCTTCGTACCGGATCGCGGTCTCGGCTCGCGCGTGTGGGACACGCAAGGCCGCGACTATATCGACTTCGCCGGCGGCATCGCCGTCACCGCGCTCGGTCATGCGCATCCTGAGCTAATGAAGGTACTGCATGAGCAGGGCAGCAAGCTGTGGCACATTGGCAATGGCTACACGAACGAACCGGTGCTGCGTCTCGCGAAGCGCCTCGAAAGCCTCACCTTCGCCGACCGCGCGTTCTTCGCGAACTCGGGCGCCGAGGCGAACGAGGCCGCGCTGAAGCTCGCGCGCCGCGTCGCGTTCGACCGCTACGGCGAGCAGAAAGCCGAAATCATTTCGTTTACGCAGTCGTTCCACGGCCGCACGCTGTTCACCGTCAGCGTGGGCGGCCAGCCGAAGTATTCGGAAGGCTTCGGCCCGGTGCCGGCCGGCATCACGCATCTGCCGTACAACGACATCGAAGCGGCGAAAAAGGCGATCGGCGCGCAGACCTGCGCGGTGATCGTCGAGCCGATCCAGGGCGAGGGCGGCGTGATCCCGGCGGATCCGGCGTTCCTCAAAGCACTTCGCGAAGCGTGCGATCAGCACAACGCGGTGCTGATCTTCGACGAAGTGCAAACCGGCGTGGGCCGCAGCGGCTTCTTCTACGCGTACCAGGACACCGGCGTGACGCCCGACATCCTGACCACCGCTAAGGCGCTCGGCAACGGCTTCCCGATCGGCGCGATGCTGACCACCAAAGAGCTCGCCGCGCACTTCAAGGTCGGCGTGCACGGCACGACCTACGGCGGCAATCCGCTCGGCTCGGCGATCGCGGAAAAAGTGGTCGAACTCGTCAGCGACCCGAAGCTGCTAGAAGGCGTGCGCTCGCGCAGCGAAGTGCTGAAAGGCCATCTCGCGAAGTTGAACCAGCGGTTAGGGCTTTTCAGCGAAGTGCGCGGCAAGGGTCTGCTGATCGGCGCCGAACTGAACGACGCGTATCGGGGCCGCGCGAAGGACTTCGTCACCGCGGCCGGCCAGCACGGCGTGATCATGCTGATGGCTGGCCCGGACGTGCTGCGCTTCGTGCCGTCGCTGATCATGCCGTTCGACGATATGGCCGAAGGCTTCGCGCGTCTCGAGAAGGCGTTCGGCGAACTCGTCGGCGCGAATGCGCAGGCGGCGTCGCACTGATGTTCAGGCAGTCCAGTCCTGCTCGGCTGCCCACGCCGATGCGGCGATTCACGCGTCACATTCAACAGGAACGATGATGTACTTCGTACGTCCCGCCCGCCTTGCCGATCTCGATGCGCTCGAGCATATGGCGCGCACCGCGCAACCGGTGCTGCATTCCCTGCCGCACGACCGGCGCGCGCTCGAAGCGCGCGTCGCGTTGTCGGAAGACTCGTTTCGCGCGGAAGTCGACTTTCCGGGCGAGGAGTTCTATCTGTTCGTGCTCGAAGACTCGCAGACCGGCAAGCTGATGGGCACCGCGAGCATCGTCGCGGCGGCCGGTTACGCGGACCCGTTCTACGTGTTTCGCAACGACGCGCTGATTCATGCGTCGCGTGAGCTGCATGTGAATCGCAAGATTCACGCGCTGACGATGTCGCACGAGCTGACCGGCAAAAGCCGGCTCGCGGGCTACTACATCGACCCGTCGCTGCGCGGCGACGCGGCCGCGCAGCTGATGTCGCGCGCGCGGATGATGTACATCGCCGCGAATCGCAAGCGCTTCACGCCCGAGGTGTTCTCGCTGCTGCTCGGCGTCACCGACGAAAACGGCATGTCGCCGTTCTGGGAAGCGGTGGGCCGCAAGTTCTTCGGCCGCGATTTCGCCGACATCGAAGTCGAATCGGGCGGCCGCAGCCGCACGTTCATCGCCGAAGTGATGCCGACCTATCCCGTGTATGTGCCGCTGTTGCCCGAAGCGGCGCAGCGCGTGCTGGGCGAGCCGGATGCGAACGCGCTGCTCGCGTACGAGATTCATCTCGAGGAAGGCTTCGAGACCGATCGCTACGTCGACATCTTCGACGCGGGTCCGGTGCTGACCGCGCAGATGGATCGCAGCGTCAGCGTGAAGCACAATGAGACGCGCGTCGTGCGCGAGGCACCCGCGCCGCACGGTGCAACGTACCTGATCGCGCACAACGGCGCCTCCGGCGAGTTCCGTTGCGTGCTCGGCGAGCTCGCGCCGGGCAAGGAGTCGGGCGCCGTGTTGTCGCAGGCGGCGCTCGCCGCGCTCGGGGTACGGGAAGGCGATACGGTGCGCTGCGTGCCGCTGCATCAGCCGCAGGACGAACAATCGGGAGACGCGCAATGATCGTCGTTCGCGTAGTGCAACGAGGCGATGTGGATGCGCTGATGAGGCTCGCGCAGGAAACCGGGCCGGGCCTCACCACGTTCAAGCCGGATCGCGATGCGCTCGCGGCGCGGGTCGAACGCGCGCGCCGCACGATGGAAGATCAGGCCGAACCGCACGAGGCCGGCTATTTCTTCGTGATGGAAGACACGGCCACCGGCGACGTGGCGGGTGTCTGCGGGATCGAAGCGGAGGTGGGGCTGCAGCAGCCGTTCTACAATTATCGCGTGAGCACGGTCGTGCACGCGAGCCAGGATCTCGGCATCTGGACCCGCATGCACGCGCTGAATATCTCGCACGACCTCACCGGTTATGCGGAAGTGTGCTCGCTGTTCCTGAGCCCGCGTTATCGCACGAGCGGCGTCGGCGGCTTGCTGTCGCGCTCGCGCTTCATGTTTCTCGCGCAGTTTCGCGAGCGCTTTCCGCAGCGTCTGTGCGCGGAGCTGCGCGGCCATTTCGACGAGCAGGGCACGTCGCCGTTCTGGCGCGCGGTCGGCTCGCACTTTTACCAGATCGATTTCAACGCCGCCGACTATCTGAGCTCGCACGGCCGCAAGGCGTTTCTCGCCGAGCTGATGCCGCGCTATCCGGTGTACGTCGAGCTGTTGCCGGAAGAAGCACAGCGCTGCGTAGGCCTCACGCATAGCGACACGATCCCCGCGCGCCGGATGCTCGAAGCCGAAGGGCTGCGCTACGAGAACCACGTCGATATTTTCGATGCGGGTCCGGTGCTCGAATGCCATATCGCCGACTTGCGCACCGTGCGCGAGAGCGTGCTGGTAGCGGCTGAGATCGGCGACGCGGCAGAGCCGGCCGCGCAGGACGGACTGAAGTCGATGGTATCGAATACGTCCCTCGGCGATTTTCGTGTCGGCGTCGTGGCGGGCGTGGCGCGCAACGGTGTGTTCCGCCTCAGCGCGGCCGAAGCCGACGCGCTTCGGGTAAAGGCAGGCGATCCGCTGCGGGTGCTGCCGGTGAAACACAAACAAGGATGATCATGAGCGAGCTTTTCATCGCCGGCGAATGGGTCGCCGGCACAGGACCCGTATTCGCATCGCACAATCCCGGCACGGGCGCGGTGGTGTGGCAAGGCAATAGCGCATCGGCGGACGACGTCGATCGCGCGGTACGCAGCGCGCGCCGCGCATTCGCCGCATGGTCGGCGCTGACGTTCGACGCGCGTTGCGCGGTGGTGCGCCGCTTCGCCGCGCTCGTGACCGAGCGCAAGGAAGCGCTCGCCGAAGCGATCGGCCGCGAGACCGGCAAGCCGCTGTGGGAAGCGCGCACCGAAGCGGCGTCGATGGCCGCGAAGGTCGAGATCTCGATCCAGTCGTACAACGAGCGCACCGGCGAAAAGCGCACGGCGATGGCGGACGGCACCGCCGTGCTGCGGCATCGTCCGCATGGCGTGGTGGCGGTGTTCGGGCCGTACAACTTCCCGGGCCATCTGCCGAACGGGCATATCGTGCCCGCGCTGATCGCCGGTAACGCGGTCGTGTTCAAGCCGTCCGAACTGGCGCCCGGCGTCGCGGCGCTCACGGTGCAAATCTGGCGCGATGCGGGGCTGCCCGCCGGCGTGCTGAATCTGGTGCAGGGTGAGAAGGACACCGGCGTCGCGCTCGCGAATCACCGGCAGATCGATGGACTGTTCTTTACCGGTAGTTCGGATACGGGAACATTGCTGCACAAACAGTTCGGCGGCCGTCCAGAGATCGTGCTCGCGCTCGAAATGGGCGGCAACAACCCGCTCGTGATCGGCCCGGTCGCGGACCTCGACGCCGCCGTGCATCACACGATTCAATCGGCGTTTCTGTCGGCGGGGCAGCGCTGCACGTGCGCGCGCCGCATCTTCGTGCCCGACGATGCGTTCGGCGAGCGTTTCCTCGCGCGCCTGACGGAAGTCACCGCGCGCATCGGCGTCGGCGAATACAACGCCGAGCCGCAGCCGTTCATGGGCGCGGTGGTGTCGGCGCGCGCGGCCTCGCGTTTGATCAGCGCGCAGCAACGTCTGCTCGCGAGCGGCGCGAAGGCGCTCTTGAAGATGGAGCAGCGCGATCCGCAACTCGGCTTCGTGACGCCCGCGATTCTCGACGTGACCGACGTGAAGGACCTGCCCGACGAGGAGCACTTCGGCCCGCTCGCGCAGATCATCCGCTACCGCAACTTCGACGACGCGCTCGAACAGGCGAACGATACGGAGTTCGGTCTGTCCGCGGGCCTGCTCGCCGACGACGAAGCGCTGTGGACGCATTTCCAGCGCACGATTCGCGCGGGCATCGTCAACTGGAACCGGCCGACCAATGGCGCTTCGTCGGGCGCTCCGTTCGGCGGCCCGGGCCGCTCGGGCAACCATCGGCCGAGCGCGTACTATGCGGCCGATTACTGCGCGTACCCGATGGCTTCTGTCGAAAGCGCGCAACTGAACATGCCCGCGAGCGTCTCGCCGGGTCTTCAATTCTAAGGATCGACGATGCTGCAAGCCACTGAAGCCAATTTCGACGGCCTGGTCGGCCCGACTCACAACTACGCGGGCTTGTCGTTCGGCAACGTCGCGTCGCAGAGCAACGAGAAGTCGGTCGCGAATCCGAAGGCCGCCGCGCGCCAGGGTCTGCGCAAGATGAAGCAGTTGGCGGACCTCGGCTTTCATCAGGGCGTACTGCCGCCGCAAGAGCGTCCGTCGATGCGTCTGTTGCGCGAGCTCGGTTTTTCCGGCGACGACGCTTCGGTGATCGAGCGCGTCGCGAAGAACGCGCCCGAACTGCTCGCGGCGGCGAGTTCAGCATCCGCGATGTGGACCGCGAACGCGGCGACGGTGAGCCCGTCCGCGGATACGCACGACGGCCGCGTGCATTTCACGCCGGCCAATCTGTGCAGCAAGCTGCATCGCGCGATCGAGCATGAATCGACGCGGCGCACGCTGCGGGCGATGTTCAGCGACACCGACCGCTTCGTGGTGCACGAGGCGCTGCCCGGCACGCCCGCGCTCGGCGACGAGGGCGCGGCGAATCACACGCGCTTTTGCGAGCAATACCGGGCGCGCGGCGTCGAATTCTTCGTGTATGGCCGCAGCGAGTATCGTCGCGGGCCGGAGCCGAAGCGCTATCCGGCGCGTCAGACGTTCGAGGCGAGCCGCGCGGTCGCGCATCGTCATGGCTTGCAGGACGCGGCGACCGTCTATGCACAGCAGAACCCGGAAGTGATCGACGCCGGCGTGTTCCATAACGACGTGATCGCGGTCGGCAATCGCAACACGCTGTTCTGCCATCAGCTCGCGTTCGTCGATCAGCAAGCGGTGTACGACGAGTTGCGCTCGAAGCTAGCGAGCCTTCACGCGAGCTTCAACGTAATCGAAGTGCCCGACGCGCAGGTCAGCGTCGCCGATGCGGTGACCTCGTATCTGTTCAACAGCCAGCTGCTGACTCGGCCCGATGGCAAGCAGGTGCTGGTCGTGCCGCAGGAGTGCCGCGAAAATCCGCGCGTCGCCGCGTACCTGGATGAGCTGACTTCGCACAGCGGTCCGATCGACGAAGTGCTCGTGTTCGATCTGCGCGAGAGCATGAAGAACGGTGGCGGCCCCGCCTGTCTGCGCCTGCGCGTCGTACTCGACGACACCGAGCGCGCGGCGGTCGCGCCGGGCGTGTGGATAGACGACACGCTGTTCGGCCGACTCGATGCGTGGATCGAAAAGCACTATCGCGATCGGCTCGCGCCGGCCGATCTCAGCGATCCGCAACTGCTGGTCGAATCGCGCACCGCGCTCGATGAGCTGACGCAAATCCTCGCTCTGGGCTCGCTGTATGACTTCCAGCGCTGATTACGCGATGTCCGCCCCGAGCGCGATGCTCGACGATTTTCTCGCGTGGACGCTCGCGGGTTCGCGGCCTGCCGCGCATCAAGCGCAAGGCACGTGTGCGAACGGTGTGCGCTGGACGTGGCAGGGCGACGGCGTGCTCGTCATCGAGCCCGCGCAGCAGCATGCGGGCGTCCGCAGCGTGCTCGTCTCGGCCGGCGTGCATGGCGACGAGACCGCGCCGATCGAACTGCTGTCGCGCATCGTCGCCGATATCGCACACGGCCGCGCGGCGCTCGCGTGCCGGCTGCTCGTGATTCTCGGCAACATCGATGCGATGCGCGACGGCGGCCGCTATCGCGACGACGATCTGAACCGGCTGTTCAGCGGCCGTCATCTGCAACTGCCGCACAGTCACGAAGCGCCGCGCGCGGCCGCGCTCGAACAGGCCGCTACGCGCTTTTTCGCGGACGCGTCCGACGCGCCCGGCGCGCGCTGGCACATCGACATGCATACAGCGATCCGCGCGTCGGTATTCGAGCGCTTCGCGCTGTTGCCGCATACCGGCAAGCCCTTTTCGCGCGCGATGTTCGAATGGCTCGGCGACGCGCGCATCAGTGCGGTGCTGCTGCACACGACGAAGGGCAACACCTATTCGCACTTCACCGCGCAAGCGTGCGGCGCTGATGCGTGCACGCTCGAACTCGGCAAGGTGCGGCCGTTCGGCCAGAACGACCTGACGCGCTTCGAAGGCGCGGATCTCGCGGTGCGCGCGCTGCTCGCCGGCACGCGAATGAACGCACGAGGCGACGCGCAAGCTGCGCTGCCGCGCGTGTTCACCGTCGTCGATCAGCTGACCAAGCAAAGCGACGCATTCGAGTTGCTGCTCGCGCCCGACGTTCCGAACTTCACACCGCTCGCCAAGGGCACCCTGCTCGCGCGCGACGGCGACTATCAATACACGGTGCAGCGCGACGAAGAGCGCATCGTGTTTCCGAACCCGGCGGTCAAGCCCGGCCTGCGTGCCGGTCTGCTCGTCGTCGATACCACCGCCGAGACGCTGCCCAAGCTTGTCTAGACAGGTCCCGTGTACAATCGCGGGCTTCGCGGCTGACGCATCTACCGGTTACGCCGGCCGCGCGAGTCCGAAGCGCGGCCGGCGTAATCCGCCTGTGCGCGCCGAATCGGCTCCGTTTCAGTCAACACCGTAAAGGAACACCCGTAATGAAGAAGAATTGGCCCAACGTGGCCGCGCTCGCGCTGTTCGCGACGGCGGCCTTGACGGCAGGCAGCGCGTCGGCGGCTGAGATCAAGGAAGTGCGCTTCGGCGTCGAGGCTTCGTATGCGCCGTTCGAATCCAAGTCGCCCGCGGGCGAGCTGCAGGGCTTCGATATCGACGTCGGCAATGCCGTGTGTGCGAAGCTGAAGGCCAGATGCGTGTGGGTCGAGAATTCGTTCGACGGCCTGATCCCGGCGCTCGAAGCGCGCAAGTTCAGCGCGATCAACTCGGACATGACGATCACCGACCAGCGTCGCCAGGCGATCGACTTCACCGATCCGATCTACACGATCCCGAATCAGATGATCGCGAAGAAGGGCAGCGCTCTGCAGCCGACGCCCGCATCGCTGAAGGGCAAGCACGTCGGCGTGCTGCAGGGCACGATCCAGGAAACCTATGCGAAGGCGCGCTGGGCGCCGGCCGGTGTCGATGTCGTGCCGTATCAGACCCAGGACCAGATTTACGCCGACCTCGCGTCGGGTCGTCTCGACGCGTCGTTCCAGGACGCCGAAGCGGCATCGAAGGGTTTTCTGAAGAAACCGCAGGGCGCGGGCTTCGAGTTCGCCGGTCCGGCCGTGAGCGACGACAAGCTGCTCGGCGCGGGTGTCGGCTACGGTGTGCGCAAGAACGACAAGGCGCTCAAGGATGCGCTGAACGGCGCGTTGAAGGAGCTGAAGGCCGATGGCACGATCGACCGCCTCGCCGCCAAATACTTCGACGTGAAAGTCGTGCTGAAGTAACGCTGCATCGAATTGTGCAAAACGGCCGCTGATGCGGCCGTTTTGCTTTTTGCACGCGGGTCGCAAACGTTCAACAAATATTTCGAGATATTGCCCTGTAAGCCTGTTCGTGCCCAATGACGCTGCGATAAAATTGCGACGCACGTCGCCGCGCGTCGACGAGCTTCCAGCGTCACGGAAACGCGCTTACGTGCAGCGAAAAACAGAACATAGCGGCCAGGCGCCAGCGGCGCCGAGCGGGGGACTGGAATGACCACCATCGCAATCGAGACTCTGAGCCACAGCGGCACGACCGACGACGCGTCGCTCGTCGCCAGCTACGCGCGGCAGCCCATTCTGAATCGGGACGGCATGCTGTGCGGTTACGAGATCAAGGTGCGTGCGCCCGAGCTGCCGCTCGCCGACGCGGACCTCAGCGCCCCACGAACCCATACCGATCTTCATCCCAACGCCGACGCGTTGCCGGGTCGCGCGCCTACGCCGGTGCAACGCGTCGCGCGCGCGATCGTGCGCGGGCTCGTGCAAAGCGACGTACGCGGCGCGCTGACTGGCCATCCGGCCTACGTCGACGTGAGCCGCGAGCTGCTGCTCGACGACGCGATCCTGCGACTGCCCGCCGAACGCTTCATGCTCGAGCTGCCTTCATCGCTCGAAGTCGATGACGAGTTGATCGCGCGTCTCGTGTATCTGCATGGCCGCCGCTATCGCTTCGCGCTCGACGACGTCACGCAGCCCAACGAGACTTTCGCGAAGCTGCTGCCGTACGCCGAAGTCGTCAAGATCGACGTCCCGCGCACGCCGCGCGCGCTGTTGCCGAAGCTCGCGAGCGTGCTGAAGTCGGCGGGCAAACTGCTGCTCGCATCGGGTGTCGATGCGCAGGCCGACTTCGAAACGGTGCATGAGCTCGGCTTCGACCGCTTCCAGGGCTATTACTTCGCGCGGGCGCAAAGCGCATCGAGTCGCAGCGTCAGCGCGCCGCGCCACGCGCTGCTCAATCTGCTGCAACTGCTCGCGGGCGACCCGACGGTCGCGCAGCTCGAAGCCGAGCTGAAGTTGAATCCGGTGCTCGTCATGCATCTGATGAAGCTCGCGAATTCGAGCGGCCTCGCGGTCGGTCACAAGGTGACGACGCTGCGCGACGCGATCAACGCGACGGGCACCGATCGCATCGCGCGCTGGACGCAGCTGCTGCTCTACGCCGACGGCCGCAAGGTCGCGCTCGAAGACGACCCTCTGCTGCAACTCGCGGCCACGCGCGCGCGCTTCATGGAGCTCGCGATCGAACGCATGCCCGAGGCGGGCCGCGACGAAGCCGACGCGGCCTTCCTGACCGGCGTGTTTTCGTTCGTCGATGCGGTGTTCGGTGGCTCGCTCGAAAAAACGCTGAACATCCTCACGCTGTCGCGGCCGATCCAGGCCGCGATCCTGCATCGCGAGGGCAGGCTGGGTCTGCTGCTGAGCGCGGTCGAGGCGCTCGAAGGCGGCGCATGGGAGCGCGTCGCCACGCTGTCCGAACGTCTTGCGCCGTTGACGCTGGAAGAGGTCGCGCAGATGGGGCTCGCGGCCGGCGCATGGGCCGGTGTCGCGGATCGCAGCGCGCAAGGGCTGGAGCGGATCGAGGATTGAGTGGGGTGAATGCCCCACAGATGCCCGGAGAAAATCGTTTTCGGGCAAACACGGAAAGAATCAAGTGAAGCAGAGTGATCAGCGATCACGCCAGGTCTTCACATCGTCTCCATTTCCCGCATCTGCCCCTGGCCGAAAAAACGTCCTAACTCCTTTGCCAGTTCGTTGAGCACGCCCATCTCCTTCTGTGAGATGCGGCGCGCCTCCTGCGTATGCGACCAGTCGCCGTAGAGCAGCGCGACGGTCTGATCGGTTTCGTCGATGATCGGCAGCAGCACGAACGCGCGCGCGTCGTCGAACGAGCGCCGGAACCACTCGGGCAGCCGCGCGACCATCTTCGGATCGCGCGCATTCTCGATGAAGATGCCAACCGAGTTCGCGATCGCGAGATGAAACACATCGGGCTCGAACGCGGTGCTGAACGCGAGCTTCGGCAGCGCCGCGTCGATCTTCGGCCCGAAGCCGATGCGCGCCCTGAACGTGCCGTTGCTATGCTTGACGTAGACCACGGTGCGCGCGAAGCCGAGCGCCGCGAGCACCGTTTCGGCGGCCATCGCGAGCGCCGGCGCGAGCGGGCTGCCTTCGGGCAGGTCGCGCAGATCCTTCACCCCGACCTCGATGCGCGCCTCGGGCGTGAGCGCCTCGCGCGCGATCGCATCGGCATTGGCGCGCAGCTCGACGATTTCGCGCATCACGCTGTCGCCGCCATCCTCGCGCGCGAGCGCGACGCTCATCTGCAGCAGCACTTCGGGGTCGGTGTTCAGCGCGCTGCCGTACTCGTGCGCAAGCTCGCCGATGCGCGCCTCGCGTTCCCCCTCGGGCATGTTCTGCTGCGTGAGCACGTCGGCGACCGCGGTCGAGTAGTTGGTGATCGCGCGCAGCCACTGCACCTGGCGCGGTTGCGTCACGTCTTCCGGATCGAACTCGCCCATGCCGGAGCGGATCGTGTCGGGCAGGCGCCAGCGCACCGCGGCTTCGGCGCCGATTTCATCGAAGGTGACGCCGAGCACGAGCACGCACGCATCGGCTTCGAGTGCGCCGCCGTCGATATGGCGGCGAATCTGATCCCATTCGGCGTCGAGATAGAACACGACCAGCAGCTTGCCGATCTGCCGCATCAGCGTGCAGACCACCGCTTCCTCGCCGGCGCGCAGGTCGCCGCGCTCGGTCAGCTTGCGCGCGACGCAGCCCGACAGCAGCGTGCGATTCAATTCGAGTTTCGCGTCGATGCGGCGCGGCGCGCTTTGATGAAAGTGATCGACGATCTTCAGACCGACTACGAGGTGACCGACCGCATCCATGCCGAGCACCATCAGCGCGCGCGACACGGTCGTGATATTGCCGCCGAACGCCATGTACATCGCCGAGTTCGCGAGCCGGAGCACCTTCTGCGTGAGCGCGAAGTCCGACAGCACCACTTGCACGAGGCCGGTGAAGTCGAGGTCGTCGTTGGTCACTGCCGCCATGGTGGTGCGCAGCGATTGCGACAGCATAGGGAAATCGCCGCGCTCGCTCATTCGCGTCCAGAGCCGGTCGAGCACTGCCGCCTTTACCATGTGTGTCCCGCAAATGCCATACGTGTTCCAGTAAATGCCGTGCCGGTCGCAAGCCGGCTTGTTGCGCTGCCTGGGCGTCGTGTCCGCATCGCCCGTTATGCGCCGTGCAGCTGAAGCTCGCGCGTTTCGAAGCGCTGCGCAAGCTCTTCGGACGGCAGCGCCTTGCAGACGAGCCAGCCCTGAATGTGATCGCAGCCCATCTCGGTGAGCAGGGTGCGCTGCGCTTCCGTTTCGACGCCCTCGGCAACCAGTTCGAGATCGAGCGTCTGCGCAAGGCCGACGACAGCGCTAACGATTGCCTGATCGTTTCGCGAGGTTAGCAGATTCTCGACGAAACTCCGGTCGATCTTCAGCTTCGCGAGCGGAAAGCGTTGCAGGTACGCGAGGCTCGAATAGCCGGTGCCGAAGTCGTCGACTGCGAAGCGGATGCCCATCGCGGTCAGGTCTTCGAGCAAGCCCTTCGCGTGCGCCGGGTCGTGCATCAGCAGACTTTCGGTGATCTCGAACACGAGCCGGCGCGGATCGATGCCGGTCAGCTCGATCGCCTCGCGCACCGAGTCCTTGAAGCGCGGATCGCGAAACTGCTGCGGCGACACGTTGACGGCCACGTACTGCAGCGCAATGCCCTTCGCGTCCCACTGGATCAGCTGCATGCACGCGACCTTCAGCACCCAGTTGCCGAGGAAGTTGATGAGCCCGATCGACTCCGCGAGCGGAATGAACATCGACGGCGGCACGAGGCCATGCACCGGATGCGTCCAGCGGATCAAGGCCTCGACACCGACCACGCCCCGCGTGCGGCTGCTCGTGATCGGCTGGAAGTGTAGCGAAAACTCGCCGTTGCGTACGCCGTCGTAGAGGTCGGCCTCGAGTTTCAGACGCTCGGCGTCGGCCGGGTTGTCGTCCGGCACGTAGAACGCGAGCGTGTTGCCGCCCGCGGCCTTCGCCTGCAACAACGCGTGGTCGGCCCAGCGCAGCAGGTGCGTGTCGTGGCCGCCGGTGTCGTTGGCGTGGCGCACGTCCGGGTACAGCGCGATGCCGATGCTGGCCGACAGGTGGACCTGCTGACCCTTGAACACATACGGCTGCTGGATCGCGGTCAACAGACGCCGCGCCAGCGCTTCGGCGGCGGCCGCCGCGTCGGTGCGGCTCGCGGCCGGCTTCACGAGGATCGCGAACTCGTCGCTGGCGATCCGCGCGATCGTTTCGTTCGGGCTCGTCATGTTCAACAGGCGCCGCGAAGTGTCGCGCAGCATCTCGTCGCCGGCGTCGTAGCCGAGCGCGCGGTTCACCCGCTGATAGTCGTCGAGATCGAGCAGCAGCAGCGCGACCGGCGTGCCGTGCGCATCGGCCTTCTGTTGTGCATCGAGCAGCGCGTGCACCAAACCCGACTGGTTCGGCAGACTGGTCAGCCGGTCCAGATGCAGCGCCTGGGTCAGCCGCTCTTCGGTGGCGCGCCACGACGACACGTCGAAGCCGGCGATCGCGTAGCCATCGACGCCGTCGTGATTGCTGCGCACGACCCGCAGCTCGACCGTGATCGGATAGGTCAGCGACTTGAGGAGCCCGAGCGTCGCTTTCTCGACGTTGCCCGAAGCCGCCGCCTGCTTGAGCAGCGCATCGAGGCGCGGCACGTCGGCGGGCGCGACCAGATCGTGCAGCGTCGCGGTTTTCAGGTATTCGCGGTGATAGCCGATGAAGCGCAGGCTTGCATCGGACACGTAGATGAAGCGCAATGCATCGTCGACGTGCGCGAGCAGGTCGACCGCGCCGACCACCTGTTCCAGTGGAGGCGGGCGGTTGGCGCTGCTCGGCCGGTCGTCGTCCTCGCGCCGGCCGAACGCCCGCAGCCGGTCGATGACCGTGCGCAAGGAGCCCCGGCGGGGCGCGGTGATCGTGTTCGCTTCCATGTTCGTCGCTGGCAACCTGGGTTCGTCCGCGGGCGGGGCTGCTTGTCCGCCGGTCCGGGCGGCCGGGAGATAGCAGCCCGCCCTATCAGAACGAGATAACGACGCAAGCGGGGAAATCTTTAGCTGCGCGCGGAGAAAAACATCCGGTAAGGAGACGCGCGGTTCAGGCGCCGGGACGATTCGGTTAAAGTGACGCCGATTCGCGGCCGTTAATACGGCGAATCTCCCTTAATTTGGCGACGCTGATGGCGTCGCGCTGCGTAGACTTTCCGAACCTTGCACCGATGATCCATCTTCGAACGCTCCGTCATCAGGTCCGCCAGCGCCCCATGGCCCGTCCCGCGGGACGTCGAAGTGCGTGATGTCGTCGCCGGCGCGTCAGCCGGCTATCCTGAGCGCGGTGACCTGGACGCGGTCCCGCAGTATGTCTACGTCGGCCGCCAGCCGATTCTGGATCGCGATGGGGCGCTTCACGCGTACGAGCTGCTGTTCCGTGCCGGAACCTACAACTACGCCGAAATCAGCGACGACGCGCAGGCCACCGCGCAGGTGGTCGCGCGCGCGATCGGCGGTATCGGCGTGCCTGCCGTGCTCGGCCAGCATCGCGGCTTCGTCAATATCGACCGCGCGCTGCTCTTTAGCGACATCGTCCATCTGATGCCGCCCGAGCGCTTCGTGCTCGAAATCCTCGAAACCGTGCGTTACGACGCTTCGCTCGCGCGTCGGCTCGACGAGCTGCACTGCGCCGGCTTCCAGGTCGCGCTCGACGACGTGCACGACCTGACCGACGAGCTGAGGGCGATGCTGCCGTACGCCGACATCGTCAAGATCGACTTCCTGCAAACGCCGCGCCGCAAGGTCGCCGAGCTCGCGTCGGCCTTGCGCGGCTACGGCAAGACGCTGCTCGCCGAGAAGGTCGAAACTCGCGAGGACTTCGCGCTCGCGCACGAGCTCGGCTTCGACCTGTTCCAGGGCTACTTCTTCGCGCGGCCGCAGGTGCTGGCCGCGCCGCGCAACCGCTCGCTGCGCCCGGGCCTGTTGCGGCTGCTCGCGCTGCTGTCGCGCGACGCCGGCATCGTCGAGCTCGAGGCGGAGCTGAAGGTCAATCCGGGCGTGGTCGTGCAACTGCTGCGGCTCGTCAATTCGAGCGCGTTCGGCCTCGGGCGCAATATCGCGTCGTTGCGCGAGGCGATCATCGCGACCGGCACGCGGCAAATCGCGCGCTGGGCGCAACTGCTGCTGTACGCGGATACCGGCGACCTGCCGTGGCGCGCCGATCCGCTCGTGCAACTGGCCGCGACGCGCTCGCGCTTCATGGAGCTTGCCGCGAACTGGCTGCGTCCGGCCGACGGCGAATTCGCCGATGCCGCGTTCATGACCGGGATTTTCTCGCTGGTGCATATCGTGCTCGACAGCACCCCGGACGCGGTGCTCGAAAAGCTCGGCCTCGCGCCGCAAATCCGCGAGGCGATCGTCGCGCGCAAGGGCGAGCTGGGCGCGCTGCTGCTGATCGCCGAGGTCGCGGGCGAGGGCGGCGACGCGGCGCCGGTCGCAACGGCGGCGGGCTTCCACGCGCTGACGCCCGAGGTGCTATCGCAGCTGAACCTGTCGGCGGCGGCGTGGTTCGGCGCGCACGTGGCGGAGTCGGACGCTTGATGCGCCGGGCCCGCGCACCGCATCCTTTCGATTGGCTTGTGGTCCTGGCGGCGACCGACGCCGCGTGCGCATCCGTGGTCCAATAGAACGTTCAGCGACGGCCTGTGACGCCGGCCGAAGCTGTCTTCGATGGACGGGATCAACTGCGTGCGCTCACGCATGGAGGAGCAGATGAAGACAAAACACATACCGGCGGTATTGGCCGCCGTCATGGCGTTCGGATTCGCAATGCATTCGCCGCTCGCCTCGGCAACCCTTAAGCCCGGCGATACGGCGCCGGCGTTCACCGCCGAGGCCTCGCTCGGCGGCAAGACCTATACGTATTCGCTGGCCGATCAGCTGAAGAAGGGGCCGGTCGTGCTGTACTTCTATCCGGCCGCGTTCACGAAGGGCTGCACGATCGAGGCGCACGAATTCGCCGATGCGGTCGACGAATACAAGAAGTACGGTGCGACGGTGATCGGCGTATCGCACGACAACATCGATACGCTGACGAAGTTCTCGGTCAGCGAATGCCGCAGCAAATTCCCGGTCGCGGCCGACGCCGACGCGAAGGTGATCGACGCATACGATGCGGCCATGCCGATGAAGGCCGGCATGGCGAATCGCGTGTCATACGTGATCTCGCCCGAAGGCAAGATCATCTACGAGTACACGAGCCTGCAGCCCGACAAGCATGTCGAGAACACGCTGAACGCGCTCAAGGAATGGGCGGCCGCGCACAAGGGGCAGTGAAGGGGCCACGCGCCGGCATCGCGCATTGCTCGTGTCAGGCCCGTGCCAGGCTAAACCCATTTACCGGATGAGCTTGCGATGCCGATTCTCGTTGCGTTGATTGCGCTGGTCGCGCTGGGGTACGGCGCGGTACGCGCCTTCGATGCGCTGCAGGCCGGTTTCGGGCTGGCGGTGGCGGAAAGCGTGGCGGTCCTGGTTGCGTTGCTGATTGCCGGTGCGCTCGCTTACTGGCGGCAGCGGCGCCGCGAAGTCGCGCCGAACGTGCGCGACGGCGACTGGACGCACGAGCTGAAGGGCAGTTGGGGATCGGTGCGGCTCGCGGCGGGCAAGCGGCTCTGCGAGATTCGCGTCGGCGACGAGCAGGGTGCGTATATCTTCGCGGATCTGCTCGGCGCCGAAGCACAAGGCCGCGACGCGCAGGCGCGGCTCGCCGTGAAGGTCAAGGACGCACGGCGCGGCGAGTGGCTCGTGCCGATGTCGAACGAGCGGGTGGCGCGCCGATGGCAGCGGATTTTCTCGCTGGCCATCGAGCAGAAGCTGTGAGCGCCACCTTCACGACATCATGACGAGGTCGGCGCCGCGCCACCCGTGCGGCGCGCCTTCCTCGCCTCCCAGCGCACGCGGATGCGATCCAGGTACAGATACACGACCGGCGTCGTATAGAGCGTCAGCATCTGGCTGACGATCAGCCCGCCGACGATCGAAATACCGAGCGGCGCGCGCATCTCCGCGCCTTCGCCGCTGCCGAACGCGAGCGGCAATGCGCCGAGCATCGCGGCGAAGGTGGTCATCATGATCGGCCGGAAGCGCAGCAGACAGGCCTGGTAGATCGCGTCGCGCGAGGACAGCCCTTTGCGCGACGCGTCGATCGCGAAGTCCACCATCATGATCGCGTTCTTCTTGACGATGCCGATCAGCAGGATCACGCCGATCAGCGCGATGATGCTGAATTCGGTGTTGAACAGCAGCAGCGCGAGCAGCGCGCCGACGCCCGCGGACGGCAGCGTCGACAGGATCGTCAGCGGATGGATGTAGCTCTCGTACAGGATGCCGAGCACGATATACACCGCGGCGAGCGCGGCGAGGATCAGGATCGGCTGATCGGACATCGACTGCTGGAACGCCTGGGCGGTGCCCTGGAAGCTGCCGTGAATCGTGGCGGGCATGCCGATCTCGGCCATCGTGTCGTAGATCACCTGCGTGGCGGTGGACAGCGAGACGCCCGGCGGCAGGTTGAACGAAATCGTCGAGGCGACGAACTGGCTCTGGTGATTGACCGACAGCGGTGTGGTGCCCGGCCCGAAGCCGGCGATCGCCGACAGCGGCACCATCGTTTCCTTCGCGATCGACACCGGCGAGCCCGACGATGCGCTCGACTTGCCGCTCGCCGCGATCGAGTTGATCGCCTGGTTGCGCGCGGAGTCGGCCGCGATGCTGGCCGCGCTCGTCGCGGTGGTGGCCGCGGTGCCGCCGGTTGCGGCGCCGCCGGCGGCCCCGCTCGTCGTGGCCGCCGTGCTGGTGGCCTTCGTTACAGTGCCGGCCGGCGCATTGGTGGTCTGCGCGCCGCTCGCGCTGCCGCCCGAGGTGCTGACGTAAATCTGGCTCAGCATTTCCGGGCTCTCCCAGTAGCGCGGCGCGACTTCCATCACCACGTGATACTGGTTCAGCGGGTTGTAGATCGTCGATACCTGGCGCTGGCCGAACGCGTCGTACAGCGTGTTGTCGATCTGCGAGGGCTTGATGCCGAGGCGCGCGGCGGTGGCGCGGTCGATCGTCACCATCGCCTCGAGACCGCCTTGCTGCTGGTCGGAGTTCACGTCCGCGAGTTCCTTGCGAGCCTGCAGCGCCTCGGTGAGCTTCGGCCCCCACTTATACAGATCGGGCGTCGAGTCCGCGAGCAGCGTGAACTGATACTGCGCGTTCGATTGCCGGCCGCCGACGCGAATGTCCTGCACCGCCTGCAGGAAGGTGCGCGCGCCGGCCACGTCGCCGAGCGGCGCGCGCAACTGCTGGATCACCTGGTCGGCGGACAGCTTGCGTTCGCTCTTCGGCTTCAGCGACAGGAACATGAAGCCCGAGTTGGTCTGCCGGCCGCCGGTGAAGCCGACCACGCTGTCGACCGCCGGGTTCTTGCTGACGATGTCCATCATCTGCGAGAACTTGCCCTTCATCGCCTGGAACGACGTGCTCTGGTCGGCCTGGATGCCGCCGATCATGCGCCCGGTGTCCTGCTGCGGGAAGAAGCCTTTCGGCACGATGATGTAGAGCGCGACGTTCAGCCCGATGGTCAGCAGCAGCACGAGCAGGATCAGCCGCGGATGCCGCAGCGCCCAGCCGAGCGTGCGCTCGTAGCCGCGCTGCATCGACGTGAAGCCGCGTTCGAGCCAGCGGCCGAGGCGGCTTTCCTGTTGCTTCTCGTGCGGCTCGCGCAGCAGGCGCGAGCACATCATCGGCGTGAGCGTCAGCGAGACGATCAGTGAGACCGCGATCGCGAGCGACAGCGTCAGCGCGAACTCGCGGAACAGCCGCCCGACGATGCCGCCCATCAGCAGGATCGGCAGGAACACGGCGACGAGCGAGATGCTGATCGACATCACCGTGAAGCCGACCTCGCGCGCGCCGAGGAACGCGGCCTTCATGCGCGGCACGCCGTCTTCGATGTGGCGCGAGATGTTTTCGAGCACCACGATCGCGTCGTCGACGACGAAGCCGGTCGCGATGGTCAGCGCCATCAGCGACAGATTGTCGAGCGAGAAGCCCATCAGGTACATCGCGCCGAACGTGCCGATGATCGAGATCGGCACGGCCACGCTCGGAATCAGCGTGGCGCGCCAGTTGCGCAGGAACAGGAACACGACCATCACGACCAGCGCGACCGCGATCACGAGCGTGCGCTGGGTGTCTTTCAGCGACGCGCGGATCGTCGTGGAGCGGTCCGAGGTCGGCGAGATTTCGACGTCTGCGGGCAGCGATGCGTGCAGTTGCGGCAGCATCGCCTTCACGCGGTCGACGGTCTCGATGATGTTGGCGCCCGGCTGCCGGTACAGGATCACGAGCACCGCGTGCTTGCCGTTGAAGAGGCCGAGGTTGCGCAGGTCCTCGACCGAATCGACGACCTCGCCCATGTCGGAGAGTTTGACCGGTGCGCCGTTGCGATAGGCGATGACCAGATCCTTGTACTGCGACGCCTTGGTGGCCTGGTCGTTGGTGTACAGCTGCACGCGGTTCTCGCCGAACTCGATCGCTCCTTTCGGGCTGTTCGCGTTGGCCGAGGCGAGCGCCGCGCGCACGTCCTCGAGGCCGATGCCGTAATGCGACAGCGCATGCGGCATCAGCTCGACGCGCACCGCCGGATTCGCCGAGCCGCTCACGTCCACTTCGCCGACCCCCTGCACCTGCGACAGCGACTGCTGCAGCACCGTGGCGGCCGAATCGTAGAGCTGGCCGGGCGTGCGCGTGCTCGACGTCAGCGCGAGAATCAGGATCGGCGCGTCGGCCGGGTTGACCTTGTGGTAGGTCGGATTGCTGCGCAGGCTCGCGGGCAGGTCGGCGCGCGCCGCGTTGATCGCCGCCTGCACGTCGCGCGCGGCGCCGTCGATGTCGCGGTTCAAGCCGAACTGCATCGTGATGCGCGTCGAGCCGACCGAGCTTTGCGACGTCATCTCGGTGACGTCGGCGATCGAGCCGAGATGCCGCTCGAGCGGACTCGCGACGCTGGTCGCGACGGTCTCCGGACTCGCGCCCGGCAGCGTCGCCTGCACCGAGATGGTCGGGAAGTCGACCTGCGGCAGCGGCGCCACCGGCAGCTTGGTGAACGCGAACACGCCCGACAGCGCGATGCCGATCGCCAGCAGCGTGGTGGCGACCGGGCGGGAAATAAACGGACGCGACAGGTTCATCGTTCAGTTCCCTGCATCGGTCGCGGGCGGCGTGGCGCTACCGGACGAATCGCCGCGGCTAAAGCGCTCGCGCAGCCGGCGGCCGAGCGAATCGAACGCGAGGTAAATTACCGGCGTCGTGAACAGCGTCAGCAGCTGGCTCACGATCAGGCCGCCGGCGATCGCGATACCGAGCGGCCGGCGCAGTTCCGAGCCCGCGCCGGTGCCGAGCATCAGCGGCAGCGCGCCGAGCAGCGCGGCGAGCGTGGTCATCAGGATCGGCCGGAAACGCAGCAGACACGCCTGGTAGATCGCCTCGCGCGGCGGCTTGCCTTCCTCGCGCTCCGCGTAGAGCGCGAAGTCGATCATCATGATCGCGTTCTTCTTCACGATACCGATCAAAAGCACGATCCCGATGATGCCGATGATGTCGAGATCGTGGCCGGTGATCAGCAGCGCGAGCAGCGCGCCGACGCCGGCGGACGGAAGAGTGGACAGAATCGTGATCGGATGGATGAAGCTCTCGTACAGCACGCCGAGCACGATGTACATCGTGACGATCGCCGCGAGGATCAGGAACAGCTCGTTCGCGAGCGACGCCTGGAACGCGAGCGCCGCGCCCTGGAAGCGCGTCTGAAACGACGCGGGCAGGCCGATGTCCTTCTCGGCCTGTTCGATCGCCTTCACGGCCGCGCCGAGCGACGAACCCGGGGCGAGGTTGAACGACACCGTGGTGGCCGGGAACTGGCTCAGGTGCGTAACCAGCAGCGGCGCCGGTCGCTCGATGAACTTCGCGATCGACGACAGCGGCACCTGGCCGCCCGCCGACGTGGAAGAGGGCAGGTAGATGTTGTTCAGCGACGTGGTGTAGTGCTGCATCGTCGGCTGTGCTTCGAGAATCACACGGTACTGGTTCGACTGCGTGAAGATCGTCGAAATGATGCGCTGGCCGAACGCGTCGTACAGCGCGCTGTCGATCGTGGCCGGCGTGATGCCGAAGCGCGCGGCGGTCGCGCGGTCGATCTCGATGAACACCGAGCGGCCGTTGTCCTGCAGATCGGTCGCGACGTCCGCGAGTTCGGGCGACTGCTTGAGGCGCTCGACCAGCTTCGGCACCCACGTCGCGAATTCGCCGATGTTCGGATCGGTCAGCATGAACTGATACTGCGTCGGGCTGACCGTCGAGTCGATCGTCAGGTCCTGCACCGGCTGCATGTACAGCGACGCGCCCGGAATATGCGCGACGTCCTTCTGCAACTGGCGGATTACTTCGCTCGCGGTGTTGCTGCGGTCGTCGCGCGGCTTCAGGTTGATCAGCATGCGGCCGCTGTTCAGCGTGATGTTGCTGCCGTCCACGCCGATGAACGAGGTCAGGCTTTCGACGTCCGGGTTCTTCAGGATCTGGTCGGCGAGCGCCTGCTGACGCTCGGCCATCGACGCGAACGACACCGACTGCGGCATCTGCGTGATCGCCTGGATCACACCGGTGTCCTGCACCGGGAAGAAGCCCTTCGGTATGAACACGTACAGCAGGCCGGTCAGCACCAGTGTGAGGACAGCTACGACCAGCGTGGAGCGCTGACGGTTCAGCACCCAGGTGAGCGCGACCGCGTAGCGCGCGATCACCCAGTCGATGAAGCGGTGCGCCTTCGCCTCGAAGCGGTGACTGTCGTGCGGCGGCGTGTGGCGCAACAGTTTCGCGCACATCATCGGCACCAGCGTCAGCGACACTACCGCCGAAATGACGATCGTCACCGCGAGCGTGATCGCGAATTCATGGAACAGGCGGCCGACCACGTCGCCCATGAAGAGCAGCGGAATCAGCACCGCGATCAGCGAGACCGTCAGCGAAATGATCGTGAAGCCGATCTGCTTCGAGCCCTTCAGCGCGGCTTCGAGCGCACTGTCGCCTTCCTCGACATAGCGCGCGATGTTCTCGATCATCACGATCGCGTCGTCGACGACGAAGCCGGTCGCGATGGTCAGCGCCATCAGCGACAGGTTGTCTAGCGAGAAGCCGCACAGGTACATCACGGCGAGCGTGCCGATCAGCGACAGCGGCACCGACAGGCTCGGAATGATCGTCGCGTAGATGTTGGCGAGGAACAGGTACATCACCAGCACGACCAGCACGACCGACATCGCCAGCTCGAACTGCACGTCGCGCACCGACGCGCGGATCGTCGTGGTGCGGTCGGTGACGACCTCGACGTCGAGCGCGGCGGGCAGCGACTGCTGCAAGCGCGGCAGCAGCGCCTTGATGCTGTCGACCACCTGGATCACGTTCGCACCCGGCTGGCGCTGCACGTTCAGGATGATCGCGGGCGTGTTGTCGACCCACGCGCCGAGCTTCGTGTTCTCCGGACCGGGCACGATGCTCGCGACGTCGGTCAGCATCACCGGGCGGCCGCTCTTGTATGCGACGACGGCGCTCTTGTACTCGTCGGCGTCGGTCAGCTGATCGTTCGAGTTGATCGTGTAGTTGCGCGTCGGGCCGTCGAAATTGCCCTTCGGCGTGTTGACGTTCAGGTTCGAGATGGTGGTGCGCAGATCGTCGAGATTCAGGCCGTACGCGGCGAGCGCGCGCGGGTTCGCCTGAATGCGGATCGCCGGGCGCTGGCCGCCCGACAGGCTCACGAGACCCACCCCCGCGACCTGCGAGATCTTCTGCGCGAGACGCGTGTCGGCGAGATCCTGCACCTGCGTGAGCGGCAGCGTTTTCGACGTGATCGCGAGCGTGATGATCGGCGCGTCGGCCGGGTTGACCTTCGCGTAGATCGGCGGCGCGGGCAGGTCGGAGGGCAGCAGGTTGCCCGCCGCGTTGATCGCCGCCTGGACTTCCTGTTCGGCGATGTCGAGCGGCAGATCGAGGCTGAATTGCAGCGTGATGATCGACGAGCCGGCCGAGCTTTGCGACGACATCTGATTCAGCGACGGCATCTGCCCGAACTGCCGCTCGAGCGGCGCCGTTACGGACGACGTCATCACGTCCGGGCTCGCGCCCGGATAGAAGGTCTGCACCTGGATCGTCGGATAGTCGACTTCGGGCAGCGCGGACAGCGGCAGAAAGCGCAGCGCGACGAGGCCGACCAGCATGATCGCCGCCATCAGCAGCGCGGTGCCGACGGGACGCAGAATAAATGCGCGGGATGGATTCATGCGGTAAGTGCCGTGCGTTTACTTTATTGCGATGCTCGCTGCGCGCGCCGGCCGCGACGCGCTGGCGCGCCCGAGGCGGCCGCCGGAGCGCTCGCGCCGTGCGCGCCGGACGCGCCACGCGGCCGCTCGGCCGGGATCGTGATCTTCGAGCCTTCGCGCAGCCGGTCCGAACCGTCGATCACGACGCGCTCGCCGACCGCGAGACCCGACTGGATGCTGGTGCGCTCGCCATCGACCGGGCCGACCTTGACCTGGCGCACGGTGACCGTGTCGTCGGGCTTCACGATGTACACGAAGGTACCGATCGAGCCGTTGAGCACCGCCGAGGTCGGCACGATCACCGCGTCCTTGATCGTATCGACGAGCAGGCGCGTGTTGACGAACTGGTTCGGGAACAGGCCGTTGTCCTTGTTCTCGAAGATCGCGCGCAGCTTGATCGTGCCGGTGGTCGTGTCGATCTGGTTGTCCATCGTCTTCAGCGAGCCGACTTCGAGCGGATGCGTGTTGCTGCGGTCGTACGCGGTGGCCGACAGCGACTCGCCGTTGCGCGTGTGCTGGATGATCTGCTGCAGATTGTCTTCGGAGGTCGAGAACACCACGCTGATCGGATTGAGCTGCGTAATCACGACGATGCCGTTGGCGAGGCCCGAGGTCACGTAGTTGCCCGGGTCGACCTGACGCAGACCGACGCGGCCCGACACCGGCGCGGTGATGCGCGCGTACACGAGGTCGAGTTTGAAGCTGTCGACGTTCGCCTGGTCGGCTTTCACCGTGCCTTCGTATTGCCGCACCAGCGACGCCTGCGTGTCGACCTGCTGACTCGCGATCGAATCTTGCGCGAGCAGCGTCTGATAGCGCTTCAGATCGAGACGCGCGGTGGCGAGCAGCGCCTCGTCGCGCACCAGCGTGCCCTCGGCGTTGCGCAGCGAAATCTCATACGGGCGCGGGTCGATCTGGGCGAGCACGTCGCCCTTCTTGACCATCTGGCCTTCCTTGAAATACACGTCCTGCAGCACGCCGCTCAGTTGCGGCAGCACCGTGACGGTGGCGAGCGGCGTGACCGTGCCGAGCGCGGTCAGCACGACCGGCATCTCGCCCTGCGTCGCGGCGGCGACGTGCACCGGCTGCGGCATGTTGGCCATCGCGTTCGGACCGCCGCGGCCGCTGCGCGCGCCGCTCGCGGCACCCGGCGCACTCGCCCCGCTGCCAGGGCTGCCCCACGGATGCCAGCGCCACAGTACGACGCCGAGCACGACCAGCGCCGCGACGATCAGCGCGACAGTGCGGCCGCGGTGGCGTTTCACCGCGCCGGGCGCGCTCGATTGCGCGCCGCTCGCGGACGGCTGGGAAGCGGCGGGGCGTTGGGTTTCCGGGTGCTTTTGTTGTTCGTCCATCGGTTCGGTCAGGTGGCTGGCTTTGTGATGTGAGCCGCCGATGCGGTCGCCGCCGTTCGAAAGACGGCGGGCCGGCATATGGGCGGCGTGTCAGGCGGTCGTGGCGGCGCGCGCCGCGCAATATTTAGCGCGATGCTATCCGAGGCGCGGGACAGAGATGTTAACGCAATGCGGAATCATCACGGATCGGCGAGGCCTTTTTGACGGCGCTCGCGGCTCGCGGCGCGGTCCCGCGACGGGGATGCGTGATCGTACGTTGCGGCGTCTGTAACAGTCCAGCCGCGTATTTTTCGGTTAATTACGAAGGTTACAGGCTGTTGGCGAATTGTAGGGCAAGAGTGGGGCGGGATGCCTTCGTCACTGCACAGACCGCAGCCGGCCGGCGCCGTGTTCGGTCTGTGCGGGGCGCCGGGTTGGCGCTCATTGCCGCCGCCCGGCTATTCGTCGAGCCGGCGCGCCGGCGTGCCGCCGATCTCAAGCACGATCTTGTCGATGCATTCGAGCAGCGCGGGTGCGGCGTTCGAGATCAGCCAGTCGCGCGGACACTGGTCGGCCGAGCCGCCGCAATTGACCGCGTAGCGCTCGCCCGACGGCCCGACGAAGCCGAGCGCGATCGCGTTCAGCCCGTTGTACCACTCGCCGGTGGCGATGGCGAAACCGCGTTCGAGCGTGTCCTGGATCGCACTGACGAGACGGCTGCCGATATAGCCCCAATCATCGCCCTCGGCAGTCTGCAGGCCGACGAGCAGGCGGTCGCGGTCCGCTTGCGCGAGCGCGGCGAGGTACGCCCGGCCGACGGCGGTGCGCGTCAAGCTCATGCGTGAGCCGATTTCGAGTCGCGATACGAGCACCGCCGAACGCGGCCGGATCGCGTCGATGACGACCATGTCGTAGCGGTCGCGCACCGCGAGATGCACCGACAACGCGGTGCGTTCCGCGAGTTCGATCAGGAATGGCCGCGCGCGCGAGCGGATGTCGAAGTTGCGCAAAAAGCCGTTGCTCAGTTCGAGCACCGACGAGGTCAGCACGAAGCGCTCGCTTTCGGGCAGTCGCAGCAGAAAACCGGTGCCCACGAGCGTCGCGGTGATGCGCGACACGGTGGGCTTCGGGATGCCGGTCAACTCGGCGAGTTCGCGATTGCTGAGCGGTGCGTGCGCGGCGGCGACGGCGCGCAATACGGTCAGGCCGCGCGCGAGCGCGGTGACTTCATCGCCCGGGCCGTCCCGGTCTTTGCTCTCGGAGGCTTTGGCGACGACGGCCTGATTGGGTGTGGATCGGTTCATGCGTTTTTTTGGAACAGTATTTCAGGTTGTTCGTTCGTTAACCTATTGACGACCGCCCGCGCGGGGCGGGGGCATCTCCAAACCGGGGCATCCATTTTTTATATCTTGGGAAAATCATTGTATCGGAACAAATTGCCGATCGATGAGCGACTATATCTTTTTGCTTGACTTAGTCAGGATAACCATAAAAAATGGAACCTCATTTCGAAAGTCGCATCTTTTCGCTGCATTTTGGTGCACGCAAGCGGAAAAATCCCGGAATCCAGGATCGATTGCCCCATCGAAGGCGCTTGCGCCTTTCGAAATACCTTCTCTCAGGTTCTAGCACGGCCCTCGGAATGGCTAGAACTTTTAAGGCGTCACGGCAACGTGACGCCTTTTTTTTGGGCCATATAACCGCACAACAGCCGGCATCTAATGTCAATGCACCGTAGTATTCCGCACGAGAAAGTTCGCAAAAAAATCGACACCCAAATGCAAGCATTAGATCACGCCTTCTGAAATCTCCAGAGACCTCCATTTCCGCCAAAGGACGAAGCGCAACAATTACCGGGGAAATTACTGTCTCGTTTAATATCCGGTTGTTTGTGAATTTATTTGCAAACGCAAATGGTGGGAAAGTGCCCATGCCGGTTTAGCGCGGTTAAACGAATCATGCTCCGCTTTCGCACGCTCGTCATGTACCCCGATGCAAGGATGATACCAATGGCCGGAGTTATGAAAATTCAGCGGCTGCGCGACGAGTTTCTTCTTTATCATGTCGGGATTTAATCTGACGTACCGTCTCGGCGCAGAATTTTTTTATCAACTGCTTTAGCATATTTATCCGATTCATGTTATTACGCTAGCTCTGAACGCTGCATTAATGGCTGTGAACTCCCACCCTTTCGACACTGAGCTCAGCAACATCGATTCAGCGCCGCCGATCGTGCACACCACGAGCGGTGTGGAGGTAGTCGTCAATGCGGCTTTTCAGCTCCTGGTGTTGCAGGCGTGGAATTCCCTTTATTTGTCATTCAACATTCCGTCGTGGTTGTTGTCGACGCTGTCTTTTTCTTCTTGTTGTTTCCGGCGCTCGCGCCACGGCTGCTGTCGATGCGCTCCAAGTGGGCGATGCTGATGGCGATGCGGGGCGGCAAGTCGTGGTGATTTTCCTTTGCGCGAGCGCGCTGCAAACGCGTCGCCGCGCGTGACCGCCTGGACGAGACGGCTCGGCAATGTTTCGTTGTCGATCTTTACCTGATCCGGGTGCTGGTGGCCTCGGTGCTGCTTCAGGAGCGGCCCGCAGACCCCGCGTGGCGCTCACGAACTGAATAGCGCAGTAAGGCTTCGCCGGTCCCGGAGTGCGGATAGCACGAGTGCCTACATGCCGCATACCGCGATCAGCGCGGTCAACGCGCTCTTCCCAGCGTGCACGAGCACCCAGCCGCCGACAGCCGGAAAGCCGAACGCACCGAGCGAGTAAGCGACGATGAACCATGTCAGCGCGGCGTGACGATGGATGGCACTGGAATCGTTGACGGCTTGTTCCTGGATCACGGGATAGGCGAGGCAGTAGCCGGTTCCGAACAGCACGGCGCTGGTCGGGTGAAAGAGCGTGTGATACGGAACCGCGAACATTGCTGCAATGCCAAGCAGCCTCAACATCAACACGAGTTTCGTCGTGATTTCGCGCGGCGAACTGACCACGAGCCGTCCGGGCAGCCAGCGCGCGAGAACGACCGTCACGGTATAGAAGCTGAGCAACGTACCGGCGCGCGAGCCAGTCCCTTGAACGAGCGACATCTGGAACGTCAATAAGCCGGAGAAAACGCAGGCGCACAAGCCGATCATCGCGATCGAATAAACCGCGCGCGTGCGGAGAATGGCGCCCGAATTCAGTCCCCATGGCTTTTGCGTGGTGTGGATTGCGGGATTCGGCGACAGCCGTGCGAAAACTTCCAGCATCAACGATCCAGCCACGCACAGCCCCGCGACGACGAGCAGCACGCTTGCAACGCTCTAGTGCAGCGAGCGGATCGCGAACGCGGCTAGCGCCGGCCATGCGCCGATGCCCAGCATTTGTATCGTGCCGAACGGCACGAACCATGAGCCACGATCGGCATTCGTGGTTCGTTTCGCAAGCGCCAGTGGAGCGGCGAGAATAAAGGAAGCCCAGCCGAAACCGACAAGGAACCCAGGGACAAAACCGATCGCATCCTCTGGCGCGATTACCGTGAAAGCCGCGACGCCTGCGCCGAGGCACAGCGCCGCGATCGCGGTCAATCGCGCCGCGACGACGCGCAGCGCGAACCAGTCGATCAGCGGAAAGCTCACGAACGTGCCGATCACCGCTTGCGCCAATGCAACGCCGGTGTTCAGGTCGGTTCCGCCCCATTCGCAGACCGTATCGTCGTAGAAGACTATCGTGATGCGAAACACTGAAACCGCGTGGTCCGCTACCATCGCAGCCAACAGAACCGCGGTCGTCGTCTATGTCGTAGACGACGATTCGGTACGTGAAGCGCTAACGGGGCTGCTGCGCTCGATCGACCTGGAAGTCGACGCTTTCCGCTCCGCTGAAGAGTTCCTCGCGGCGCCCAAGGGCCCGGGACCGGCGTGCCTCGTGCTGGACGTGCGCTTGCGTGGCCAAGGCGGATTGGCGTTGCAGAAGTCGTTATTGACGCAGGAGCGCGCTCCGATGCCCGTTGTCTTCATGACGGGATATGGCGATATCGCCATGACGGTCGAGGCGATGAAAGCAGGGGCCCTGGACTTTCTGACCAAGCCGTTCCGCGATCAGGACATGATCGACGCGGTAGTCGCGGCATTGCAGCGTGACGCACGACGCCTCGAAGCGGATAGCTCGCTGTTCGAGGCTCGCGAACGGTGGGGCGCGCTGACGCCTCGCGAGCGCGAGGTGCTGGTCAACGTCGCGTCCGGTCTGATGAACAAGCAGATCGCTTCCAGAATGCGCATCGCGGAGGTGGAGGCTAACGGAGACCGGTTCAATCGCAACAAACGACCCAGGGCGATACGTTTCACCGACCAGGGATCGCATTGGGCATTTGGTATTCCCGTTGCTCCGGGTGCGGATATATCTGCGTATAGGGTGCTAAACCACTAACGGTTGATCCCCGATTGCAAAGGCGGCTCGATGCCGCCTTTCCGCCTGCGGCGCAGAAAACCAGTAGTCATCGTGATAAATATTTGAGTCCGCGCAATCCGGAAAATCGTCCATCAGACATATCCGATTGTTGTTGAGCGTTGTATTGTCCCGACGTTCAGCAAAAGTTGACAATTGAGGGCATTTCCTTTCGGGTAAATTTCGGTGCCCTGACAAATACATTGTTCGATTAATGAATGAATCAAGAGACTCTTCGGGTGCCGCCGACACCACCGCTCATGAAGGAGTCTTGAAATGAGCGGCCAGCCGCGAACACGGATCACCTGGCTCAAAGCATTCTGGCTGCTTCTCAAAGGTGGCCCGGATGTGGTTGGCAAGGGCTACAAGTGGAAATCCAGCCTTCTGACAGGAGCGCTCATGTGGACCGTTGCGACGCCGTTTATCTTTCAACTGTTTGATGCCCAATTCGCTGGCTCGCTGCCGCCGGAAGCACCATTGGTCAGGGCGACTGGCCAGTTCGTCCGCAAGGTCGCCGAAATCGGCATCCGGCGAGTGCCCTACGTGGACTTCGAAACCGACGACGGCCGGCATTATGTGACTGGCCGCTACGTGATGGACGCCGTTGGTCTCGAAGCACTAGCCCGGACCGAGCCGCCAGTTCATGTGTATGCCGAAGGATTCCTGCTCAAAAAGGGCAACGGATCGTACTGGCCTCTCGTAATCCGTACGCTTGGCGGCAAAGACCTGATTCCGCAACAGCGCCTGCAGGATTCGCTGCAGCGTGCCCGTCGTTATCCGTGGAAAGCGGTCATCGTGATGTATTTGATCGCCGGTGTGTTGTGGGCGATCAGCACTCGGAACGCCTATCGCCTTAGGAAAAAACTGTCAGAGGAGGACGTGTAAATGGCAAGAGAAGTTCTCGGGGACCGCCCGCAGATCTCGCCTCGGTCGCTTGGTAACGCTGAAGCGATCACCACGATGGTGAATAACCTGATCGGCGGCACGACCGCAGTCGCAGACGCCGCAGCCCAGATGAGCCAGGCGGCACAGGCTGGCGACCCGTTGGTCGCCTTGTGGCAGAGGCTGGCCTCCGGCATGGACATCATCGGCTCCGGGCTTTCGACTCTGCAGACGTTCCAGTAGGTCCTGAAATGAGCTATCAGACGCGAACACGGATCACCTGGCTCAAAGCATTCTGGCTGCTCCTCAAAGGTGGCCCGGATGTCGTTGGCAAGGGCTACAAGTGGAAATCCGGCTTGCTGACCGTGGCGCTTGTGGGAACCTTGGCCATGCCATTCATCGGTGAACATTTTCGTGCCCAGTTTCTTGGCGCGATGCCACCGGAAGCGCCGTTGATCCGGGCGACTGGCCAGTTTGTCCGCAAGATCGCCGAAATCGGTATCCGGCGAGTGCCTTACGTGGACTTCGAAACCGACGACGGCCGGCATTATGTGACTGGCCGTTACGTGATGGACGCCATTGGTCTCGAAGCACTAGCCCGGACCGAGCCGCCAGTTCATGTGTATGCCGAAGGATTCCTGCTCAGAAACGGCGAAGGGTCGTACTGGCCCCTCGTCATCCGCACGCCCAGCGGCACGGACCTGATTCCGCCGCAGGATCTTCAAGACTCGCTGCAACGTGCACGGAATCCGTGGCAAGTGAAAGTGTACGCGGTGATGTACCTCTTTGTGGGTGTGTTCTGGGCGATCAGCATCCTGAACGCTAGACGTCTTAAGAAGAAACTGTCACAGGAGAAGCTTTAAATGGCAACAGAGAACATTCCGGATGTGCCGCAGGTATTGCTCCAGTCGCAGGGCACTGGAGAAGCGGTCGCCACGCTGGTGAACAACCTGATCGGCGGCACGACCGCAGCCGCAGACGCTGCTGCCCAGATGAGCCAGGCTGCACAGGCTGGCGACCCGTTGGTCGCCTTGTGGCAGAGGCCGGCCTCCGGCATGGACATCATCGGCTCCGGGCTTTCGACTCTGCAGACGTTCCAGCAGGTCCTGAAATGAGCGATCAGGCGCGAACACGGATCACCTGGCTCAAAGCATTCTGGCTGCTCCTCAAAGGTAGCCCGGATGTCATTGGCAAGGGCTACAAGTGGAAATCTGGCTTGCTGAATTTGGCGCTGACTTGGACCGTTGCGACGCCGTTTATCTTTCAACTGTTTGATGACCAATTCGCTGGTTCGCTGCCGCCGGAAGCGCCATTGGTCAGGGCGACTGGCCAGTTTGTCCGCAAGGTCGCCGAAATCGGTATCCGGCGGGTGCCCTACGTGGACTTCGAAACCGACGACGGCCGGCATTATGTAACGGGCCGCTACGTGATGGACGCAATTGGTCTCGAAGCACTGGCCCGGACCGAGCCGCCAGTTCATGTATATGCCGAAGGATTCCTGCTCGAAGACGGCAAGGGATCGTACTGGCCTCTCGTAATCCGTACGCCTGGCGGCAAAGACCTGATTCCGCAACAGCGCCTGCAGGATTCGCTGCAGCGTGCCCGTCGTTACCCTTGGAAAGCGGTCATCGTGATGTATTTGATCGCCGGTGTGTTGTGGGCGATCAGCACTCGGAACGCCTATCGCCTTAAGAAAAAACTGTCACAGGAGGACGTGTAAATGGCAACAGAATCTCTTGCGGACCGGCTGCAGGTCTCACCCCGGTCGCTTGGCAACGCGGAAGCGATCGCTGCGCTGGTGAATAACCTGATCGGTGGCACGACCGCAGCCGCAGACGCCGCAGCCCAGATGAGCCAGGCGGCACAGGCTGGCGACCGTTGGTCGCCTTGTGGCAGAGGCTGGCCTCCGGCATGGACATCATCGGCTCCGGGCTTTCGACTCTCCAGACGTTCCAGCAGGTCCTGAAATGAGCGATCAGCCGCGAACACGGATCACCTGGCTCAAGGCATTCTGGCTGCTCCTCAAAGGTAGCCCGGATGTCATTGGCAAGGGCTGCAAGTGGAAATCCGGCTTGCTGACCGTGGCGCTTGTGGGAACCTTTGCCATGCCATTCATCGGTGAACATTTTCGTGCCCAGTTTCTTGGCGCGATGCCACCGGAAGCGCCGTTGATCCGAGCGACTGGCCAGTTTGTCCGCAAGATCGCCGAAATCGGTATCCGGCGAGTGCCTTACGTGGACTTCGAAACCGACGACGGCCGGCATTATGTGACTGGCGGCCGTTACGTGATGGACGCCATTGGTCTCGAAGCACTAGCCCGGACCGAGCCGCCAGTTCATGTGTATGCCGAAGGATTCCTGCTCAGAAACGGCGAAGGGTCGTACTGGCCCCTCGTCATCCGCACGCCCAGCGGCACGGACCTGATTCCGCCGCAGGATCTTCAAGACTCGCTGCAACGTGCACGGAATCCGTGGCAAGTGAAAGTGTACGCGGTGATGTACCTCTTCGTGGGTGTGTTCTGGGCGATCAGCATCCTGAACGCTAGGCGTCTTAAGAAGAAACTGTCACAGGAGAAGCTTTAAATGGCAACAGAGAACATTCCGGATGTGCCGCAGGTATTGCTCCAGTCGCAGGGCACTGGAGAAGCGGTCGCCACGCTGGTGAACAACCAAATCGGCGGCACGACCGCAGCAGCAGACGCTGCTGCCCAGATGAGCCAGGCTGGCGACCCGTTGGTCGCCGTGTGGCAGAGGCTGGCCTCCGGCATGGACATCATCGGCTCCGGGCTTTCGACTCTGCAGACGTCCAGCAGGTCCTGAAATGAGCGATCAGCCGCGAACACGGATCACCTGGCTCAAAGCATTCTGGCTGCTCGTCAAAGGTAGCCCGGATGTCATTGGCAAGGGCTACAAGTGGAAATCCGGCTTTCTGATTTGGGCGATCACCGGGACAGTTTCGACGCCGTTGATCCTCCAAAATCTTGACGCACAATTCGCCGGTTCGCTGCCACCGGAGGCGCCGCTGATCAGGGCGACTGGCCAATTTGTCCGCAAGGTCGCCGAAATCGGTATCCGGCGGGTGCCCTACGTGGACTTCGAAACCGACGACGGCCGGCATTATGTAACGGGCCGCTACGTGATGGACGCCATTGGTCTCGAAGCACTAGCGCGGACCGAGCCGCCAGTTCATGTATATGCCGAAGGATTCCTGCTCGAAGACGGCAAGGGATCGTACTGGCCTCTCGTAGTCCGTACGCCTGGCGGCAAAGACCTGATTCCGCAACAGCGCCTGCAGGATTCGCTGCAGCGTGCCCGTCGTTACCCTTGGAAAGCGATCATCGTGATGTATTTGATCGCCGGTGTGTTGTGGGCGATCAGCACTCGGAACGCCTATCGCCTTAAGAAAAAACTGTCACAGGAGGACGTGTAAATGGCAACAGAATCTCTTGCGGACCGGTCGCAGGTCTCACCCCGGTCGCTTGGCAACGCGGAAGCAATCGCCACGCTGGTAAACAACCTGATTGGTGGCACGACTGCGGCAGCAGACGCCGCGGACCAGATGAGCCAGGCGGCACAGGCCGGCGACCCGCTGGTCGCCCTTGGGCGACGGCTCGCCGCCGGGATGGACATCATCGGCTCAGGGTCTTCGACCCTGCAGATGTTCCAGCAGGTCGCGGCCAATTCCGCCAACGCCGGAGCCCTTGCAGGCAGCCTCGCAAAAGGCGCGGCGGGACTGGGCTTGTTCGCGAACGCCGGGACATTAGCCCTCGAAGCAATCAGAAGTGAGGACGCGCTCGCCAAAATCAAGGATAGTGACCTTGTTTCACTACTGGGATCGGCGGTGGCAGCTGGGGCTACGGTCGTCGCTACCCCGGAAATCGCCATTGCAGTCGGCATTACCGCAGCGGGCCTGACGTTCGCCAGCCTCGCATGGTCCAACTCGCCTTCACTGCAGGACAATCTTGATGCGATCCGCAGCGTGATCGCTCCGTACTACAACCAGCTGTCCGCCAGCGATCAGGTTTCCTTCACGAACTCGCTGTCGAACACCGTCACGAACGCGCTCGCGGGCGGCATGCCGGTGCCGCAACTGAATGCACTCGGCCTCGTGAGCGGTTATTCGATCGAGGTGCCGACCAGCATCCAGCAGGTCGCAGGTGGAACAGCCTACACCTTCGCTTCGGGTACGACCTTTTTTGAGGCACCCGATTCTGGCCTACCCGATTTTCTCCTGAATGCGGCAGGTGTTGCGCAGACCGGCACGTGGATGATCCGCGATGAGCAGGGCACCCCTTCAAAGGCGCAAATCTGCACCTATGCCGACGGCAGTTGGTCTCAGTCCTGCGATGGTGCCAACGGTTCGATTAGCGACATTTTCATCAACGGCAACGGAAGCAACTACACGATATCCGCCGGCAGCGGCCAGACCTACGTAAATGAAAATGGTATCGGCAATCATGTCACGCTCTATGGTACTGGCGTAGTCAACGTGCAGGGCAGCCAGGCCGGTGTGACTCTGGTTGGCGACAATAACATTGTCAGTTCGCTCGTCGCCAACAACGGATTTGCTGTCACAGGCAGGAACTCGGTGTTCCATCTGGCTGGGGACGGGGTGACGTTTAACAACAACTCTGATGGAGTTGTCTTTGGCGATTGGAATTCCGTGGCTGCAGTGGGCAGCAACGTCGGCGTGACCCTCATTGGCAACTATGCCCATGTCGAGTCGCTGATCGCCAACAACGGTTTTGCCGTCACCGGCAGAAACTCGCTATTCAATCTGGCCGGCGATGGCGTGACGTTCAACAAGAATTCGGACGGCATCGTGAGGGGGGACTCGAACGCGATAGCTGCAGCTGGTACTGGTGTCAGCGTGGCAATTGGGGGCAACAACGTCAGGGTTGATTCGTCATTTGCCTTGAATGGCTTCTCAGTAGCCGGAACGGGCGCGTTGTTTAACTTGACCGGTGATGGCGTGACGTTCCACCAGAGTTCGAACGGCATCGTGAGGGGGGATTCGAACGCGATAGCTGCAGCTGGTACCGGTGTCAGCGTGGCAATTGGGGGCAACAACGCCAGGGTTGATTCGTCATTTGCCTTGAATGGCTTCTCAGTCGCCGGAACGGGCGCGTTGTTCAACTTGACCGGCGATGGCGTGACGTTCCACCAGAATTCGGACGGCATCGTGTGGGGGGACTCGAACGCGATAGCTGCAGCTGGTACTGGTGTCAGCGTTGCAATTGCGGGTAACAACGTCAGGGTTGATTCGTCATTTGCCTTGAACGGCTTCTCAGTAGCCGGAACGGGCGCGTTGTTTAACTTGACCGGTGATGGCGTGACGTTTCACCAGGGCTCAAACGGAATCGTCTACGGCAATTCGAATTGGCTGGCTGTCGCAGATGGCAATAGGGACATCATCGCAGTGGGCAATAACACTTCCGTTAGTGCTGGCGCAAGCTGCTCGCTCAGCAGCATTGGCGATAGTGGCAACATTAGCCTGGGAGCAGGTTCATATCTTTTTGTTAATGGCGGCAATGACACGGTTAATGCATCCAGTTGCCAGATCGATTTCGGTAGCGCGCTGCGGGGAAAGACCATATATATCAATGGCGACAATAATTTCATTAACGCCAACGATTTGAATGGCGTAAACACCAACATTATCGTGACCGGACAGGGAAATTATATTTACGCCAACGGCGCCACGGTCAGGTTTCAAGGTGAGAACCCGGCCAACAACGTCGTGTCGGGCTCACTGAACACCACTAATGGGCGCCCGGCTGGCCCGCAGACACCGATGCCACAGCCGCCAGGCGGGGGGAGTTTCCCGTCTCCCCCGGCGGGCGGTATAGATCAGGGTAACGGAGTAATCAGCTACCCCGTGCCGTTTCCCCCGATCTCCGTCAGCCCGCTCAGCGCGTCGATCGACATAGGTCCTCAGCCCGTCCCCGCAGTTACGAGCAGCATGCCGGACGGCCAGGCTACCGCGAGCCTGGCGGACCTGCAGATCAGCAACCTGATCGCCGGCATGTCGTCTTACGATGTCCAGCCAGCGGCCAGTTCGACGCTGCTGTCCGCCGCCCAGCCACAACCGTACACGACGCTCGCGACCAGCCTGCACTGACCTGACGTAATCGAGTCGCGCATTTGCAGCGATACGCCGCGGATGCGCGCTTGGTGCGCCGGGTGTGAGAGTCAAACGAAGAACATGAAAACTGGTTTTGCAATCTGCGTGGTCATATGTGCACTTATGGGCTGCGGGTACGGACCCCGCGCAGGTCAATCACTTCAACTCTATTCCGAGTTCAGAACTTCCGATGAGCTGCTGACAGGCATTCGCCCGCAGGACCGTGGGTTTGCAGTACATGTTCAGTCACGCGTGCGCCAGCATCTCGGGTCCAGCTTTCTCGACACGCAACGTCAAGCGTCGACCGTAATCGATGTCAAGCTCGCAGATGATGGACAGATCACAAGCGCAACCCTCGCGCAAAGTAGCGGTCATGTGGGATGGGACGCCATCGCGTTGGCGGCGGTGAGAAAGGCCTCGCCGCTTCCTCCATACGCAGAGGCACTTCACCATTACGATCAGACCAGCTGCCTAGCCAAGCGTACATGAAGCCGCGCACCACCATCTCTGTTTCCGAAATATTTACCAAGTGTGCCTGCCCTACGGCACGCAACGCCAAAAACCGAATGAACGCACCAGATCACCGCGCTCCCGCTGAATCCATGCCCACCGCTGAACCTGGACTCGCGTGCCTGGTCGTCATTGCCCGCTTCCACGGCATCGCCGCCGACGCGGCGCAACTGCGACACGCGTTCGCGCTCGGCAACGAGGCATTCAGCGTGGATTCACTGATGCTGGCTGCCCGCTCGCTTGGCCTCAAGACACGCGTCGCGCCGCTTCGCATCGAGCGATTGAGCCGGGCCCCGTTGCCCGCACTTGCGCTGGATCGCGACGGTAATCACTTCGTCATCGCACGGTGTGACGGCGAAACAGCCTTCGTACTCGAAGCACAGGCTCCAGCGCCCTGCGTAATGCCGCTCGACGTGCTCGCCGCTCGCATGACCGGGCAGATGATTCTGTTCGCGTCCCGCGCATCGCTAGCCGGCGAACTCGCACGCTTCGACTTCTCGTGGTTCATCCCCGCTATCGTCAAATACCGGCGCCTGCTGCTGGAAGTGTTCGGCATCTCGTTGGTGCTGCAGCTGTTCGGTCTGGTCTCGCCGCTGATGTTCCAGGTTGTGATGGACAAGGTGCTCGTCAACCGCACTCACAACACCCTGGATGTCGTCTGTATCGCCCTGTTTATCAGTGCGACCTTCGAAGTGCTGCTCGGCGGCCTGCGCAACTATATGTTTGCCCACACCACGAACCGGATCGATGTAGAACTGGGCGCGCGCCTGTTTCGCCACCTCGTCACCCTACCGCTGAACTATTTCGCGGCTCGCCGCGTCGGTGACTCGGTTGCCAGGGTACGCGAGCTAGAAAACATTCGTAGTTTTCTGACCGGACAGGCGCTAACAGCAGTCATCGATTTACTGTTTTCGGTGGTGTTCCTCGCCGTGATGTGTCTCTACAGTGTGTGGTTGACACTCATTGTCGTCGTTTCGTTGCCGCTGTATGCAACCGTGTCCGCTTTGCTCATACCAGGTCTGCGGCAGCGCCTGAATGAGAAATTCGCACACGGAGCTGACAATCAGTCATTCCTCGTCGAGACCGTGTCCGGCATGGAGACGGTCAAGGCGATGGCCGTCGAGCCGCAGTTCATCAGGAAATGGGAAACGCAATTGGCCGCCTATGTGGCGTCAGGCTTTCGTGTCGTCAGTCTGAGCAACATCGGCCAGCAACTCATCCAGTACGTCGGGAAGGTGGTCTCGCTGGTCACGCTGTTCTTCGGTGCGCGCCTCGTCATCGATGGCCGGCTCACAGTCGGCGAACTCATTGCGTTTAACATGATGTCGCAACACGTCGCCGGCCCGGTGTTGCGGCTGACGCAACTGTGGCAGGACTTCCAGCAGGTCGGCATCTCGATGCGACGGCTGGGCGACATACTCAACTCGCGCACGGAATTGCCGCCCGGCACCCAGGCAATGCCCGCGCTCAGGGGCGACATCCGATTTGAGAGCGTGCGTTTTCGCTACCGGGCGGACGGGCCGCCAATCCTCGACGGGGTCTCGCTCGATATCCGCGCGGGTCAGGTCGTCGGTATCGTTGGCCGTTCCGGCTCCGGTAAAAGCACGCTTGCCAAGCTTCTGCAGCGGTTGTATCTGCCCGAACAGGGCACGCTGCGCGTCGACGGCATCGATCTCGCGTTAGCCGATCCCGCGTGGCTGCGCCGGCAGGTTGGCGTTGTCCTACAGGAGAGTCTGCTGTTCAAGCTTTCGATCCGCGAGAACATCGCGCTAGCCGATCCTGGCGCTCCGCTTGAAGCCGTGATCCAGGCCGCGCAACTGGCCGGTGCTCATGACTTCATCTGCGAACTGCCGCTGGCGTACGACACGCCGGTCGAGGAGCACGGCGGCAACCTGTCTGGCGGACAGCGCCAGCGACTGGCCATCGCGCGGGCCCTGCTGACCAGCCCGCGCATCCTGATCTTCGATGAGGCCACCAGCGCCCTCGACTTCGAAACCGAACGCGTGATCCAGAACAACATGCGCGCGATCTGTGCCGGCCGCACCGTCATTATCATCGCGCACCGTCTGACCACCGTGCGGCACGCCGACCAGATTATCGCGATGGACCGTGGACAGGTCGTCGAACGCGGCACCCATGATGCGCTGCTGGCACAAGGCGGCTATTACGCCCACCTGGTTTCCCTGCAGAGCAGTTAATGACGATATCACCGCGTTTCCAGGCGTGCGCAGACCTGTGCCGCCGCTATACAGCCGTGTGGCGTGCAGCGTGGTCGGTGCGCGCGCAGCTCGATGCACCGCCCAAACTCGACTATGAAGTGGCGTTCCAGCCAGCGCACCTTGAACTCGTCGAGACGCCCGTTCACCCGGCGCCGCGCTGGACCGCGCGCCTGATTGTCGCGCTCGCTGCCATTGTCCTTGCCATTGGGGTCTTCGCGAGACTCGATATCGTTGCAACCGCAAAGGGCAAACTCGTGCCCAATGGAAGAGTGAAAATCGTGCAACCAGCCGTCACCGGTATCGTGCGGGAGATCGCCGTGCGCGACGGACAGCGCGTTGCGGCCGGGCAATTGCTGCTGAAGCTGGACACCACGCAGGCAGTGGCTGACGAGGGCAAGGCGAAATCAGCGCGGCTGGATGCAGCGCTCGCCGCAGCTCGTGCGCAGGCGCTGCTTATCGCGCAGCAGACCGACTCGCAACTGCGTGTAGCGACAGTCGACGACGCACCGGACGAGCGCCAGCAGGAGACCCAGCGACTGGCAGAAAGTGCGTATCGAGAGTACCAGGACAGGCTTGATGCAGCGCGCGCCGAACTGGCGAGGCGGGAAGCCGAACTCGACAGTACACGGCAGCAAATCGCGAAGTTTGCCGCCACCGCGCCGCTCGCGCGTGCGCAAGCAAACGACTACCGGATGCTGTCGGCCGACCAGTACGTTGCCCGCCACGACTATCTGGCGAAGGAGCAGACCGCGCGTGAGCAGGAACATGAACTGGCGACGCAGCGAAGCCGCGCGCGCGAACTGGTGGCCGGTATCGCAGGACAGCGTGCGCAGATCGCGGCGACCTCATCGCAGTTTCGCCGCGAACAGCTTGACCAGCTGGAAAAGGCGACGCAGCAGCTCACCCGGAGCCGCAGTGATGAGACCAAGGCCCATACCCGCGCGAACCTGATGAGGCTCACCGCACCCGTTGCCGGCACGGTTCAGCAGCTGGCCATGCACACCCTGGGCGGCGTGGTGACGACCGCGCAGGCGCTCATGGAGATCGTGCCGGACGATGCGCTGGAGGTCGAAGTGACAGTCGAAAACAGGGATGTCGGCTTCGTCAGCGTGGGACAACGTGCGGCGGTCAAAGTGGTAGCGTTTCCCTACACGCGCTACGGCATGCTCGAGGGCGAGGTCGTGTCGCTCGCCAACAATGCAGTGCAGGATAAAAAACTGGGCCTCGTGTTCACCGCGCGCGTGCGTCTGACGGCGAATCGGATATGGGTCGAGAACAGATGGATCACGCTCACGCCAGGGATGGCCGCAAGCGCCGAAATCAGGACGGGCAAACAGAGCGTCGCGCACTATTTCCTCGGGCCACTCGTTGAGGGCGTACAGGAGAGCATGCGTGAACGCTAGACGTATGGTGCACAGAATCGCCGTGGCCGGATTTGTGCTGGCGTTTGCGCTACCCGCGCTCGCTTTCGACCCGCTGCTCGCGCAGCGCGGCATTCCGAGCAATCCAGTCGCCGGGATGAAACTGAGCATGACGCCGGATGAGCGGGCTTGCGACTCTGGCGCGCCGGAACAACCATTGAGTTTGCGCGAAGCGGTCGCGCGCGGGTTATGCAATAACCCGAAAACCCGTGCCGCCTGGGCTAGCGTGAAAGCGCAGGCGGCTGCCGTTGGCGTCGCGCGCGCGGCATTCCTGCCGACCATTTCAGGCAACTGGCAGGGCGTGCGGGACATTGCCGAGAGCCACGTGAGCGGCGAACTACAACTCAGTTCGAACACCGCCGCTACCATCCGGTCGGCCAGCGTAGACCTGAACTGGGTGCTTTTCGATTTCGGCGGTCGGGCTGCCGCACTGAATAGCGCGTCCGACCTGCTCGCTGCGGCAAGGGCGACGCAGGACGCAGCCGTGCTGGCGGAATTTGCGACGATTGCCAGAGATTATTGTGCCGCCCAGGCGGCGCAAGGGGCGCTCGCTGCAGCGAGGGAAATCGAGCGCATGACGCGCGAAATTGTCGTCGCGGCGGAGGCACGGGTTGACCGGGGCGTTGCTCCGGTCACCGACGCGCTACAGGCGCAGACCCAGCACGACGAGGCGGTATTCAATCTCACGAAGGCCGAAGGAGACACGCAGACGGCGCTGGGCACGCTGGCCTCTGACATGGGGCTTAACCCGAACGTACCGCTTGCTGTACCTTCCGTCACCGCGAACGACAACCCCGATGAGACCTTCAGCCGCTCGATAGCGGAACTGATTGATGATGTCAAAAGGACGCACCCGCGCGTGCTGGCGGCGCAGGCACAGTTCGAGTCTGCGAAAGCCGCCATTGCCCAGACACGTGCGCAAGGGTTACCGAACGTCAGTCTCGTCGCGAAGTACAGCGGCAACAACCAGCCGGCGAGCTTGGGTCTGGGGATTCAAAAGTTTCCGGCAACCGGACGTGATGCCTACATCGGCGTGCAGCTGAGCATCCCGCTCTTCGAAGGGTTCGGACGGCATTACCAGATCCGGCAAGCCGAGGCTGAGGCGGAGCGTCAGCGCGACGCGACCGAGGAGACGCAGCAGCAGGTGGCGCTTGATGTCTGGACGGGTTACCAGACGCTGCACATTGCCACGCAGAATGCAGCGCATAGCGAGACGGCGCTCGCGATTGCCCGACGCTCATTCGACGCCGCTGAACATCGCTACCGGGCAGGCGTGGGAAACATCCTCGAACTGCTGAAAACGCAGACAGCGCTTGCCACGGCAAAGCAACGGCGCGTTCAGACGCTTGCTGACTGGCACAACGCGAAACTCCAACTGTCATCAAGGCTTGGCCGCCTCGGCATGAACCGCGTTGGCGATCAATAGTCTGCGGCTGCACGGTACGCGGCTTCTTCGCTTCTTCTGGCGCACCGTCGACTCCGCCGTTTCCGCTCGATGAGCCTATCGCAATGCGCCGGCCTAGCCGGCGCAATTTCCCACAATGAGACCGGCAGGATCAGGGCGCTGCGTACAGCGTCAGCTTGCTCGACACCGACTGCACGCCCGACACTTTCGACGCAACTTCCTGAGCGAGCTGGTCCTGCGATTCGTCGAGAATGGTGCCCGCCAGCGTGACCTTGCCCGTGCGCGTATTCGCGAATACGGCGATGTCCCTGTCGTTCAGACGTTTGGAGCCGAACAGAGCCTCGCGAACCTTCTTTGCCAGCGCGTGATTGGCGGCGCGATCGGCGCGCATCTCCGCGCGAAGCTGCGCTTTGGTCGGAGCGGCGTTGTCGGCGGGGGGCGTCGCAGCTTGTACGAATGCGGCCGACGACAGCAGAACGGCGAGAGCACCCGTGAGTGCCTTGTGGCATAACGTCATGGAATCACTTGTTGACGAGGGATTGAGGAGGAGTCTTGAATGTGGGTCTTGCCCGCTCGAGAGCATAGTCTGCAGTCCGCCTCTTCTCTATCAGACATTCGGTGCCGAACCCTATCGGATGTCGAGACAGCGTCATACCTTCGGATATGGCTGCGAGTCGCGCAATTGCATTTGCTCGCCGGCCAGAAGCGGTGATTCAGCAGGCCGAGGCGGTGGACCGCGCGCGCTCGTGGCGACAAGCTGGGGCGGCTCGCCGGCGTTCCGGTGACGGTGAAGATCAACATCGACCAGCGTGGCTTTGCGACGACGAACGGAGCACGGATCACGAGAACCTCGTTGCGCAGATGAACAGCCCGCTCGTCGACAACCTCGAAAAGGTGGGCGCGGTGTTGCTTGGCCGCAGTAACTCGCCGACCTTTGCGTTGCGCTGGTTCACGTCGAACCAGGTGCACGGCAAAACCTTCAATTCCCGAGACCGGTCGCGCACACCCGGTGGACGATGCGAGCGCTACCGCCCATGGGCTTGCCGGGTCTCACGGTCACGACTGATCTGGTGAACCGAGTTCCGGTAGGCGTTCGGATCGTTGCCGCGCATTTCAGGGAGGACCTGTGTCTGCAGGCCGGCCTTGCAATCGAGGAGCGCAGTGCGCCGGTGTCGAAGTCGATCGTGTCGCCGAAGCACTGATCACACGCGCGCAACAGCTATATCACCAAAGAGCCTGATCTATTGAGGAGGTCTTGATGAGTCGTATCGCTATCTGTCCGGTCACATTGCGAAGCGTGATGGCAAGGTCTGGGTTGGGAAACTCGGCGAAACATTGACGACGGAGGAGGGCAAACTGGCCGCCCGGCTGACCGCGATCGACCAACGGGGCGTCCCAACCGCTGGCTGAATTCTTTGGAGAAGACGGCAAGCATGCGCGTTCGCCTTTCGGCGTCGCTCAGATTCCGTTGGGTGCGTGCCTTGAACTGGAAATGGCGGTACAGGTGGCCAAGGTTCGCGCGGCAGGCGCGCGCCTCAGCGCGCCAGCAGCGAAACCGTCGCGATGCCGAGAATCGTCATGATCAGCGACGTGCTCACGTGAATCGCCACTTCGCCAGCCGCCCAGCCGAGCCGGCCGTCCTGCAGGCGCTGCACGACTTCCGCGGAGAACGTCGAGAAGGTCGACAGCCCGCCCATCAGACCGGTGATGACGAACAGCCGCCATTCCGGCGAGAGCTGGGGCACCCGCGCGAAGCCCGCGACCGCCACACCGATGATGTAGCCGGCGATCACGTTGGCGGCGAGCGTGCCAAGCGGCAGGTCGCTAAAGACCGGGTTCAGTCGAAAGCCGAGGAACCAGCGAAACAGCGAGCCGAGTGCGCCGCCAATCGCGACCGCGAGAAAAGACCAATACATGGAAGAGGATCGAACCGGGAACGTCGACAAACCGGTTGATGCGGGCGAATTGATGCCGCGTCCGCATAACCGGGCGTAGCAGGCATCATCAGCCCCATGGGCGGTTAATGGAGAATGCCATCTCCAGCCGCGAAGTCTAACATCGGCGCGCGGATTTTGGGGACAGGCATGTGGCCTGCGACTCTCCCGCGCCTCTCGCCGCGTCTCTCCCGTTCCCCGCGAGCGCCGCCCTGGTTCACTCTGGCGTCGCCGAAATCTTGTGAATCGACAGATCGGCGCCGTTGTATTCCTCTTCCTGATCGAGCCGCAGGCCGACCGTCAAGCGGATCGCGCCGTACACGACCGTGCCGCCGAGCCCCGACACGACGATCCCGCCGAGCGTGCCGATGATCTGCGAGGCGAACGACACACCGCCCAGCCCGCCGAGCGCGTGAGCGCCGAAGATGCCGGCCGCGATGCCGCCCCATGCGCCGCACAGGCCGTGCAGCGGCCACACGCCGAGCACGTCGTCGATGCGCCAGCGGTTCTGCACGCAGGTGAACATATAGACGAACAGCACGCCGGCGATGCCGCCCGTGACCAGCGCGCCGAGCGGATGCATGATGTCCGAGCCCGCGCACACCGCGACGAGCCCGGCGAGCGGGCCGTTGTACGTGAAGCCCGGGTCGTTGCGGCCCGCGAACCACGCGCTCAGCGTGCCGCCGACCATCGCCATCAGCGAGTTGACCGCGACGAGGCCGCTGATCTTGTCGAGGGTCTGCGAGCTCATCACGTTGAAGCCGAACCAGCCGACCGTCAGCACCCATGCGCCGAGCGCGAGAAACGGAATGTTCGACGGCGGATGCGCGGCGATGCCGCCGTCGCGGTGATAGCGGCCGTGGCGCGCGCCGAGCAGCAGCACGGCCGGCAGCGCGACCCAGCCGCCGAACGCGTGCACCACCACCGAACCCGCGAAGTCATGGAACGGCGCGCCGAACGCGTGCGTGAGCCAGTCCTGAATGCCGAAACGGTCGTTCCATGCGATGCCTTCGAAGAACGGATAGACGAAGCCGACCAGCACGAACGTCGCGAACAACTGCGGGTTGAACTTGGAGCGCTCGGCGATGCCGCCCGACACGATCGCGGGGATCGCGGCGGCGAACGTCAGCAGGAAGAAAAAGCGCACGAGCGCATAGCCGTTATGCTGGGCGAGCGTCGCGGCGCCGTCGAAAAACTGCACGCCGTATGCGATCGTGTAGCCGATGAAGAAGTACGCGATCGTCGACACCGCGAAGTCCACCAGAATCTTGACCAGTGCATTGACCTGGTTCTTCTTGCGCACGGTGCCGAGCTCCAGGAAGGCGAATCCTGCGTGCATCGCCAGCACCATGGCGGCGCCGATCAAAAGAAACTCGGTATCGGCGCCGTATTTCAGACTTTCCATCGATATGTCCCGCTTGTGCCAAAAAAAGTGCGCTATGTGAGCAAGAAGCGGGCCATAGTTGTGCTGGCCGCGTCGGCCCGGTGCAATCGGGCACCGGGATGGGAATCTGGATGGTTTCGAGCGATGCGCCGTCCGAGCGCGCCATGCACCCGAACAGAGAGGCGAGGCACAGCGAAAGTGCATAAATCGTCACGGCTACGCGGGATGCCCCAGAAAAGCGCGAAATATTCGATTTAAATTACATCTTTATTCGGAATCCTGACGCAACGAGATGCTGTCGATGCCCAATCCTGGCGCGCAATCGACCAGCGGGGGTACGGTGGTCGACGGGTTCGTGTCCCTCTTTCTTTTCCCACGCAAACGCCGACATAATGTGCCGACTCCGTGCACGATCCGCCGGCCAACCCCTCCCCTGGGCCCGCATGAGACTGACCACTAAAGGCCTGTTGCTGATCGCGATTCCGGCCGTTTTCGAACTCGCGCTGCTCACTGGCGTCGTTAAGGCGCAGGCCGATGCGACGATGGCCGAGCGTCGGGCGATGCATACCGAGGAGGTGCTGCGCCAGAGCACGGCGATTCTCGATCCGGTGCTGTCCGAATCGGTCGCGCTGCGCGGCGCGGTACTTGCCAACGACATACGCTTCACGACCCCGATCGCAGTATGGATGGACGTCGACCGGCGCATCGACGAACTCGTCGATCTCGTCGGCGACAATCCCGCGCAAGTCGAGCGCGTGGTCGAGGTGCGCCAGGCGGTGCAGGCATACCGCCAGTGGTCCGACCGCATCCAGGACATGCTGCGCGCCGGGCGGCGCGCCGAGATTCTCGCGCGCTTCCACGATCTCGCCCAGGCCGACGTGCTCGATCATTTCCGCTTGCAGGTGAGCGCGTTCCAGGCCGAGGAGCGCCGTCTCGACATGTCGCGCTCGAATGCCGTCGCCGCCGTGCGCGAGCGCGAACAAACGCTGATCGTCGCGGCCGCGTTGGGCTCGCTGCTGTTCGTCGCGCTCGCCATCGGGATGTTCACGCGCGGCGTGCGCGGCCGGCTCGCGCTGCTGTCCGACAACGCGGCCAGGCTTGCCGGCAACGAACCGCTCGCGCCGCTCGGCGCGGGTCGCGATGAAATCGCGCGGCTCGATCTGACCTTGCACGAGACGAGCCGCCGTCTGCTCGAAGCCGAGCGCATCGAGGCGCGTTTTCACGCGGACCTCGAACGCCGCGCCGCCGAGCTTGCCCGCATCAACGAGACGCTGCGCCAGCAGACTCAGGAAAACGAAATGTTCATCTACAGCGTGTCGCACGATCTGCGCGCGCCGCTGGTGAACCTGCAGGGATTTTCGAAAGAGCTGATTCGCGCCTGCGACGAGTTGCGCGACGCGGCGCGCGGCTCGTCGCTCGCGACCAGCACGCGCGAGCGGATCGAGCGGATCGTCGACGAGGACATTGGCGAGGCGCTCCACTATCTGCAGACCGCGGTGATGCGCGCGTCGCACATCATCGACGCGCTGCTGCGGCTGTCGCGCGTCGGGCGTGTCGAGTACAGGCGCCAGAAGGTCAATGTGCGCGACATCGTGCAGCGCGTCGTCGATGCGATGCAGGGGTCGATCCGCGTGCGGCGCGCGCGCGTGACGGTCGGCGAACTGCCCGCGGTATGGGGCGATCCGACCGCGCTCGAGCAGATCTTCGCGAACCTGATCGGCAACGCAGTCAACTATCTGGACCCGGCGCGCGAGGGCCGCGTCGAAATCGGCACGACGCCCGCGCCGCCGGGCGTGCATTCGCTGCGAATCTTCTACGTGCGCGACAACGGCCTCGGCATCCCGGCGATCGCGCTGCCGCGGCTGTTCACCGCGTTCCAGCGCCTGCACGGCAACGCGGCGGCCGGCGAGGGCATTGGCCTCGCGCTCGTGCGGCGGATGGTCGAGCGACACGGCGGGCGAGTGTGGGCGGAATCGAAGGAAGGGGTGGGCACGACGTTCTATCTGTCGCTGCCAGAGGCGGCGGGCGCCGCGGGCTCGGAACCGGCCGCGGCTGGCGCGCCAGCGCTCGTCGTGGCGGCTCCGGCTCCGGCTTCGGCGGCGCGCGGTGCGCGCGAGAGCGCGCAGGGCGCCGCGGGGGCAGGCTTTAGCGCCGGCAGTGGGTTGCCCGCGCCTTCGATCGATGCGGTGCGAGGAATCACTACGCGGTAGGGGCGCTCGATCGTGCGTGCGGTGCGGGTGGCGCCCGCCCGTTCCTCAACCGGCGAAAATCCGTCGCGGCTTCAGCAGTCTCCGGCCGCGCACCGACCAGTAGCAACTGCATGCCAGCAGCACGGCGATGCCGGCGGACGACTCGGCCGGCGTTGGCCGAACGCCGGCGATCCCTTCGACGGCAAACAGGCCGTTCGTGACACCCAGCAGCGCCGCCCACAGCGCGCACGCGGCCTGCATCAGCAGACGGGTTCCCTTCATATGCCGGGCGCGGGAGTCGTGCGACCAGGTGGGCGGCCGGCGCGCACAGAAGACGATCACCATCAGCATGATGACGAGGGTGACGATCCAGTCGATCAGTTTCATCGAAACAGCACTCCCTAAAAGCAGCCGCGACTATAGGGAGGTGTTTCGTCTACAACCGTCGGAAGATTCTGAAATGTGGGGGAGCGTTGAACGATGTCGAGGCGAGCGCCTCTGCATGCAGACGCCCGCTGCAGGATTGCATCAATCCTCGCAGGGTTCAGAATCGAATCCCGCCTTGGCCAAGCCTTCCGTGAAGACGGCAAGGTTTTCGTCGCGCCGGATCGGCATCCAGTCGGTCAAGTTGCCGAGGCGCAAGTCGGGAATCAGCTCGCGTAAGCGAATCGCAGCTCGTCGAGCTTCCGCTGGTTTGCCGAGCCAGGCCTGACTCGCGGCGAGCGTCGCGTAGGCCAGGCCGAAACTCGGTAAATCCCGGATGGCTTTCTCGGCCCACAGAGCGGCTTCGACGAAGTTGCCCATGAACAAATGCGCAGCCGACAAGCCGAACTGCATCCGATAACGCTCTGGATCCAACGGGCTCAATTGCATCGCATGGGTAAATTGCCTGATCGCCTGTTCAGTTTCGCCATGCCACAAGCGGAGAAATGCGCCGAGAAACCACGCGGCGGCAAGATTGGGATTCAATTCGAGCGCCCGATCCAACAACGCGATACCTTCAGGCAGATCGCCGGCCAGATGCGATAGCGCATGACCGCTGCGCGCGAGAGCGACGGCGTCGTATTTTCCCAACTCCACGGCACGACGCGCCCACTGGGCGCCTTCCGCCATTTCTCTTGGGCGATCGTGCATCCAGCCATTGACCTTGCGCCAGCAATGACACCAGGCCGCCATCGCGTACGCCGATGCAAGCTCAGGGTCGCACGCAAATGCGCGCTGAAATAACGGCAACGCTTCGTCGATCGCTTCGCGGCTGCCTTGATGAAGCTGCGCCATGCCACGCAGGTAGTAGTCGTACGCACGCAGACTTTCGGTCGGTTTGAACCGTGCGCGAGCGATCTCGGCCTGTTCGACCTGCGGCGCAATCGCGCCGACCACACTGTCGGCGATCTGGTCCTGGAACTCGAAAATATTGTCGAGCACGCCTTCGAAGCGGCCAGCCCAATGGGTCGCGCCGGTGCCCGCATCGACGAGCTGGCCGGTGATGCGAACGCGGCCCTGTGCCTGCCGCCAACTGCCTTCGAGCACATAGCGCACGCCGAGCTCTCGCCCGATCTGCTTCACATCCACGTTGCGATGCTTGTAAGTGAAGCTCGAGTTGCGCGCGACGACGAACAACCAGCGGTATCGCGACAGCGCAGTGATGACGTCCTCGATCACACCGTCGGCCAGGTAGTCCTGCTCCGGGTCACCGCTGAGATTGACGAAAGGCAGGACGGCGATGGAAGGCTTGCTGGCCTGCGCCGCATCCGGCGATGACGTCTCGGTTGGCGTCGATGTTTTCTCGCTGGCCTGGTCCGATGCCGGATGTTCGATGACGTCGGCGACAAATCGGAATCCTTTGCGCGCCACGGTTTTGATCACCCGCTGCTGCTGACCGTCATCGCCGACCGCGCTGCGCGCGGCGTTTACGTGGCTGGCCATGGTGGATTCGGAAATCACGCGTCCGTCCCACACCGCATTGATCAGCTCATCCCGGCCCACGACCCGGTTGCGATGGCTCGCCAGATAAACCAGCAGATCGAACACTTTCGGCGTCGTGGCGACCTCCTGCGAAGCGCGGCGCAAGTCGCGACGCTCCAGGTCCAGCGTGCAGTCAGCGAAAACCCATTGCATTGGGGACTCCAGGACGAGAAAGCCGCCAGGTATGCGCTACCCGGCGCGCTGATGAAGCGTATGGAGGAATTCTGGACGGAAATACAAGGCGCAGACAAAGCGGCGCCGGCGGCTGGAAATGATACTGCACCCATCGGATCAAGCAGCAAGCGCTTCGTCAACCGAACCGGAGGGAGTGGAACATGAAAGTGGTCGTCATTGGTGGCAGCGGACTGATCGGCTCGAACGTGGTGCGGCGGCTTCGCCGCGATGGTCACGACGTGGTGGCCGCATCCCCGTCGACCGGGGTGGACTTGATGACGGGCGACGGGTTGGCGAAAGCGCTCGAAGGCGCGCATGTCGTCGTCGATGTCGCCAACGCGCCGTCCTTCGAGGACGAGGCCGTGATGAGCTTCTTCCAGACGGCGGGCCGCAACCTGTTGGCCGCCGAACACGCGGCGGGCGTCGAGCACCATCTTGCTCTGTCCGTCGTGGGCACCGAACGCCTGCAGCAAAGCGGGTATTTTCGCGCCAAGGCTGCGCAGGAGACGCTGGTCAAGGCGTCGCCCGTTCCGTACACGCTGCTGCGTGCCACCCAGTTCTTCGAATTCGTCGGCGGCATCATCGAGGCCAGCGCCCAGCGAGGCGAGGTGCGCCTTTCGCCCGCGCTGATCCAGCCGGTCGCCGCCGACGACGTCTGCGCAGTGCTCGCCGATCTTGCGGCGGGAATGCCGCTGAACGACATGACCGAACTCGCCGGTCCGGACCGCTTCCCACTCGACGAACTCGCCCGCAAGTTCCTCGCCGCGCACAACGATCCACGCACGGTGATCGCCGATGTCCACGCTCGCTATTTCGGCGCAGAGCTGGACGACCGCACCCTGGTCGCCGGCGGCGGTCATCGCATCGGCCCGACGCGCTTCCACACTTGGCTCAGCCGCTCCGTCGCGAAGGACTGAACCGCATTCCCGCAACGTTTCTCCTTTCTCCAACCGCACCAAGGACATGCCATGACCCAGCGCATCGACTACCAGCAGCAATCCCCGGAACTGTTCAAGAAGTTCGTCGAGTTCAGCCTCGTGCTCAAGAAGTCCGCAATCGAGGAAACCATCCGCCATCTCGTCGACATCCGCGCGTCGCAGCTCAACGGCTGCTCGTTCTGCGTCGACATGCACGTGAAGGAGGCCACGATCCATGACGAGCGTCCGTTGCGCCTTCATCACGTGGCCGTGTGGCGCGAGTCCAATCTGTTCACGCCTCGCGAGCGTGCCGCTCTAGCCTGGACCGAGGCGCTGACCCAGATTTCGCCGCTGGGTGTGAGCGATGAAATCTACGATCGCGTGCGGACCCAGTTCTCGGAGAAGGAGTTGTCCGACCTGACCTTCCAGGTGATGTCGATCAACGCGTGGAATCGGGTCAACATTGGCTTTCGCATCCCGCCGGGCATCTACGACAAAGCCTTTGGCGTCGACCAGTCGGGCCTCGCCTGAACGACGCGCAACGGAGCACCGTCATGCATATTTCCAGATGGCTGATCGCATCGCTGCTGCTCGCAGCGGGCGCCGCACACGCGCACGAGCCGCCGCAAGCGCAAGTTGCGCCGCTGATGACCAGGGCGCTGGAAGACTATCCGGGCAAGGAAGTCACGGTGCTCTCGGTCGAGTATCCGCCCGGCAGTGCGGACCCGGTACATCGGCACGATGCACACGGCTTCATCTATGTGCTGGAAGGCTCGATCGTGATGGGCGTGCGCGGCGGCCAGACCGTCACGCTGAAGCCGGGGCAAACCTTCTACGAAGGGCCGAACGACGTGCACACGGTCGGGCGCAATGCCAGCAAGACCAAGCCGGCTAAATTCCTGGTTTTTCTGCTGAAGGATGCCGGCGCACCGATACTGACGCCGGCGAATTAACTGGCTCGGTGATATTCGCGCCACGGCGATTCAGGCGAGCAGCGGCTTGGCGAAACGCCGAACGCTGCTTTCTTCGCTTACGCAGCGAAGTCGGTCGATGAAGACAGCTGTTTCCACGCTTCCGTTTCCTGGCCCGGCGATGATCGCATTGGTCGACGCGGGGTTGTGGTTCAGTTGCATGGCCTTGCGGCGAACCGCACCCGAGGTTTCGTCGTAATCGTCGATGGCTCGCCGGGGTGACTCGAAGCGGCCGCGCGGCGCAACGGCGGTATCATGGGCACATCTTCGCAAGTGCGAGCCGCTCGGTGCGGCTCCTTTCTGATCATGATTTCATCTGTTTCCTCATCCTTATTGCGCCGCGCGGCGGTCGTGGTCTTCGTGTTCGGCGCGCTGGCCGCGTGCCAGAAAAACGACGCTTCGGCCGGCCAGGTCGCGGGCAAGCTCAACGACGCCGCGCAGCTTGCCGGTCAGAAGCTCGATCAGGCCGCGAGCTACGTCGGCCAACAGGTCACCGCGACCAAGGACGCCGCACAGCAGAACCTCGACTCGGCCTCCGCGCCGTCGATCAGGATCGACCCGGCCGCGCTCGCGTCGAGCGCGCAGGCCAACCTGCAGAACGCGGCGAGCGCGGCCAACGCACAGCTCGGCAGGGCCGCGTCGATCACGGGCCAGGGCCTCGAAACGGCGGGACGCAAGCTGCAGGCGTGGTCGGCGCAGAATGCGAGCTCGTCGGCTTCGTCGAGCGCATCGGCCGAGTCCGCCGACGCGCAGAAGCAGATGGACAAATGATCCGCGCGCGGTTCGATCCGGCTTTCGCCGTTTGACTTTAGAGGTATATGTAATTACGATGGTTACACATTGTCGTTGCGGGACGGATCTGCCGTGAACACGAGTAGCCGGTTTGCCTTTGCCGTGCATGTGCTCGCATTGCTGTCGTTACAGGGCGGCGTGCCGTTGTCGTCGGAGATGATCGCGGGCAGCGTGAACACGAATCCCGCGCTGATCCGCCGGCTTCTGGCCATGCTCTCGGAGGCCGGCCTCACCACGTCGCAGATGGGAGCCGGTGGCGGCGCGTTGCTCGCGCGGCGGCCGGAACAGATCACGCTGCTAGACGTCTATCGCGCAGTGGAGGACGCGCAGTTGTTCGCGTTGCATCGCGAGGAGCCGAATCCCGCGTGCATGGTGGGGCGCAATATCCAGAGCGTGTTGAGCGGGATCATCGGCGAAGCGCAGCAGGCGATGGAAGCGGCGCTGGCCGCACGCACGCTCGCTGATGCGACCGCCGACGTGGTCCGCTCGGAGAAGCATCGCGAGCGCAAGCGCCGGGCTTGACGGTGACTAACCAATGAACGGGGTGAGAGCCCCGTTTTTTTCTCGTTATATGTAACTATCAGTGTTACATATAAAACAACCTGAGGAGTACGCTGATATGAGCAAGCAACTGAAGATCGCCTTGTTTGGCGCGACCGGCATGATCGGCTCGCGGATTGCCGCGGAAGCCGCGCGTCGCGGGCATCAGGTGACGGCACTGGTGCGCGATCCGGCGCGCGTGCCGGACGGCGTTGCGAATCTGCATGCGGCGCAGGCCGATCTGCTCGACGCCGCGAGCGTCGGCGCGGCGGTGCGCGGTCAGGACGTGGTCGCGAGCGCGTATGCGCCGCCGCAAGGCGATCTCGCCAAGCTGTCGCAAGCCACGCGCGCGCTGGTCGAAGGGGTGCGCGCGGCGGGGCTGAAGCGCGTCGTCGTGGTAGGCGGCGCGGGCTCGCTCGAAGTCGCGCCGGGCAAGCACCTGGTCGATACCGACAGTTTTCCGCAGGCGTACAAGGGCATTGCGCTCGCGCATCGCGACGCCTTGGACTACTACCGCGGCGTGACCGATCTCGACTGGACGTTCTTCGCGCCGGCCGCGCTGATCGCGCCGGGCGAGCGCACCGGCCAGTTCCGCACGGGCGCGAACACGCTGATCGCGGATGCGGACGGCAACAGCCGCATTTCGGCCGAAGACTACGCGATCGCGTTCGTCAACGAACTGGAGCAGGGCCGCTTCGTCCGCCAGATCGCGACGGTCGCGTACTGACGACCGGCGCATCGAATTCGCCGGCCGCGCAAGCGTACTAACATTCGGTTACGCATGTTCGGGCGCGCCGGGCGTAACTGCGGCTACACTGGCGTCTGCCGTTTTCTCACGGATTGCCATGCAGTCATGCCCGTCGCGGCGTGAGTCCGAGGCTGCGCCGTCTGGCGGCGGGCAGCAGCCGGCGATTCTCACCGCCCCTCATCTCTCCTCCGATCGCGCCACTCGCGGCACTGCCAGCGGCGACGCCCACCCGCGCGAGAGCGCATATGTGCCGGGTTGGTTGACCGCGCTCGTGTGCGCCACGCTGATTCTGTGCCTCGGCGCGCTGCCGCGCATCGCGCAGGCCGCCGGCCCCGCGGTCGGCGGCGGCACGCCGGTGATCCCGGCATTGCAGAGCCTGATCAACAGCGCGACGGTGAACGCGACGCCCGCGTCCGCGGCCTCGGGTGCGTCGGTGCCCGAGGCGGCGTCGGCGCCGTCGCCCGCGAACCAGGCGGAGCTTGCGCGCTCGCTCGACAGCGTGATCGCCACGCTCGATAACGACCGCCAGCGCAGCGCACTCGTCGCCCAGCTGAAGAAGCTGCGCGACGTATCGCAAAGCGCCGCGCAAACCGTCGGGCCGCCTTCGCCAGCGGCCGCGCAACCTAGCCCGGGCCTGCTCGGCGCGATCGCATCGGGCATCGCGTCGTTCGAATCCGACGTGCATCAGGGCCGCACGCCAGTGCGCTACTGGAGCGGGCGCGTGACCGCTGCCGGCAATGAGCTGTACACGATCGTCTCCGGCCAGGGGCGCGAGGGTCTCGGCTCGATCCTGCTGGCGATGCTGGGGATGCTGGCCGGCTGGGGCGCCTGTGCCGGCGCGCTGATCTATCTGCAGCATCGGCTGCACCGGCGCTTCGGAGTCGAGCTGGTGCTGCGGCCCAATCCCACCACGCGCGAGCTGCTGATCTTCGCGTTGCGCCGCGTCGGTCCGTGGATCATCGCGTTCATCGCGGCGCTACTGTTCATGCGCGCGATGCCCGATGCGCTCGGCCGCACGCTCGGCATGGTGGTCGCGTATGCGATCGTCGCGGGCGCGGTGTTTTCCGCGATCTGCCTGATCATGTTCTCGCTGTTCGGCTCGGGCCACCGGCGCGTCGCGGTGCGATTGCTGATCGATCATGCGCGCCGCGTGCTGTTCGTGATCGGCGTGTGCGGTGCGCTCGGCGACGCGGCCGTCAATTACGACGTCGAGCATCAGATCGGCACCAACCTCGCCGCGCTGATTTCGACCGCGGCCAACATGACGGCCGCCGTGCTGACCGGCTATTTCGCGCTCGCTTTCCGCCGGCCGGTCGCGCACCTGATCCGCAACCGGCCGTACGAACAGCGCAACGACCACAGGGCGGCGACCGATGCGTTCGAGGTGCTTGCCGCGATGTGGCACGTGCCGGTGCTGGTGCTGGCGGCCGCGTCGGTGGTCGCGACGCTGGGCGGCTCCGGCTCCAGCGAAAACGTGCTGCAGATCTCGATCGTGACCGCGCTGCTGCTGGTGCTGGCGTTTTTCCTGTCGGCGATCGTGCTGCGCATGACGCGCCCTCGCAGTGCCCGCGCACGGCGCCGCTCGCCATATCTGACGCGCCTGTTGCGCTTTTGCGGCACCTTGCTGACCTTGTTCATCTGGCTGTTTTTCTTCGAATTCGCGGCGCGGCTGTGGGACGTGTCGCTGGCCGAGGTGATCGAGAGGAACGTGGCGGCGCGCGGTATCGCGCATGCGATGACGGCGATCGTCGCCACCGTTTTTATTGCGTGGCTGCTGTGGATTCTAGTCGACACCGCGATCACCGAAACGCTCAATCCGGGCAGCCCGCGCAACAAGGCGCGCAGTCCGAGCACGCGCGCCCGCACGATGTTGCCGCTGGTGCGCAACGTGTTGCTCGTGTCGATCATGACGATCGGCGGCATCGTCACCGCGGCGAACCTCGGCATCAACGTGACGCCGCTGCTCGCCGGCGCGGGCGTGATCGGTCTGGCGATCGGCTTCGGGGCGCAGTCGCTGGTGACCGACCTGATCACCGGGCTCTTCATCATCATCGAGGACACGATCTCGGTCGGCGACTGGATCGACGTCGATGGCGGCCATGCGGGCACGGTCGAACATCTGTCGATCCGCACCGTGCGGCTGCGCGACGGGCAGGGCGCGATCCACGCGATTCCGTTCTCGCAGATCAAGATCGTGAAGAACCTGTCGCGCGATTTCGCGTATGCGGTGTTCGAGGTGCGCATGTCGTTCTCGACCGATGTCGACGAGATCACGCAGCTGATCCGCGAAGTCGGCGCGGAGCTGATGGCGGACTTCCGCTACCGGCGCGAGATGCTCGGGCCGATCGAGGTGTGGGGTCTCGACCGCTTCGATCCGAACTGGATGGTCGTCAAAGGGCAGATCAAGACGCGGCCGCTGCAGCAATGGAGCGTCGCGCGGGCGTTCAATTTAAGGCTCAAGCGCAAGATGGACGAGGCGGGCATCGAGATTCCGGTCGCGCAGATGCGGGTGTACACGTCGTCGAAGGATAGCGACGGCGAGCCGTTGCGCGACGATGAGATGACCGGGTTCGTCGCGCCTGTGGATGCGGGTGCCGACGCGCACCAGCGGGCGCGCGACGGCGCGCACGGCAAAGACCATCAAAGGGCGCATGAACCCGCGCGCGAACGAACCCGCGAAGCGGCGCACGAGCATCTGCGCGAAGCGGAGTATGAAGTGGGCGCCGTCGGCCCGTCGGCGCGCGCATCGACACATGTGCCGCTTGCGCCCGCGCGTGACGTGTCGCACGAACCGCGTCCGGCGCCGCCGCCGACCGGACAGACCGCGCCGATTCCGCCGCAAATTCCGACGGCGGGCGATGTCGGCGGGAAGAGTTGAGGCGGGGGCTTGTTGGCGACCGTGCGAGGACGGTCGCGTGCTTGTGTGCTCGCATGACTTCGTAGTCGCGCGAACGCGTCACATCACGTCACGTCACGTGTCGTCGTGACGTGCAACCGTTGTTAAACCATCTCCGCGGCGTCGGCCGTGCGCACGATGTCGTTCACGTGCGTGCCGATCCGCGCGCCTTCGACGCCATAGATATGCAGCGACACCGCCGGCGCATCACTGCTGTTGCCGAGCCGATGAATCGCGGCACGGCCGCCGCGCACGTACGACACCGCGCCGCGTTTGCGTGTCTGAATGCGCAGCGCACTCGCGCATTGCTGCGCGTCGTCCCATTCGAAGACCGTTTCGCTCAGCTTGCCCTCGACCACCGCGTAACCGCACCACGTGTGATGCGCATGCACGGGGCTCGCCTGGCCGGGCTGCCAGACCAGCGCGGCGATCGCATAGCGGCCTTGCGGATCGGCGACGAGCAGATGGCGCCGATAGGTGTCGGCGGAGCCTTCGCGTTGTATCGGTGCGAGCAGCGCCGGATCGGCGGCCGCCTCGGCGAGCGCGAGCCGCATGCTGCGCGCGAAGAACGTCGAATGCGACGGTTCCGGAAATTTCGCGCAGGCTTCGAACATCGCGTCGAGCGTGTCGCACAGGCGCTCGAGCGGTGTGCGCATCATATCGCGCAGCGTGTGCGCAGATAACGCGGCCGCTTCGAGTCGGGCCGGGTCCGGCAGCGACTTCAGGTAGTCGGGAAGGTGCTCGAAAGCGGTGGCGCGAAGGTCGTCGCTCATGGTGTTGATGCAGCTCGGGCGCTGCTGGTCGGCAATTTTCGGTATCGATATTTATACCGGTTTGCCCGGAGAAACAGTTTCCATATAATTTCCTCGACCGTCAGAAAAGTAGAATAATTTCCTATGAGAGGTGGGGGTATGGGTATGGACATCATCGATCGGAAGCTGCTCGAATTGCTGCAGGCGGACGCGACGATGCCGATCGCCGAACTCGCGCAGCGCGTGAATCTGTCACAGACGCCTTGCTGGAAGCGGCTTCAGCGCCTGAAGGAGGCGGGCGTGATTCGCGCGCAAGTGGCGCTGTGCGACGCGCGCAAGCTCGGCGTCGGAACCACGGTGTTCGTGGCGGTGCGCACGAACCAGCACACGGAGACATGGGCCGCCGCGTTCACGCAGGCGGTGCGCGATATTCCGGAAGTGGTCGAGGTCTACCGGATGAGCGGCGAGACCGACTATCTGCTGCGCGTGGTGGTCTCCGATATCGACGACTACGACCGGATCTACAAGCAGTTGATCACGGCCGTGCCGCTGTACGACGTGAGTTCGAGCTTCGCGATGGAGCAGATCAAGTATTCGACGGCGTTGCCGGTGCGTTCGTCGGCGGTAACGTGATGCTCGTGTAGCATCCGTGAGTGCCAGGAGCGCCGCTTGCTGTTTCGATAGCAAACGCGCCACGGCGCATCCATACCGAACCCGTCGGCTGCAAGCCGCGTGCAAGCTCACTGGGCGTAGAATGCCGCCTTCTCCGACCCATCCGCGACTGCTACGCGAACCGAGCCCGCTTCATGACCAGACCGCCGCGCAAGAAGAACCCGACCTTTGGCATCGCCGTCTTTATCGTGGTGGCGATTCTGCTCGTGATCGCAACGCTGATCTACAACGCGATCCGTCAAAAGCACGAGTTCGAGAGCCAGCCCACGCAGGTGCCGCCGGTGGCCTCGGAGGCGGCCGCGGCAGTCAACGCACTGAAACCGGCGAGCGGCGCAGCGCAATAACGCCCGCGCGCCTCGCAGCTTCACTCCTCCGGCAACCGGATGATGCTCGCGTCCTTGCGAATCTGCGCGGACGCCGCGAGCATCTGCTTGCATTGATGCGCGAGCAGCTTCGTGTCGTGCACCGCATCGGCCGTATAGTCCGGCGATTTCTCCGTGTTGACGACCATCGCATCGAGTTCGCGACTCATCAGTTTGATCTGCTCGCTCTGCTCGGCGGGCAACGCGGTGCCTGCTTCGGCGGCGCTCAGGTTGTCGCGCACGAGGCTCAATGCGCGCTGCAGCGGCTGTAGCGAGATGTCCTCGACCTGTTGCTGCTGTTGCGCGGAGGTGCGCAGCAGCGGCGCGGCGGCCGTGATCTGCGACGCGAGCACGTGGCTGCGCACCAGCAGACCGTTCAACTCCGGCACGAACTTCTGCGCGGACTTCGGTTCGAGCATCATGCGCTGGAACGCCTGGCCGAGATTCGCGAACGCAACGTGAACGTTCTTGCGCGCGAGCCGATAGCGGTAATCGCGATCGAGCGCGGTCGCCGCCGCGGCAGCGGCGGCCGATGTGCCGCTTGCCGGGCGCGCGGTCGGATTGCGGATCGTGGTGGTGCCTTGGGCTGCGTCGGCCGCGTTCGCCTCTGCACTAGCGTCGGCGAGCGGCGGTGCACGGCTCGCGCGCTCCGCGCGGCGCGCACCGGCGCCACTCTCCACTTCGGCATCGGCTTCGGCTCCAGCGACAGCGAGCGCCGGCCCGCCAAAGCCGAGCGCCGGGTCCGCCATCGCGGCCGCCGGCGCGCGCGCGCCCGCTTCGGTCACGGCCGCGACCACCGCGGCGGCCGGCTTGCCGCTCCACCACCAGCTCGCTTCGAGATACTGCCGCGTCGCGCTGATCATGTTGTTGACGAGCTTGCCCATCAAGCGGTACTCCCAGTACGGGAACAGGTGGCTCGCCGCGATCGCGATCGCGCAGCCGACCACGGTGTCGATCGCGCGCTCGCCGATGATGCGCAGACTGCCCGGCGCAAGCAGATGGAACAGCAGCAGCACATACGACGACGTGAACACGACGCTCGCCGTGTAGTTGAACAGCAGCAGGCTGTAGCTCATCACCATCGACGCGAACATCACGACCATCAGGATGTGCGGCTCCTTCACGAAGATGATCAGCGCGATGCTCGCCGCGCAGCCGATCAGCGTGCCGATGATCCGCTGCCCGTTGCGCTGCTTGGTCAGCGAGTAGCCGGGCTTCAGGATGATGACGGTGGTCATCACGATCCAGTACGCGTTGGTCAGCGGCAGCAGGCGGCCGAGCCAGAAGCCCACGGCGACCGCGATCGTCACGCGCAATGCATGGCGAAAGCTCGGCGAGGCCATGGTCAGATTCGAGAAGATCTGCCCGAACGGCACGCGCCGGCTCGTCACGAAGCGGCTCAGCGCCTGATCGATGCGCAGTTCCGTTTCGGTCGGACTCGGCTCGGTGGTGAGGCTGCGGCGCATCTTGTCGATCAGCCGCGTGGCGCTCCAGATGCGGCGGAAATTCGACGACACCGCCGAATATGCCTCCGGGTTCTGGGTCGGCAGTTCCTGCTTGCGCATCAGCTCGATTTCATACTCGATCGCGCGCAACTCGGCCTTCACGTTCACGCGCTTGCGCGGCGCCTGGTTCTGCAGCACCGCGAGGCCGATCTCCTCGAGATCTTCGGCAGCCTTGCGGATCAGATCGCGATAGAACACCAGCAGGTCGGAGCCGCCGAACGTGCTGCGCACGAGCGTGTAATCGGTTTGCGCGCCGACGAACAGCTCGTGCAGATCGACGGTATTGATGAACAGGTTGTACAGCATCGCGCGGCGGGGTTCGAGCTTGCCGCGTTTGAGCCTGGGCAGGTTGCGCAGCACGATGTCGCGCGCGGCGTCCTGGCGCTCTACCGCGGAGATCTGCTTGTCGACGAGGTTGCGGTAGCACTCGTCGAGGTCGTTGTCGAGATCGTAGAACGCGGCGCGCGCAAGCAGATAGTCCGCACACGCGAACACACTTTCGGCGAGCGCCTGCTGCTCGATCCGATGCACCATCCAGCGGCTCACGAGGGTCGACCAATACGTGTACCAGAGGCCGCCGAGCAGTATCCACGACGCATTGACGAGCGCCTGCAGCGGCGTGAAGTGCTCCTCCAGCGTCATGATCATCATGAACAGCGTCGCGAAGCTGATCTGCGGCCAGCGGTTGCCGTACACGACGATCAGCGACAGCACGAACGTAAGCGGCACGACCGTGCACCACAGCGCGATCGGATTGACGGTGGCGAGGCCGGTGGCGAGCGCGGACAGAAAGCCGATCACCGAGCAGGCCAGCATCTCGTTGTGCTTGTACTTGAGCGGGCCCGGCATGTCGACGACGCAGGCGCCGAGCGCGCCAGTCGCGATCGTGAAGCCGAGTTCATGATTGTGAAACACGATCAGGCACAGGATGGCCGGTAACGACACGCCGACCGCGATGCGCAGGCCGCCATAAAAGTACTGGCTATAAAGGAATTTTCTTATTTCGACCGAATAGCGCATCGACTACCTGAATCCATTCATCGAGAAAACCGCAGTTGGAAAGACAGCGCGAAACTGCCGTCGAGTCTAACTGATTTTGCGCGCGTTCTGACCTCGCCCATTCGGCCAGGTTATGCCCTGGGGGATCGGTTTGTTATGCTGTCGCTTCAATGTCCGCCGCGGCTCCCGAGCATCACTCGCGGGCCATCAGCGTGCCCAATGTGATCTGGAATTCATGCTTCAGCTCTTCTACTCGAACCGCTACGAAACGCTGGTGGGCGCGCTGCTCGACGACCTCGCGCAAGCGCCGTCCGACCCTTGGACTGCCCGTCCCGTGATCGTGCCGAGCGCGGCCGTGCGCCGGCGGCTCGAACTCGATATCGCCGCGCGCCAGGGCATTTGCGCGAACGTGAACTTTGGTTATCTCGCGCAATGGCTGTGGGCGCAGATCGGCGGCGTGATCGAGGTGCCGAAGCATTCGCCGTTCGCGCCGGACCGCCTCGTGTGGCGCTGCTACCGGCTGCTCGACGACACGGACGAGGCGCTGCCGTGGAATGCGTCGCCGCGTTTGCGCACCTATCTCGATGCGGCCGACGCGTCGATGCGCTACGAACTCGCGCGGCGCGTCGCGACCGTGCTCGACCACTATCTGACCTATCGCCCCGAATGGCTGCTGCAGTGGCAGAAGGGCGGCTCGATCTTCGCGAGTGGCGCGGCAGACGAAACGGGTCCGCGTCTGACCGGCGCGAGCGATGCCGCCCGCGAAGACGAGCGCTGGCAAGCGGCGCTGTGGCGCGCGGTGCTCGCCGAGCTCGCGCAAGCCGGCGGTCATGCGCAAACATCCGCGGCCGCGCTGCCGCCCGCGTATCGGTTTCTCGATGAATTCGGCGCGCTCGATCTCGAGGCAATCTCGAACGCGCGATGGCCCGAGGCGGTCAGCGTGTTCGCGCTGCCGACCATGCCGCCGCTGCATATCGCATTGCTGCGCGCGCTGTCGCGCTGGATCGACGTGCGTCTGTATGTGATGAACCCATGCCGCGAGTTCTGGTTCGACGTGGTCAGCGAAGGGCGCGTGCAGGCGCTCGACGCGGCGGGGCAGCTCGACTATCAGGAAGTCGGTCATCCGCTGCTCGCCGAATGGGGACGGCAGACTCAGGCGCAGTTGCATATGCTGCATGAGCTGACCGAAAGCGCGGCATCGGCCGAGACCGGCGACTTCACCGAGAATCCCGAGCCGAGCTGGCTCGCCGCCGTGCAGAACGGCATCCTCGATCTGCGCAATGAAGCCGATGCCGACGAGTTGCCTATCGAGCGCGGTATCGAGGTACACGTTTGCCATAGCCTGTCCCGACAGCTCGAAGTGCTGCACGATCGCCTGCTCGGCTGGTTCGACGAGTTCGACGATCTGCAGCCGTCCGACGTGCTGGTCGCGGTGTCCGATCTGGCGGCGGCCGGTCCGCTGATCGATGCGGTGTTCGGCACCACGCCCGCCGGCGACACCCGCCGCATTCCGTACCGGATCACCGGCTTGCCGCCGTCGCAGGCCAATCCGGTCGCGCGTCTGTTGCTCGACTGGCTCGCGCTGCCCGAGCGCAGCGTCGGCGCGCCGGATCTGATCGAATGGCTGCGTGTCGATGCGGTCGCGGTGCGTTACGGCATCGACGCGAATTCGCTCGAAGCCGCGCAGGAATGGCTCGCGGCCGCCGGCGCGCGGCGCGGGCTCGCGCCGCTCGAACCGGTCGGCGAGCATGTCCCGGTCGCGCGTCATACGTTCGCCGATGCGCTGACGCGCCTGTACCTCGGCTATGCGATGCCGGCCGGCGGCGAGCCGGTCGATGCGTGGCTGCCGGTCGAAGGCGCGGACGGTTCGGATGCCGAATTGCTCGGCCGTCTGTCGCGCTTCGTCGACGATATCGACAGCTTCGCGGCGAGCTGCGCGATCGAGCGCACGCCCGCCGGCTGGTCGCAGCTGCTGCTCGAAACGCTCGGGCAGTGCTTCGACGGCGGCGTCGAGTTCGCCGATTCGCTCGCGGCCGTGCGCGACGCGCTCGATGCGATGAGCGCTGCGATGCAGGCCGGCGCGCATGATGTGTTGCTGCCGGCCTCGGTGGTGCGCACCGCGCTCACCGAAGCGCTCGACGACCCCGCGCGTGGCGGCGTGCCGTGGGGCAGCGTGACGTTTTCTTCGCTGACGAGTCTGCGCGGTTTGCCGTTCCGTGTGGTCTGTCTGCTCGGCATGGACGACGGCGTGCTGCCGTCGCTCGCGCGCGCCGACGAATTCGATCTGATGGCTGCGTTCGGCAAGGCCGGCGACCGTCAGCGCCGCGACGACGAGCGCAATCTGTTCCTCGATCTGCTGCTCGCCGCGCGCGAGCGGCTCTTCATCGCGTACACGGGCCGCAGCATTCGCGATAACGCGCCGCTGCCGCCGGCCGCGCTCGTCGACGAACTGCTCGATCATCTCGCGCAGGTGTCGGCGGGCGAGGACGCGAGTCCGGCCGAGGTCGACAGCGCGCGGCGCGAGTTCATCGTCGAACATCCGTTGCAGGCGTTCGCGTCGGACTATTTTGCGGCGAAGCCCGATCTGTTCACCTACGACGCCGATCGCGCCGAGCTGGCCACATTGCTCGCCGAACCGCAGCATGCCGCCGCCGCGCCGTTCTTCGATCAACCGCTGCCGCCGGAAGATATGCACGAGGTGCAGTTCGACGACTTCGTGCGTTTCTGGCGTCATCCGGCGCGCGCGCTGTTGCGCGACCGGCTCGGCATTGCGTTGTCGGATGCGCAGGGCGAGCTGCTCGATACCGAGCCGTTCGATCTCGACTATGCGGGCCGCGACGCGCTCGCCGAGCGCCTGCTGCCGGTGCTGCTCGACGCCGACACCGCAGACGAGGTGATGTACAGCCGCGTGCAGCGCGTCGCCGAGGCGAGCCCCGAGTTGCCGGGCGGCGCGACCGGCGCGGTGTGGCGCGCACGCGAACTGTCCGCGCTGCGGCAGTTGGCGCAAAGCGTGCGGCGCGAAGTGGCCGCCGGTGTCGAGCGCTTGCCGTTCGTGCTCGACATCATGCCGCGCTGGCCGCAAGACGGTGATCGCACCGACAGCGCCAATTCGCTGTTCGGCGACTACGACGCGCTGCTGCGCGAGTCCGCCGAAACGCCGCTGCAAATGCGCGGCACGTTGAACCTGCTGACCGGAACGGGACAAGTGATCTTTCGTTATGCCAAAGCCAGCGCGCGCGACTATCTGTCCGCGTGGCTCGCGCATCTGGTCTATTGCGCGGCGCAGCCGGACGGTCCGCGCCGCACCGTGTGGCACGGCAGCGGCGAGAGCTTCGAGCTCGCGCCCGTCGCGGCGCCGCTCGACGAACTCGCGCCGTTGGCGGCGCTCTTCAATGCCGGCCGCCGGCTGCCGCTGCGCTTCTTTCCGAAGAGCGCATGGGCGAGAGTCAGCGAAAGCGAATCGGCGGCACAGGGCGTATGGATCAACGACCGTGTACGCGGCGAATCCGACGACCCCGCGTTACGCATCGCGCTGCGCGGCACGCCGCTCACGCTCGCCGAACCGTTCGGCAGCCTCGCCGCGATCGTCTTCAAGCCACTGATCCAGCATGTGCGGAGCGCCTCATGAGCGAAGCGCTGCGCCATCAAAACCTCGTCGCCGCCGAGCTCGACGTGTTCGCGTGTCCGCTCGACGGCGTGAATCAGATCGAAGCGTCGGCGGGCACCGGCAAGACGTGGAACATCTGCGCGCTGTACGTGCGGCTGCTGCTCGAAAAGAACCTGAACGCCGATCAGATTCTCGTCGTCACGTTCACGAAGGCCGCGACCGCGGAGTTGCACGAGCGCATTCGCGGCCGTCTCGCGGAACTGCATCGCGCGATCGAGATGGACGACGACGGCGACGATCCGTTCATCCGCCGGCTATTCGAAACGACGCTCGCGCCGCAGAACGGTATCGAGCGCGAGGCCGCGTTGAAGGTCGTGCGCCGTGCGCTGCGCACCTTCGATCAGGCCGCGATCCACACGATCCATGCGTTCTGTCAGCGCGCGTTGCAGGAAGCGCCGTTCGCCGCCGCGATGCCGTTCGCGTTCGAGATGGAAGCCGACGACGCGGCGCTGCGCTTCGAACTCGCCGCCGACTTCTGGCGCGAGCAGGTCGAGCCGGTTGCGCATGCGCATCCGGCGTTCGCCGCGTGGCTGGTGGCGAGGCGCGCCGGTCCCGCGTCGCTCGACGAACAGTTGGCGCGACGCCTGAAAAAGCCGCTCGCGCAATTGCGCTGGGGCAGCATCGACGCGGACGGCGCCAGCGCCGATCCGCAGGCCGGCTTCGATGTCGCGTGCGCGATCTGGCAGGCCGAGCGCGACGCGATCGTCGCGCTGCTAGCGGAGGCCCAGGAGCACCTGAGCAAGAGCACGCACAAGCCCGATCACGTCAGCGCCGCGATCGCCGCGTGGACCGACTACTTCGCGCGGGGCGACTGCCATGCGCCGCCGCCGCGCGCGGCATTGAAGCTGACGGCGTCGGCGTTGAAGAAGGCGACCAAGGTCAAGTTCGAGCCGCCCGCGCATCCGTTCTTCGAGCATGCCGAAGCGCTGGCCGCGGCCGTGGTCGCCGCCGAGGCCGCGCAGCGCGCGCGCTGGCTCGGGCTCGTGCAGACATGGCTCGACTTCGCGCCGGCCGAGCTGGTGACGCGCAAGCGCACGCGCCGCGTCGTGTCGTTCGACGATCTGCTCGCGAATCTGTATCGCGCGCTGGCCGCGCATCCGTGGCTCGCCGACGCGTTGCGCAACCGCTATCCGGCCGCGCTGATCGACGAGTTCCAGGACACCGATCCGCTGCAATTCGCGATCTTCAGCCGCATCTTCGCGCCGGCCGGGCCGCTGTTCCTCGTCGGCGATCCGAAGCAGGCGATCTACAGCTTCCGTGCGGCGGATCTGCATACGTACCTTGCGGCGCGCGAGGCGGCGTCCGCGTGCTACACGCTCGCGGTCAACCAGCGCTCGACCGCACCGATCGTCGACGCGTGCAACCGGATCTTCGAAGCGAACCCTCGAGCGTTCGTGCTCGACGGGCTCGACTATCAGCCGGTGCGTGCGGGCGAGCGGCGGCGTGCCCCATTTGCCGATCCGGACGCGGCCGGCGGCGATTTCCGCATCTGGACGTTGCCGCGAGGCGAGACCGCATTGAGCAAACGCGACGCGCAGCGCGCGGCGAGCGAAGCGTGCGCGGCCGAGATCGTGCGGCTGTTGCGAGGGGCGCGTGCAGGCGTCGTGACGATTGGCGACAAGCCGCTCGCGCCGGGCGATATCGCAGTGCTCGTGCAGACGCACAAGCAGGGCAGCCTCGTCAAACGCGTGCTCGCGGCATGGGGCGTCGGCAGCGTGGAGCTTGCGCAGGCGTCGGTGTTCGCGACGCTGGATGCCGAGCAGATCGAGCGCGTGCTGGCCGCCATCGACACGCCCGGCGATCTGCGGCGTCTACGCGCCGCGCTCGCCACCGACTGGCTCGGGCTCGACGCCGCCGCGCTGTGGCGTCTTACGCAGGTCGCCGAGGCGCCAGCGCCTGAGGCCTTTGACGAACCCGCGCCAACACTCGATCCCGCCGACGCGATGGGCTGGGTCGAACGTTTTTCGCGCTACCGGATGCTGTGGCACGAACGCGGCTTCGCCGTGATGTGGCGCACGCTGATGCGCGAGCTGCGCGTTGCGCAGCGGCTCGTCGCGGGTGTCGACGGCGAGCGCCGGCTGACCAACGTGAACCATCTCGCCGAGCTCGTACAGGCGCGCGCGGCCACCCAGCCCGGCATCGCGCCGACCTTGCGCTGGCTCGCCGCGCAGCGCGAGCAGGGCGGCGGGGAAGAGGCGCAACTGCGGCTCGAGTCGGATCGCAATCTCGTGCAGATTGTCACGGTCCATAAATCGAAGGGACTCGAATACGCGGTCGTGTTCTGTCCGTTCCTGAACGATGGTGGCTTGCGCGAGCCGCCGTCGTCGGGCTTACCCGATGCGCGCGAGTATCACGACGACAGCGGCGACGCGGTGCTGCACTACGGTTGCGACGAACAGGAAGCCGAGCGCGCGTCGCGCTACGCGGTGCGCGAGCAGGCGGCGGAACGCGCGCGGCTCGTCTATGTGGCGCTCACGCGCGCGGTGTATCGCTGCTACCTGGTCGCGGGCACCTATCTGTCTTCGCGCTCGACCAAGGAGTCGCGCCGCAGCGTGCTGAACTGGCTCGTCGGCGGCAGCGGCCATACGTTCGACGCATGGCTCGCCGAGCCGCCCGATGAAGCCGCGCTCGCGGCGAGCTGGCATGCACTCGCGGGCGGACCGGTCACGGTGCGGGCGCTGCCCGAGGTGACGCGTTGCGTGCCGCTCGAAAGTCTGCAGGACCAGGGCGCACATCTGCACGCGCGCGCGAATCGGCGGCCGTTGCGCGATCAGTGGCGTATGGCGAGTTTCAGCGGCCTGATCGCGTCCGGCGCGAGGAACGGGGAGGCGCACGCGCATGCGCCGCAGGAAGACGTGCGGCCCGATCACGATGAGATCGCCGACGCGCTACAGGCCGCGCCGTTGCTCGCACCGGTCGCCGCGACCAACGCCCCGGCGCATGCCGACGACGACATCCTCGCGTTCCCGCGCGGTGCGGCGGCTGGCGATTGCCTGCATCGGATGTTCGAGCTCGCCGATTTCAGCGACGCGCGCAGCTGGCCCGATGCGATCCGCGGCGCGCTGCGCGAGCGACCGGCGCCGGCCGCGCCCGAGCTCGCCGCGCGCTTGCCCGCGATGATGCATCGGCTGATCGCCGACGTCGTCTCGACCGAACTGGTGCCGGGCATGACGCTCGCGCGGCTTGATCCGCGCCGGCGCCTGAACGAACTCGAATTTCTGTTCGCGGCGCCGTCGCTTGATTTTCCGGCGTTGCGCGAGCTGCTGATCGAATACGGCTATCCCGACGTCGCGCTGGAGCCGGGCGTGCTGCGTGGATACATCAAAGGATTTATCGACATGATCGTCGAGCACGACGGCCGCTTCTGGATCGTCGACTGGAAATCGAACCATCTCGGCGACACCGTGGCCGATTACGCGGCTGCGCCGCTCGAAGCGGCGATGGCGAGCCACGCGTATCACCTGCAGGCGCTGCTATATACGGTCGCGTTGCATCGCTATCTGAAGACGCGCGTGCGCGACTATGCGTACGACACGCATATCGGCGGCTATCTGTATCTGTTCGTTCGCGGCGTGCGGCCGGACTGGCGCGATGTCGACGGCGCCGCCGGCGTGCATAGGCGGCGCGCACCGTTCGAACTGGTGGCGCTGCTCGACGCGGCGATGATCGGAGGTGGCGCATGAGTACGCGCGGCACGCTTGACGAGCGCGCGGCCGCGCCGCTCGGGCTCGAAGACATCGGCGTCAACCTGCCCGCGCCGGCCGATTTCAGCATCGCGCTGGCCGAAGGGTTCGCGCGTCGGATCGGCATGCTGGCGCGGCGCAGTGGTGCATCGACCGAGGTGGTGAAATGGGCCGCGCGCGGCGCCTTCGCGGCGAGCCGTGCGACCGCCGAAGGGCACGTGTGCGTGCCGCTCGCGGCGCTTGCGCGCCGCTTCGACGCATCGAGCGCCGAGGTGCGCGCGGCGCTGCTCGCGAGCGGCATGGCAAGCGATGGCGCAGCGGACGCGGCCGGCGCGGCGGGCGCGGCGGCGTTGCGGCCGCTCGTGATCGACGCGCAGGGGCGTCTTTATCTCGCGCGCTACTACGACTACGAACGGCGCCTGGCGCACGCTCTGGTCGCACAGGCGACGGCCGACGCGAACACTGCGAATGTCAACGCCGACTCCGCGCCCACCGCGTTGCGCGAACGCCTGCTGCGCTACTTCGGCCCGCCGAAAGACGACGAAGTCGACTGGCAGCGCGTCGCGGCCGTGATGGCGCTGTCGGGGCGGCTGACGATCGTCAGCGGAGGTCCGGGCACCGGCAAGACCACGACCGTGGTCGGCGTGCTCGCGTGTCTGCTCGATGCGCGCGCCGATCTGCGCATTGCGCTCGCGGCGCCGACCGGCAAGGCGGCGCAACGGATGCAGGAAGCATTGCTCGCGCGTGCGGGCGAGCTGCCGGCAGAACTCGCCGAGCGTTTGCCGCAGACGTCGTACACGCTGCATCGATTGCTGGGCTCGGGGCCGGGCGGACGCTTTCGGCATCATCGCGATAATCCGTTGCCGTATGACGTGGTCGTGATCGACGAGGCGTCGATGATCGACGTCGCGATGGCCACGCATCTGCTCGACGCGATCGGGCCGCAAACGCGGCTCGTGATGCTCGGTGACAAGGACCAGCTCGCCGCGGTCGAAGCCGGCGCGGTGTTCGCCGAACTCAGCGCGCGGCCGGCGTTGAGCGCGAGCGGATTGCGACGGGTCGCGCAGGCGCTCGACATCGACGAGGCGCGGCTCGCGCGGGCTTTGCCGCGTGCGTCGCGTCAGGACGATGAAGCGCCGGTGGATGATTTTTTTGTGCCACCCGAGGCGCTGCACACGTTCGAGCCGGATGCATCGGGCGATCTGTTCGCCGGTGTCGCGACGGCGGCGGCTGACGAAGAGGCCGGTCGCGATATGCAATTGGCGAACGAACGCAATCCGCTCGCGGACTGCGTCGTCTGGCTCGAGCGCAACTACCGGTTCGGCCTCGAGTCGCCGATCGGGCGTTTGTCGGTTGCGATTCGCAACGGCTCAGCGAGCGCGGCGCTCGACGTATTGCGGACCGACCCGACCGAGGACTGCGCCGCGGCGCTGCATGAGGACGCGCACACGACGCTGGCCGAGCGCACCGTCACGCGACTTGCCGCCGGCTTCGCGCCGTACGCCGATGCACTTGCGGCGGCGCTCGCCACCGAGACGCCCGATCCATTGCCGCTGTTCGACGCGCTCAACCGCTTCCGCATCCTCTGTGCGACGCGGCTCGGACCGCGCGGCGTCGATCAGGTCAATGCGGCGATGGCGGCCCAGGTGCGCCGTGCTGCGGGCGTCACGCTCGCGGTCGGCGCGCAGTGGTTTGCTGGACGTCCGGTGATGGTTACGCGCAACGACTACGCGCTGGGGCTGTTCAATGGCGACATCGGCATTGCGTTGCCGGGTGCGGGCGGCGCGCTGCGCGTGTACTTCCGCGCCGGCGACGGCGGGGTGCGCGCGGTGTCGCCAGCCGCGCTGCCGCCGCACGACACCGCGTTCGCGCTGACGGTCCACAAGTCGCAAGGTTCGGAGTTCGAGCACGCGGTGCTGGTGCTGCCGTCGGCGTTCAGCCGGGTGTTGTCGCGTGAGCTCGTGTACACGGCGATTACTCGCGCGCGCGAACGCGTCGAGGTGATCGGCGCGCGGGCCGTGCTCGCGCAGGCGATCGCGACGCCGACGCAGCGTGATTCGGGGCTGGCCGCGCGAATCGCGGAGGCGTCGCGTTGATCGCGCGAGCGCGGGCGGAACACGCGGAGTGGGGGCCCAAAGTGCGAGCGCCGCTCAACCGGCCATGCCGCTCGCCCGCTCGATGGCCTCGACGCGGCTGCGCATCGTCTTGCGATACCACAGCGTCCATAGCGCGAGTCCCGCGTAGATACCGTAGCCGATAAAGGGCGACACGACGAGGAAGCGTTCGATCGGCCACGTCAGCGCCATCCACGCGCGTAGCGCGGTTTCGGCGGTCAGGCCGACGCCCCACACGAGCGTCATGGTTCGCATCGCGGGGGCGAGACCGGGGCGTTCGCGCCACAGCGCCTCGAAATGCGCGGCGCCGCCTTCCATTTCGCGCGCGACCGTCGCGCGCGCGAGGTAGAAGATCAGCGGACGGCGCATCGGCAGCGACAGCAGAAACACGACGCCGACCGCGCCGGACACCAGCGACTCGCGCAACAGCAGCATGCGCGGACTGCCGCCGAGCGCCATGGCCGCCACCGACAACACGATGCCCGCAACCACCATCACGCTGAGCGCATCGACGCGTCTGAAACGCGCGAGCTCGGCAGCGCTCCAGATGAGTGGCGGCACGGCGGACGCGATCAGCGCGCCGGTCTCGCCTACCCGCGGTAACGCGAGCCGGTAGGCCAGCCACGGCAGCAGAAAGTTGACCGCCAGTTCGAGCACGAAACCGGGACGGATTTTCATTTGAATTTACGCCGTAAGCGAAAGAGCCAGTATCGATGAACCGGTCGCGCCGACGCAAATGGTTTTTTTCGTAACGCGATCGCAAGCCGGCGCCGCCGAGCACTGCACCTGGCGCTCTGGCGTGCTCCGGCGGCCTCGGGCATCTCGCGCCGAGCGCTTGTACACTGATGCATCTCTCTTCCCGACCGCCCATGACATCCCGCTACCCGATCCCGCCCAACGAAATCGAATTGACCGCCGTGCGCGCGCAAGGGGCGGGTGGGCAGAACGTCAACAAGGTATCCAGCGCGATTCATCTGCGTTTCGACGTGCGCGCCTCGTCGCTGCCGGAAGTGCTGAAAATGCGTCTGCTCGCGCTGTCCGACCATCGGCTCACGCGCGACGGCGTCGTGGTCATCAAGGCGCAGGAGCATCGAACCCAGGAGATGAACCGCGCGGCGGCGCTCGCGCGGCTCGATGAACTGATCGAAAGTGTCAGCGTGACCCGCAAGCATCGGGTCGCGACGCGGCCGACCCGGGCGTCGAACCTGCGACGGCTCGACAGCAAGGCGAAGCGCAGCGAGGTGAAGTCGGGGCGCGGCCGCGTGCACGAGTAGCGGCGCGGGTCGCTAACGCTTTGCGCCGCGTCTGCCAGTGCGCACATCCGGCGGCGATGCCTCCGGCACGAAGTCGACGCACAGCACGTTCGTGCCGTCGCGCTCGAACGCGATCGCCGCGGTGTAGCAGTCCTGACCATCGGCGAGCGAATAGTGCGGCCCCATCATCGCGACGCGGCCCGGCGCCGCGAGCGCGTGCCGGAAATACGCACGACGCGACCAGTTGCTGCGCGTCTCCGTATAGAGCGGTGCGAGCCGCTTCGGGGGCGGCGAGACCGAGGCGGCCGTCACCGAAGGCCGGGTCTGCTCCCCGTGGCCGTCGGTGAGGAATACACGGCGCGCTTCGGGCAGATGCCAAACCTTTTGCGCAGCCTGTTCGAGGTTGCCGGTCGCCTTGTAGGTGTCGGCGGCGGCCAGCACCGCTTCCGCGAAGCCCTCGAAGCCGAGCCGCTGGTGGCCGGCGTGCGCGCGCTCGTAGTCGGCGAACTTGCTCCAGATCGACTCGACGAGCGCGGGCACCTTCGTGCAGGCGGCCCGCACGCTGCTCTTCGGCTGGCCGAACCAGAAGCCCTGCACGAAATCGACGTCGGCCTGCATCAGGATCATCAGCTCCTCATCGGTTTCGACGCCTTCGGCGAGCACCAGCGTGCCCGACTGATGCAGCATCGCGATCAGATGGCTGATCATCGATTCGTCGCCCTCGCGCTTGCCCGCGCGCGCAACGAGCGAACGGTCGAGCTTGACGATGTCGGGGCGGAAGCGCCACACGCGGTCGAAGTTCGAGAAGCCGGTGCCGAAGTCGTCGATCGCGATCAGGAAATCGCGCGGCTGCGACGCGGCGAGCATGCTGGCGACGGCGGATTCATCGTCGGCGGGTTGCTCGAGCACTTCGATCACGATGCGCTCCTGCGGCAGCCCGAAATGCGCGGACAACTCGTCGATGAACGCGCGCTGCGGCCAGCCGGTCTCGAATACCTGCGGGCGCGTGTTCAAAAACAGCCACCCGGTGCTGATGCCTTGCTCCATGAAGTTCGCCACGTGCAGGCAGCGCGCGATGCGGTCGAGTTCGCGCGCTTCGGCGGCCGAGCGCGTGCCGGAGAACAGTACTTCGGGCGAGACGGGCAGGCCGACCGGATCGAACGCGCGCAACAGCCCCTCGTAGCCGACCACGCACTGATGCGTGACCGACAGCACCGGCTGGAACACGCTGTGCAATGTCAATGCGCGCCAGGTCGCGGTCCAGCCCGACTCGCCGCGGACCAGGTGCGGGAGCACGCCGCTCACGGTCAATTCGCTGACGGATGGCATAGAAGCGGGCATCAGAGCTGACATGGGATTGTTGCGGCAAGGGGTGAAGGGGCTCGCAAACCCATTCGGCGCGCAGCGTTCGCACACCCGAAGCGTCGCCGGGACGTCAGGAATGCGTCCCGCGAACACGGAGGGCAGTACCAGCTACGCTGGACTCCGGCGAATTGGTCAAAATGAGTCTAGCAGTTTGCAGCGCGCATCAATGTGCGGGTTATCACAAAGGCATAAGCGCGAAAATAGTCCGCAAAACGGCTGCCAACGGCCGTGCGGCAACCCGTTGCGGTCATGCGCCGGAGCGTTTCGCGCGCTTGCCACGCGTGAAACCGATTCTCAATCGCAATCAGTTGCCGTACCACGCCGAGGGTAGCAGGGCGCCCAGTGGTCGCCCGCCAAACTCCAGGCGCCGACGGTGCACCCATGTTAGCGCCGGTGCGGTGGCTGATGTGGCGGTTCGGGCGGCGGGCTTCGCACTGCTTCGCCGCGCGGATTCTGGCTTGACGCGACGGTGGTCCGGCGTGGCGGGCGGAGGCGAGGTTCATGCGTCGCCAGGCTGGTTAGCGCCGTCGTCGGCAGGTTCGGCGACCGGCGGGTATGCTGCTGGTTTTCTTAAGGAGGAGATCAGGCATGGCGGAAATCGCGGTGGTCGCAATTTCGGTGGCGAAACCGGGGCACGAGGAGCTGTTGCGCGAGGCGCTCGAAGGCATCGTCGGGCCGACGCGCAAAGAAGCGGGTGTGCTGCAGTATGACTTGCACCGCGACGTGCAGGAGCCGCGCCGGTTCGTGTTTGTCGAGCGATGGGAAAGCCAGGACGCGCTCGCGGCGCATGCGAAATCCGCGCATATCCAGGCTTATAAGAAAGCGGCCGCGGATTGGATCGAGCACGCGGAGATTCGCGTAGTGTCGAAGATCGCCTGAGTCCGGGTGCGGGCGTCAGCGGCGCGCGGACAACACGCCGGCCAGGTGCGGCGGCACCGCGGCCGCCGGCGCGCCGTCAGCGATTAGTGAGTTGCTTGCGGGACATCGAGAATCAGGATGATGGTCCAGTCGGCGTCGCCGTCATGGTGATACTGACGCTCCGCGACGATGAACGGCTGCTGCTTGCCCGCCGGGCCGAGAAACAGCACGTCGCCTTCCATCGGCAGGCATTCGACGGGCGGCAGCGCGAGGTACGCTTCCTGACCGACACGCGGCATCAGTTTTTCGATCTTGCGAGATGCTGCTTCGGTCCATTCGATATCAAGCTGGATGTTGCTCATGCTGTCCTCCGCACCAGGGTGCGCACGGGTTAGGGGATGCCGGCGGCTCGCCGGTCGGTGCGCGACTTTAGCATACAGAATGCTGTGCGCCGGAGGCTTCGCCAGACCGGTGTGCGTTCGGAGTGCCTCGTCGGCAGCGAGCCGATCACGCAAATAAAAAAGCCGAAACCGGCGCTGCCGGCTTCGGCTTTTTCACCTTCACGACGAGGCCGCGAGGCGAGATCCGCGAAGTCGCTCAGGTACCCGACGTGTCCGCACCCTTCTTCGGATGATGCGGAGCCATCTTGTGATGCTTGGCCGGGGCGGCGGGTGCGCTTTCCATCGACTGCTCGCGGTTTTGCAAAGCTTGCGCACGCTGCTCGACGTCGGCGGCCTTGGCCGGATCGGTGCTCGTCGTGATGCCCTGGTCCTGCGCGTAAGCTGCGCCGGCCGCGGCACACAGGGAAACCAGGATCGCCATGGACACTTTCTTCATCGTTACCTCCATAGAGTGGTGGTGGACCCGAGTATTGCCCGTCCAGTGGGAAAGACAACTCATTCTATCGAGCAAACTCCGCTGCAGCCGATGGCTTTGTAACCGCGCTCAACATTTGTTACGTTTTGTAATGACTTCATCGATCTGCGAGAGCGGTCGGCCTACATCGTTCGTCAGAACCAGCCGATCGCGCGATACAGGTGAAACTGCGCGAGGCCGATGAGCTCATGCAACGCTATCTCCGCCGCCACGAGATTACCGAAGCGCGGCAGCACGCCGAGCCGCACGCGCCGCGCGCTCGAAATCTGCGGCTGTGGCTCGACGCCGAAACGGCGAAAGTCGAGCAGCGCACGCGGCATGTGATACGCGGAAGTGACGAGTATCAACGTGTCGTAATGTGATTGGCCGACAATGACCGAGACGTTGCGCGCGTTCTCGTAGGTCGTGCGGCTGCTTTTCTCGAGCACGATGTCCGAGCGCGGCACCTGCTGACGCAGTAGATAGGGCAGGTAGGTGTCGGCTTCCGTCGCGCTGTGCCGCTGAGGATTGCCGCCGCTCACGATCACCTGGCAGACGATCGCCGTGCGCTTGCAGGCCGCGTAATTCAGGGCGCTGACTTCGATGCGCGAAAGCACGTCACGCGGTGGCACCAGCACGTGGTCGTGGTCGTAGACCGTGCCGCCGCCGAGCAGGATGATCGCGGTGCGTGGCGCGAAGGTGGCGGCCTCGGCGCTCTGTCGTTGCGGCTGCGCGAGATCGAGCAGTGGCGCGCTCAGCCAGCCGGCCGCGAGCAGCCAGAACAGCGCGATCATGCAGACGATGAGCGGCCGTCGCGCACGTTTCCATAGCACGATTGCTGCAAAAAAAAGCGCTAATAAAGTGAATAGAATCAATTTAAATGGGGTAACGTATGTCTTTCGGGATAAATCCACGGGCCTGCCATCGCGCCGCGGCGGTTGCATCGTCGGTTCGGGGAGAGAACGCTAACATGCCGTTCTGACGGGGGTTCCGAAAACGAGACCAGGCAGCATCTGGCGGAAATCCGCTGTCGAACAGGCGGCGAGCTTCTGACCAGGAGCGGGTGCTACGCGCGTCGCCGGTGGCGCAGCGACGCGTGGGCATGAATGTGTCATAGCTGCACTTTAAGAAAGAAGTGAGATGACCACGTATTCCAACGAAGCGGTACTTGAAGCGCTGCGGCGAGCGCAATATCGCCAGGTTCCCTGGGCCAGAAGGCCGGGTGTCTTCCAATATCTTCGCGCGCTGGGGCTGATGGACACCGTTCGTCAGCGAACCGTCGCACCGGCGCCGGGCTTTCATGCCCCCGTCGACATCGCCGTGCTCACCGAACGCGGCAAAGCGGAGTTTGTGCGGCTCGAGCACGACGAGCGTCTGCTCACATGGACAGCGCAACGCATGAATGATTACGTTCTCGGCGCGGCCGAAACGCAGTCCGCGGCGACAGCCGAAGTCAGGCCTTAGTTCAAGGTTCATCGCTTATCTGAATCACTGTCCGCCCGGGCCTGTCACCCCCACGGCGGGCGGTCTCTACCGTCGGCCGGTCGCTGTGCGCGTCCGCGGGCGACTCTCGGCTTCCCCATCGACGATGCGGCGACGCGTTCCGCGCCGGCCGTTTGCCGTTGCGCGCCTGTCATGCCATCAACGCCACGGGGGCGAAAAAAAGCCCGTATCACGAGGATACGGGCATACCGGAATTACTACTGCCACGCTGTGCTAATGGCGTTGAGTCAGACTGGTGCCGCGTCCGGTGGTTCCCCGCTCGTGCATACGCAATGCGAGAGACTTGGTGCCGCGTCGCCCGACGCGCCATCCGCGCGGCGACACACGACATCAACGCCGTCGCTGTTCCGCGCGCGGCGCATCGGGCCGTGCCCGCACATTGCTGGCGATATCGCCGCGCAGATCGCCTCGCGGCGTGGGCGGCGTGAAGTCGCGATTGTGGGCCTCGCTTTGCTGCCACGCTTCCAGCGTAGCCTGACGGTCCGGGCGCCAGTTCCACCCTTGCGGGCGTTGTTGGGCAAATGCCGGCGCGGCCATCGATGAAATCACAATGCCGCACAACAGCAGTGACATTGGTTTCATTCCAAAATCCCCCTCAACCTCGAGCCCGTCGCGACTCAAGGCCTGTTTGCATAGGTATTAAGTTATGCCGGGGTAAGAAAGGGTGCTGTAATTAATAGTAAATGGATGTTTCACCAGGAGCTGTCGGGGCAGTTTGTTAGTCTGAGGCAGACCGCAACGATCACTCCGTGCGGATGGCGCACCGAAAGCGGGCGCGAAACCAGGGAGCGTCCCGCGGCGACCGTCAAATGCTGGCGGGTCGTGGCGTGCACGCAATCGAGAATAAGGCGGCTGGATAAAAAACCGGGCGCCCGCAGGCGCCCGGTGACAACGTAGTTTCGCGTCAGGCCATCTTGACCGGCGCGCGCCACGATTCCGGATTGGTCCAGAACGCGCCGCGCATACGGTCGCGGCTCGGGGGTGCCGGCGGTTTCGCGGCCGTTGCGCCGATCCTGCCGCGCAACGAGATTTCACGGCCGCTGGTGCCGAGCCGCTTCACAATTTCAGCGAGCGTGCCATCGGCCTGCCACTCGTCGAAACGCCGGCGGCAAGTCGGCGGGGACGGATAGCGGCCCGGCAGCTTGGACCAGCCTTCGCCCGTCGACAACACCCAAAGTACGGCGTTGACCACCGCCCGAGCTTCCACGCGCGGTCGACCGCGCCGTTCGCTGCGCGCCGGCTCGGCACAGAACAAAGCCTCGACCAGCGCCCACTCGTTATCTCTCAAATCGTCGAACAGCATCATGTATCACCTCAGCGAAGCTAACTCCGGTGCGCTGCCCCGCGCCGCGCACTCTTCATACACTCGATAGGCGAGTGCCAAAGGGGACGGGCTTGCCACGGATTGCCATTTCAGTCGGAAATCATGGCGCCGACCCTGCGCGTCTCATAACGCACGAAGTGTGCCAATTTGATATCGATTGCCTGAAAGCCCTGTGGCGGCGGGCCAACGCGGGCGCCAACCAGGGCCGTATATGAATCCAAAAAGCCCATCTCGCAAATCGGGACAATCACCAATCTTGTGCAGATGGGCCCGGCCAGCGGGCGTTCGCGCCTTTTTGCTGCATCGCGGCGACCGTTGTGACTGGCGCTGTGCAGCGCGGATTTAACCTACAATGCGCATTAAATTGCCTTATTGATGAGGTCAGCAAATGAATGTCACGCTGCGACAGCTCAGGGTTTTCATCGAGGTGGCGCGTTTGCAAAGCTTCAGTCGGGCCGGCGATGAAATCGGCCTCACACAGTCGGCGGTCAGTCGCTGCGTGCGCGAGCTCGAAGGCGAAATCGGCCTGAAGCTCATCGATCGCACGACGCGCGAAGTGCAACTCACCGACGTCGGCGGCAATCTGGTGTCGAGCGTGTCGCGGCTGCTGTCGGATCTCGACGACGCGTTGCGCGAGATCCGCGAAATCGGCGAGCAGCGCCGTGGACGCGTGGTGGTCGCGGCGAGCCCGACCGTCGCGTGCCGGCTGATGCCGCGTGTGGTCGCGTCGTGCGGGCAGCAGTTTCCTTATGTGACGCTTAGTCTGCGCGACGACGTGCAAAGCGACGTGGTGCGCAAGGTGAAGTCGGGTGAAGTGGACTTCGGCGTGATCATCGGTCCGTTCTCCGACGACGACCTGCTCAGCGAGACGCTGATGACCGACTCGTTCTGCATCGTGTCGCGTGACGATCACCGGCTCGCCGCGCGCAAACAGGTTTCGTGGAAGGACCTCGACGGCGAGCAACTCGTGATGCTCGACTATGCGTCCGGCAGCCGCCCACTCATCGACGCCGTGATGCAGGCGCAGGGCGTGAACGCCACCGTGGTGCAGGAACTCGGCCATTCGGCGACGGTGTTCGGGCTCGTCGAGGCGGGCGTCGGCATCAGCGTGCTGCCGTGGCTCGCGCTGCCGCTGCCGGCGGGGGCGTCGCTGGTCGCGCGCCCGCTGGTGCCGCGCGCGGAGCGCCGCGTCGAACTGGTGCGGCGGCGCGACCGGTCGCTGTCGCCCGCGGCCGAGGCGGTGTGGAATCTGATCCGGCAGTTGCCCGGGCGGGCCGAGGAGTTGAATTAACGGGCGGGATCGTGTGCGGACTGTCCGACTGGTGGAGGCGGTGGACCTGTGGGCCTGGCCCGCCGCCCAACCGGCGTCTGCTTCGCCGCTGTCCGGTCACCCGGCGCGCTAAACTACCGCCGTCATCGCGCACGCCTTCGCGGTTGCGCCCAGAGCCTCTTATCCTTCACCCTCGCGGAAGCCTCGATGAGCGAATTGGACCTGCCCGTGCCCTCTACTCCGAATGCGCGCGACGCCGTGCGCGCGCTGCGTCCATCGCAAATCCGGGAAGTCGCGAACGCCGGTTTCGGCGTCGGCGACGTGCTGCCGTTCTGGTTCGGCGAGTCCGACCGCGTCACACCCGCATTCATCCGCGACGCCGCGAGCACCGCGCTCGCCGCCGGCGCGACGTTTTACACACACAATCTCGGCATCGCGCCGTTGCGCGCGGCGCTCGCGGGCTACGTCAGCGAGCTGCATGGCGCAACGTCACTGGGGCACATCGCGGTTACGAGCGCGGGCGTCAACGCGCTGATGCTCGCCGCGCAACTGGTGGTCGGCGCCGGTGACCGGGTCGTTGCGGTGACACCGCTATGGCCGAATCTGGTCGAGATTCCGAAGATTCTCGGCGCGCAGGTCGAAACCGTCGCGCTCGGCTACGGTGAACGCGGTTGGGCGCTCGACGTCGGGCAATTGCTTGCCGCGCTGACACCCGACACGAAGATGCTGATGATCAACTCGCCGAACAATCCGACCGGCTGGGTGATGAATCGCGACGACCAGCGCACCGTGCTCGAACACTGTCGGCGGCACGGAATCTGGATCGTCGCGGACGAGGTCTACGAGCGGCTCTACTATCCCGGTGATGACGCGGCGCAGGCGGCCGGCGCACGCACGGCGCCTTCGTTTCTCGATCTCGCGACGCGCGACGAACGCGTGATCTGCGTGAATTCGTTTTCGAAAGCCTGGCTGATGACCGGGTGGCGGCTTGGCTGGATCGTCGCCCCGACCGCCTTGATGGATGACCTGGCGAAGCTGGTCGAGTACAACACGTCATGCGCGCCGTCGTTCGTGCAGCAGGCGGGCATCGCGGCGCTCGAACAGGGCGAGCGCTTTACGCAGGAGCTGGTGCGCGACCTGAGGAGCTCGCGTGATCATCTGGTGCGCGCGCTCTCGACAGTTCCCGGCGTCGACGTGAAGGCTCCGCTGGGTGCGATGTATCTGTTCTTCGCGATGCCGGGCTCGACGCGCAGTCTCGATTTGTGCAAGGCGATGGTGCGCGAGGTCGGACTCGGCGTGGCACCGGGCAGCGCGTTCGGGCCACAAGGCGAGGGGTTCGTGCGCTGGTGCTATGCGTGCGATACGGCGCGGCTCGATGCGGGCGTCGAGCGCTTGGTGCGGTTTCTGGCGCGCCGCGCCGGCGCGTGAGCGCATGGCGTCGCGCGTCCGTCGCGTATTGACCTGGCGCGCCGCAAGCGGCGAAAGGCCGCGAGTCGTGGAAATCTTCTCACTGGCGACCCGGTCCCGGCGAGCGCGGGCACACCGGTCGCCGCCGCGGCAGAAGATGCACGGAGGATCGCGGCTTTACGCCCCGGTCGTTTTTGCGTAATATGGCGCTCAGTTCACGCGAATCCTTTCAGGAATATCGCCGCTCCGTCCGGCTGGGTCTGGCTCGATAAGTCTGTTCGCCACCCCCCGGTGCGTGCTCCCATCAATATGACCGATCAGAATCGGGCGAGCGCGTCTTCAGTTCCACATCGTCTGTTTGATCCGGTTCTTTGACCACAGGGTCTGACCTAGCTGCATGAATACCCAAGAGGCGAAGATCGTCCTCGAGACTGCCTTGATCTGCGCGCAGGAGCCGTTAAAGCTCGGCGAATTGCGCAAGCTCTTTGCCGACGGCGTGTCGGCAGACACTGTTCGGACTTTGCTCGAAGACCTGAAGCGGGATTGGTCCGGGCGCGGTGTGGAGTTGGTCGGGCTGGCGTCGGGCTGGCGGTTTCAAAGCAAGCCCGCGATGCGTTCGTATCTGGATCGACTGCATCCGGAAAAACCGCCGAAATATTCGCGCGCGGTGCTCGAAACGCTCGCGATCATTGCCTACCGGCAACCGGTGACGCGGGGCGATATCGAAGAAATTCGCGGTGTGACGGTGAATACGCAGGTCGTCAAGCAGCTCGAGGATCGCGGCTGGATCGAGGTGATCGGTCATCGCGACGTGCCGGGGCGTCCAGCGCTGTATGCGACCACGCGTCAGTTCCTCGACGACCTTGGCCTAACAGCGCTCGACGAATTGCCGCCGCTGGCCGATCCGTCCGCGCAACTGAACGCGGATCTGCTGGGTCAGCACGCAATCGAATTTGCCGAAGGCGACGCGCATAGCGTGCCGCAGCCAGATCAGGATGCAGGACTCGACACGGCGGGTGACGCGGGCGAGCCGGCTTCGCCGGAAGCGGGGCAGCAGTCGGCGTCGGGATTTGCAGCAGCGCCGCCCGAGACCGTAGCCGCGTCGACGTTCGAGTCGGAGCCCCGTGCAGAAGCGACTGGGCAGTCCGGCACGACGAATGCGTCAAGTGCATCAGACGCGTCGAGCGCGCCGCACGGCACGCAACAACAGCCCGAACCGGCACCCACGGCAACGCAGACCAGCGTCGCCGGTTCGGCACAGCATCAAGATCCGGTCACCCCGACCGATCCGGCAACACCCGCGCACGACTCGGGCGTGACTCGCAATACGGAGCACGCCGCCGAGCCGAACCCGATCGAGGCGGCGCACGACGGTCCCGAGGATCGCCGCGATGCCGCGCAGGACTCAGGTTTTCTGACCGACGACGAAACCGAGTCGCGCAGCGCCTGACGTAACCGAACTTTTTTGCCGCGCCCGCAACGGGCGCGCGCGACCTGACATTTTGAGGTTGTTTTGACACATACCCATGACACCGATTCGTCCGAATCCGAGCGCCCCGTGCCGTCGGCGCGGACCGACGAACGCACTACGCAAGCGTCGGCAGGCGAGGGCGAGCGCCCGGCTCACGGCGCGGAAGCAGAGGGCGAAGAGCGCCCCCGCCGCGGTCTGCGTCGCGGGCCGCGCAGCCTGATCGCGCGACGCCGCGCCGGCGCGAAGACGAAGGCAGCCGAGGGCGCGCCGGTCGTCGCCGAAACACCGCCGGACGGCGAGGTTGGCGCCCAGGCGCGTGCGCCGCGCAAGGACGCGGGCGCGAAACAGGGCGGACGTCGCAATGCCGGCGGCGCGGCGAAGCGCGAGGGCGCGCCGCGCGAAGGCCAGCGCGAGCGTCAGCCGCGCGAAGGTCAACGTGAGGGCCAGCGCCAGAATCGACGCGGCGCCGATGCGGCCCCGGCTACCGAATCGGCTCAGGACGATCTGTTCTCGTACGTGACGTCGCCTGCATTCGATGCCGACAACACCACGACTGGCGGCGTACGCGCGCCGATGCTGCGCCGTGGCAAGGCAGCGGGCCCGAAGCGGGTGTTGTCGCCCGATGACGACGCGCCGAAGCTGCATAAGGTGCTCGCCGAGGCGGGCATGGGCTCGCGCCGCGACATGGAAGAGCTGATCATCGCCGGCCGCGTGTCGGTGAACGGCGAGCCGGCGCACATCGGCCAGCGCATCATGCCGACCGATCAGGTCCGCATCAACGGCAAGCCGGTCAAGCGCAAGCTCGCCAGCAAGCCGCCGCGCGTGCTGCTGTACCACAAACCGACCGGCGAAATCGTCAGCCACGCGGACCCGGAAGGCCGTCCATCGGTGTTCGACAAGCTGCCGCCGATGAAAACCGCCAAGTGGGTTGCGGTCGGGCGTCTCGACTTCAACACCGAAGGTCTGCTGATGCTGACCACATCGGGCGATCTCGCGAACCGCTTCATGCATCCGCGCTATAGCGTCGAGCGCGAATATGCGGTGCGTGTCGTCGGCGAACTGGCCGAGGGTATGCGCCAGAAACTGCTGCACGGCGTCGAACTCGAGGACGGCCCGGCGAACTTCCTGCGCATCCGCGATGGCGGCGGCGAAGGCACTAATCACTGGTACCACGTCGCGCTCGCCGAAGGGCGGAATCGCGAAGTGCGCCGCATGTTCGAGGCGGCCGGCCTGATGGTCAGCCGGCTGATCCGCACGCGTCATGGCCCGATCTCGCTGCCGCGTGGTCTGAAGCGCGGCCGCTGGGAAGAGCTCGAGGACAATCAGGTGCGCGCGCTGATGGCCTCGGTCGGCCTGAAGGCGCCGACCGAGGAACGCGGTGGCCGCAATGCGGCGCCGGAGCGTCGTCAGCCGGATCCGATGCAGACGTCGATGGGCTTCATCAGCCGCGAGCCAGTGCTGATGTCGCATAGCCGCTTCGAGCAGCAGCCGCGCGGCCAGGGCCGCCGCGGCGCGGCGGGCGGCGGCTTCGGCGCGGGCATGGGGAGCGGCGCTGGTTTCGGTGCCGGCGCAGGCAATCGTGGCAGCGGGGGGCAGCGCGGCCGCGACGTCGACGGCAATCGCGCGCCGTCGCCCAACGGCAATCGTGCGCGCACGGGCGGCAAGCGTGCCGGCCCGGCCGGCAACAGCGGCGGCAATCGCGGACCGGGTGGCAATCGTGGCGGCAACACCAACCGCGCCGGTGGTAACGCGGGTCCGGGTGGCGCGAATCGTGGTGGTGGCACGGCGCGCGGTCGCTCGCGGGGCCGTTAAGCGGGACGCTGTACCGATGCGGTCATACCCTTCGGTGCAGTTCGTACGACCTGCAAGGCTACGGCCGCTTCAGACGGCTCGTTCGGCAAACGCGACGCACGTCAATGCGGAGTGCTTGCCGGACGAGCCGTTTTTTGTTCTTGCCGATTTGATGCCGCCTCTCGTTTGCTGCGTTCAAGCGAGCGGCTTTCCGATCCGTCAAACTTCGTGCGAGACGGCGCCGAATACCATAAGCACGATTCACCGCAACGCGCTGGCGTAACCTGCCCGGCTCCCTTTCCGCACGGCTCGCGCGACCTTGCAAAACCCCGGATTTGCCGCCACATTGTCGAAAGATTCCTATCAAATCAAGTGGAAATGCGCATCGCCCGTCGTTCTGCGGATTGCCTTTGGGCCGAAAAATGGCTACAATCGCGAAGTCGCTGGGCGTACGGTTTCATGTGCGGCTCAGGTGCGACCACCGGCAATAAGATGATGGGCGTTCAGCCCATTTTTTTTTGCCGCTCAGTTCATCGTGGTTCGGCATCTCGGGTTCGCACCAACGTGCGCCGGCTTGGCGCGCGGCCCGCATTGGTTGTTTGCAGAAGAGGCGAGGCTCGCTGCGCGAACATCTAAGAGGGCACTGTGCAACTGACGGAACTGATTGAAACCACGGTCGTGGGACTCGGCTACGAGCTCGTCGATCTCGAGCGCACCGGGCGCGGCATGTTGTGTATCTATATCGACCAGCCAGCCGGCATCGCAATCGAAGACTGCGAGAAAGTCACGCGTCAGCTCCAGCACGTTCTGACGGTCGAAAATATCGATTACGAGCGGCTCGAAGTTTCGTCGCCCGGTCTCGACCGCCCGCTGAAAAAACTGGCGGATTTTGAACGTTTCGCGGGCAGCGAAGCGGTTATCACACTGAAAAAGCCATTGGACGGTCGGAAATCGTACCGGGGTATTTTGCATGCTCCGCAGGGCGAGACGATCGGTCTGGAATTTGAAGGAAAAGAAGGCGCCGCGATGCTCGATTTCACGCTCGCGGACATGGACAAGGCGCGCCTTGTTCCGAAAGTTGACTTTAGGAGCCGCAAACAATGAGTCGCGAAGTGTTGATGCTGGTGGATGCGCTGGCACGCGAGAAGAATGTCGACAAGGACGTGGTATTTGCCGCGCTCGAAGCGGCTCTCGCTTCGGCCTCCAAGAAACTCTTCGAAGAAGATGCGGATATCCGCGTCCACATCGACCGTGAAAGCGGCGAGCACGAAACGTTTCGCCGCTGGAAAGTGGTGCCGGACGAAGCCGGTCTGCAGGAGCCGGATCAGGAAATCCTGCTGTTCGAGGCGCGCGAGCAGCAGCCCGACATCCAGCTCGACGAGTTCATCGAGGAGCCGGTACCGTCGATCGAATTCGGCCGTATCGGCGCGCAGGCCGCCAAGCAGGTGATCCTGCAGAAGGTGCGCGATGCCGAGCGCGAGCAGATCCTGAACGACTTCCTCGAGCGCGGCGAACACATCATGACCGGCTCGGTGAAGCGCCTCGACAAGGGCAACTTCATCGTCGAGTCGGGCCGCGTCGAAGCGCTGCTGCGCCGCGACCAGCTGATCCCGAAGGAAAACCTTCGCGTGGGCGACCGCGTGCGCGCGTATATCGCGAAGGTCGACCGCACCGCGCGTGGTCCGCAGATCGAGCTGTCGCGTACGGCGCCGGAATTCCTGATGAAGCTGTTCGAGATGGAAGTGCCGGAAATCGAGCAGGGCCTGCTCGAGATAAAGGCGGCGGCTCGCGATCCGGGCGTGCGCGCGAAGATCGGCGTGGTCGCTTATGACAAGCGCATCGATCCGATCGGCACCTGCGTCGGTATTCGCGGCTCGCGTGTGCAGGCAGTGCGCAACGAGCTCGGTGGCGAAAACGTCGACATCGTGCTATGGTCGGAAGACCCCGCCCAGTTCGTGATCGGCGCGCTCGCGCCGGCAGCCGTGCAGTCGATCGTCGTCGATGAAGAAAGGCATTCGATGGACGTCGTCGTCGACGAGAACGAACTCGCGGTCGCGATCGGCCGCAGCGGCCAGAACGTGCGACTTGCCAGCGAGCTCACCGGCTGGCAGATCAACATCATGACGCCGGACGAATCTGCGCAGAAGCAGAATCAGGAGCGCGGCGTCCTGCGTGACCTGTTCATGGCGCGTCTCGATGTCGACGAGGAAGTCGCCGACATCCTGATCGACGAAGGCTTCACGAGCCTGGAAGAGATCGCCTACGTGCCGCTCAACGAAATGCTCGAAATCGAGGCATTCGACGAAGACACCGTCCACGAACTGCGCAACCGCTCGCGCGACGCGCTGTTGACAATGGCGATCGCGAACGAAGAAAAGGTCGAGAATGTAGCGCTCGACCTGAAGAGCCTGGACGGCATGGACGCCGACCTGCTCGCGAAACTGGCCGAACATCAGATCCAGACGCGCGACGAACTCGCCGAGCTGGCCGTGGATGAACTGGTCGAGATGACTGGGATGGGAGAGGATGCCGCTAAGGCGTTGATCATGAAAGCACGTGAACACTGGTTCCAGTGAGAAATGACCATGGCGCACTGAATTGAACGCGGCCGCGAGGCCGCATGACCCGATGCTAACCGCAAGGAATCGGTCCTTGCATTAAGAGGAATGAATGGCGAGTAACAACGTAGCCCAATTTGCCGCGGAACTGAAAATGCCTGCTGGCGTGCTGCTCGAGCAGCTGCAGGCAGCGGGCGTCCAGAAAGCGAGCGAAGACGACAACCTGTCCGAGGCGGACAAGGCGCGTCTGCTCGATCACTTGCGCAAGTCGCATGGCTCGAACGATGCCGACAAGCGCAAGATCACGCTGACGCGCCGGCATACGTCGGAGATCAAGCAGTCCGATGCGACGGGCAAAGCTCGCACCATTCAGGTCGAGGTGCGCAAGAAGCGCACGTTCGTCCGCCGCGACGAGACCGTCGCGGAAGGCGGGGATGCATCGAATCATGTGGCCGAAAGCGCGGACGTCGAAGATCTCGAACTGCAGCGTCGTGAGGAAGAAGCACGTCACGAAGCCGAGCTGCTGGAAAAGCAGGCGCAGGAGCTAAAGGCGCGTCAGGAGCAACTCGAGCGCGAAGAGGCCGAGCGTCAGGCGCGCGAGCAGGCTGCGGAAGCCGAGCGTCAGCGCGCGGAAGAAGAAGCGAAGAAGCGCGCAACGGCTGCGGCCGAGGCGGCGGCTCGAGAGAAGGCTCAGCAGGCGGCGGCGCAAGCCGCTGCGCCGGTTGCCGCGAAGGCAAGCGTTCAGGACGACGAACGCGCGGCAGCGGAACGCGCCGCGCAACGTGAAGCTGCGAAGAAGGCGGAAGACGCTGCGCGCGTGGCTGCCGAAAAGGCGCGCGCCGAACAGGAGGAAATCGCCAAGCGCCGTGCCGCGGCCGAAGCCGAAGCGCGCGCGATTCGCGAAATGATGAACACGCCGCGCAAGGCGCAGGTGAAGGCGCCGGAACCGGCACCGAAGCCCGTTGAGCCGGCCAAGGGGGCCGAAGCCAAGGGTACGCTGCACAAGCCGGCGCGTCCGGCTGGCGAAGCACCGGCTCGCCCGGCAGCCAGGAAGCCGGCAGCCGCGGCTCCGGCACCCGCAAGCGCTCCGTCCACGGGCGACAAGAAGAAGCCCGGCGCCGGCGGCAAGGGCGGCGGCAACTGGCAGGACGACGCAGCGAAGCGCCGCGGCATCAAGACGCGCGGCGATTCGAGCGGCGGCGTCGATCGCGGCTGGCGCGGCGGTCCGAAGGGTCGTGGCAAGCATCAGGAGCAGACCACCACGTTCCAGGCGCCGACCGAACCGATCGTGCGTGAAGTGCACGTGCCGGAAACCATCACGGTGGCGGATCTCGCGCACAAGATGGCGGTGAAGGCTTCGGAAGTCATCAAGGTGATGATGAAGCTCGGCCAGATGGTCACGATCAACCAGATGCTGGACCAGGAAACGGCGATGATCATCGTCGAGGAACTAGGCCACCGTGCGCTCGCGGCGAAGCTGGACGATCCGGAAGCCATGCTGGTCGAAGGCGAAGCGAGCGATGCCGAAGCGCTGCCGCGTCCGCCGGTCGTTACCGTGATGGGTCACGTCGACCACGGCAAGACCTCGCTGCTCGACTACATCCGCCGCGCTAAGGTTGCGGCAGGCGAAGCGGGCGGTATTACGCAGCACATCGGCGCTTACCACGTGGACACGCCGCGCGGCGTGATCACGTTCCTCGACACGCCGGGTCACGAAGCCTTTACGGCAATGCGTGCCCGCGGTGCGAAGGCGACCGACATCGTGATTCTGGTGGTGGCCGCCGACGACGGCGTGATGCCGCAGACAAAGGAAGCTATCTCCCACGCGAAGGCTGGCGGCGTGCCACTCGTCGTCGCGATCAACAAGATTGACAAGCCGGAAGCGAATCCGGAGCGCGTGAAGCAGGAACTCGTCACGGAAGGCGTCGTGCCGGAAGAGTACGGCGGCGACTCGCCGTTCGTGCCGGTGTCGGCAAAGACCGGCGCGGGCATCGACGATCTGCTCGAAAACGTGCTGCTGCAGGCCGAAGTGCTGGAATTGAAGGCACCGGTCGAATCGCCGGCCAAGGGGCTCGTGATCGAAGCGAAGCTCGACAAGGGTAAGGGCCCGGTTGCAACGATCCTCGTCCAGTCGGGTACGCTGAACCGTGGCGACGTCGTGCTGGCAGGCAGCGCCTACGGTCGCGTGCGGGCCATGCTCGACGAAACCGGCAAGCCGACCAAGTCGGCGGGTCCGTCGATCCCGGTCGAAATCCAGGGTCTGTCGGAAGTGCCGCAGGCAGGCGAAGAAGTGATCGTGATGCCGGACGAGCGCAAGGCGCGTGAAGTAGCGCTGTTCCGTCAGGGTAAGTTCCGCGACGTCAAGCTCGCCAAGCAGCAGGCCGCGAAGCTCGAGACCATGCTCGAGCAGATGGGCGAAGGCGAAGTGCAGTACATGCCGCTCATCGTCAAGGCCGACGTGCAGGGTTCGCAGGAAGCGCTGGTGCAGTCGCTGCAGAAACTCTCCACCGACGAAGTGCGCGTGCAGATCGTGCATGGCGCGGTCGGCGGCATCAGCGAGTCGGACGTCAACCTCGCGACGGCGTCGAAGGCGGTCATCATCGGCTTCAACACCCGCGCGGATGCGCAGGCTCGCAAGCTCGCGGAAGCCAATGGCGTCGATATCCGCTACTACAACATCATCTACGACGCCGTGGATGACGTGAAGGCGGCGATGTCGGGCATGCTGGCGCCGGAGAAGCGCGAAGTCGTGACGGGCACGGTCGAAGTGCGCCAGGTCTTCAAGGTACCGAAGGTCGGCACGGTGGCGGGCTGTATGGTCACGGACGGTTTCGTCAAGCGCTCGTCGTCGGTGCGCGTGCTGCGCAACCACGTCGTCATCTTCACGGGCGAGCTCGATTCGCTCAAGCGCTTCAAGGACGATGTGAAGGAAGTCCGTCAGGGCTTCGAGTGCGGTATGTCGATCAAGAACTTCAACGATATCGTCGAAGGCGATCAGTTCGAAGTCTTCGAGGTCACCGAAGTCGCGCGTACGCTGTAATCCACGCGACACGGCACAACGGGCGGAACGGGCTTGACGCCCGCTCCGCCCGTTGTTTTTGAGTCCGCTGCGTCGAGTTTGTCGCTGGCTTCGTTGCCGCGTTCGTCGCAAATGGACTCTCACTGGCCGCGGCGAGCGCGACGCCGTCGTATCGAACGGATAACGAACACGGCTCGCGCGAACCAATTTTTGCATCCGTTATAGCGGAGCACTTAACACCATGCCTAAGAAACGTACTACTCCCAATCGCAACGTGCAGATCGCCGATCAGATCCAGCGCGACCTGGCCGAGCTGCTGCGCGAGGTCAAGGATCCGCGCATCGGCATCGTCACGTTTCAGAGCGTCGAGCTGACACCCGACTACGCGCACGCGAAGGTCTACTTCACGACGCTGACGGGCGACCCGCAGCAGACGCTCGAAGCGCTGACGCACGCGGCCGGCCATCTGCGCAATCTGCTGTTCAAGCGCCTGCATATCCATACGGTGCCGACGCTGCATTTCCACTACGACAAGACGATCGAGCGCGCCGTGGAGATGTCGCGGTTGATCGACGAGGCAAATTCCACGCGCGCGAAAGACGACTGAGCGTCTGCCATGCCGTCGCGTTCCATGTAGCGCGCGGCGCCGTTTTTCATGTTTCCCGAACGTTCTGCCTCCCTGGACATGACCGCACCTCAACGCCCCCGCGTGCCTCGTCGCGCGCTCGACGGCGTGCTGCTCCTCGACAAGCCGCTCGGCCTGTCGAGCAACGACGCGCTGGTTCGCGCGAAACGTCTCTATCTGGCGAAAAAGGCGGGCCACACCGGCACGCTCGATCCGCTCGCTACCGGCTTGCTGCCGCTGTGTTTCGGCGAGGCGACCAAGTTTTCGCAAGACCTGCTCGAAGCCGACAAGACCTACGAGGCCACGATGCGCCTCGGCATCCGCACAACCACCGGCGATGCCGAGGGCGAGGCGCTCGACATCCGCGCCGTCGACTGCGACGAAGCGGCGGTGCGGGCGGCCTTGCCGAGATTCATCGGCGAGATCGTTCAGGTTCCGCCGATGTACTCGGCGCTCAAGCGCGACGGCAAGCCGCTGTATGAGTACGCGCGCGCCGGCCAAACGGTCGAGCGCGAAGGGCGGCACGTGACGATTCACGCGCTCGAGCCGATTGCGTGCGCGCTGCCGGATGTCACGTTTCGCGTGACGTGCAGCAAGGGCACGTACGTGCGCACGCTTGCCGAGGATATCGGCGAGGCGCTCGGCTGCGGCGCGCATCTGGTCGCGCTGCGCCGTACGGGCGTCGGCGCGCTGACGCTCGATCATTCGGTCACGCTCGACGCGTTGAGCGACGCGACCCTACCCGAACGCGACGCATGGCTGCAACCGGTCGACGCGTTGCTGTCGACGTTCCCGCAGGTCACGCTGAACGACGACGACACGCGTCGCTTCTTGCACGGCCAGCGCCTGAAGCTTTCGTCGTTGACGATCGCCGCCGATGCCGTGAATGCCCCGCGCGTGAGGGTGTACTCGGCGCAAGGGCGGCTTCTGGGGGTCGCGAAACCGGGCGAAGGCGTGCTCGCACCCGAACGTCTGGTCATGACGACGGAGAGCTAGGGGCCGCCGTTTTGCCAGCACGGCGCGGACAATAAAAAAGCGGGAACGCCATCGTGCGATCCCGCTTTTTTATGCCCTACAGTGGAGCGGGTCGAACTCAAGCAACACCGCGAACAACCCACTCAATGCGCCGCAGCCGCCGCCGCCCCCGAGTGACCGCCCGCCCGTTCCGGCCGCGTGATCCAGATCAGCGCGATCAGCGCGACAAAAATACCGGCCGAAATGAAGAACAGATCGTTCACGCCGAGCTGCGCGGCCTGCTGCGTGACCATGGTATTGAAGAGACCATAGGTCTGCTGTTGATCCAGGCCCGCTGCGCCCATCTGATGAATCGACTGACCAAACACCGGGTTGTAAGCGTTCGCCTGCTCGGTCAGTTGTGCGTGATGCATGATCGTGCGGTGATCCCACGCGGTCTGGAAAATCGACGTGCCGATACCGCCGCACATGATCCGCACGAAGTTCGACAGCCCCGAGGCCGCCGGAATCCGATGGCCCGGCAAGCCCGACAGCGTGATCGACACGAGCGGAATGAAGAAGCCGGCCATGCCGATTCCCTGAATCAGCGTCGGCAGCATCAGTGAGTACGTATCGACGCCCGTCGTATAGCGCGAGCGCATCCAGAAACACAGCGCGAAAATCAGGAACGACAGCGTCGCGATATAGCGCGGATCGGTGCGCGGCAACACCTTGCCGGTGATCGGGGACAACAGGGTCGCGAACACGCCGACGGGCGCCATCACGAGTCCCGCTTCGGTCGCGGTGTAGCCGAGATCGGTCTGCAGCCACAGCGGCAACAGCACGAGATTGCCGAAGTAAAGCCCATAGCCGATCGACAACGCGATCGTGCCGCCGGTGAAGTTGCGCCGGCTGAACAGCGACAGGTCAACCACCGGATGCTCGGCCGTCAGCTCCCACACGATGAAAAACGCGAGCGCGATCACCGCGACGAGCGCGAGCACGACGATCGTCGTCGACGAGAACCAGTCGAGGTCCTTGCCCTTGTCGAGCATGACCTGAAGCGAGCCGACCCAGACGATCAGAAGACCGAGGCCGACGCCGTCGATTGGCGCCTTCTTGATCACCGAGTCGCGGTTACGGAAGATCATCCACGTCGCGGCGGCCGCGACCGCGCCGACCGGAATGTTGACGTAGAAGATCCACGGCCACGAGATGTTGTCGGAAATCCAGCCGCCGAGAATCGGACCGGCAACCGGCGCGATCAGCGTTGTCATCGCCCACATCGATAGCGCCATTGGCGCCTTCGCGCGCGGATAGCTCGCGAGCAGCAGCGTTTGCGACAGCGGGATCATCGGGCCGGCCACCGCGCCTTGCAGCACGCGCGACGCGAGCAGGAACGGCAGGTTCGGCGACAGCCCGCACATCCATGACGACAGCACGAACAGCACGATGGACGCCATGAACAGCCGCACCTGGCCGATGCGGTCGGTGAGCCAGCCGGTCAGCGGTACCGAGATCGCGTTGGCCACCGCGAACGACGTGATCACCCAAGTGCCCTGGTCGGACGACACGCCGAGGTCGCCGGAAATCGACGGGATCGACACGTTGGCGATCGACGTGTCCAGCACGTTCATGAACACGGCGAGCGACACCGCGATGGTGCCGATCACCAGTTGCGCGCCCTCGAGCGGCGGGTGAGGGACTTGCGCCTGAGCCTGAGCCATTAAAAGAGCCTTCTAGGAATCGTCGGGCGGAGCGTTAGCTCTTATGGGCTGCCGGTTTCGTGGCGGCCGCGGCGCTCGCCGCGGTCGACTTCTGCGCGCCGCCGTTCGCGTTCTGGCCAGCGTTTTCCGCGATGATGCGCGCGATTTCCGCGTCGGCTTCCGCGCCGTACTTGTCGAAGACGTTGGTCTGGTAAGCCGTGGACGGCGCCTGACCGAGCTGGCCGCCGGTGTCGTCCTTGATGTTCACGTCAGCCTGCATCGACAGGCCGATGCGCAGCGGATGCTTCTCCAGTTCCTGCGGATCGAGCGAAATACGCACCGGCAGACGCTGCACGACCTTGATCCAGTTGCCGGTCGCGTTCTGCGCTGGCAGCAGCGAGAACGCCGAGCCCGTGCCGGCCGAGAAGCCGATCACCTTGCCGTGATAGGGCACCGACGAGCCGTAGACGTCGGCCGTCAGCTCGACCGGCTGGCCGATGCGCATGTGCTTCAGTTGCACTTCCTTGAAGTTCGCGTCGACCCACACGTCGTGCAGCGGCACGATCGCCATCAGCGGCGTGCCCGGCGATACGCGCTGGCCGACCTGCACCGAGCGTTTCGCGACATAGCCGGTGACCGGCGCGGGCAGCGTATTGCGAGCGTGGTTCAGGTACGCGTCGCGCAGCTTCGCGGCGGCGGCCTGCACGTTCGGGTGATTGGCGATCGTGGTGTTCGCGGTCAGCGCGCGGTTGGCCGCGAGTTGCTGTTTGGCGGCGTCGAGCGCGGCTTGTGCGCTCTTCACGGCGTCGCGTGCGTGCGAGATTTCTTCCTGCGATACAGCGCCGGTCTGCGCCACCGTCATCCGGCGCTTCAGGTCGTCCTGGGCTCGCGACAGGTCGGCCTGGCTCGCTGCGACCCGCGCTTCGTACTGGCTGTCGTCGGCGAACAGGCCACGCACCTGGCGCACCACCTGCGCAAGATTGGCCTCGGCCTGTTCGAGCGCGACGCGCGCGTCGGCCGGGTCGAGCACGACGAGCGGGTCGCCGGCCTTGACGACCTGGGTGTCGTCCGCATTGACCGCAATCACGGTGCCCGTGACCTGCGGCGTGATCTGCACGACGTTGCCGCTCACGTAGGCGTCGTCGGTGTCTTCATGGAAGCGTGCGTCGAGGAAGTAGTACAGGCCGTACGCGACCGCGGCAATCAGGATCACGATGACGAGCAGCGTCATCATGCGCTTGCGTTTGCCGTTGTTGGCCGCTTGCGGTGGAGTGGCGGGCTGCTGGGGGGTGCTCATTGATGTGCTCCGGGTTCTTTTGAACGTCGTCGTTTATTCGGGTGTTCGTGTGTATGCGTGTGGGTTGCCGCGGGCGGTCTCGCTCAGTTCGCGGCGGTGCGCGTGGCGTGGTTCGCGGCGTTGGCCGATGCGGGAGCATCGGTCGGCACGACGAGACCGGTCTGGGTCGCGTCGAAGCCGCCGCCCAGTGCCTTGATCAGGCCGATCTGCAGACTGCGGCGGCGCATCTGCAGACCGGTGACCGTCTGCTCGGCGGCGAGGCGGTTGTCGTCCGCGGTCAGCACCTGCAGTTGCGGCGACAGCCCGGCCTTATAGCGGATCACGGCCAGCTGGTACGCCTTGCTCGACGCCTCGAGCGCGCGCTGGGCGTCGCCTTCCTGGCGGTCGATCGAGCGGATCGACGACACCTGCGTGGACACGTCCTGCAGCGCGTTGATCAGCGTCTGGTTGTAGTTCGCGACGTCGCCCTCGAAGTCGGCGTAGCGGCCCTTCAACTGCGCACGCAACGCGCCGGCGTCGAAGAGTGGCAGATGGATCGCTGGGCCGAACTGGATCTGACGGCTCGACGAGGTCAGGAAACGGCCCCAGCCGAAGGCGTCGAAGCCGAAGCCGGCCGCGAGATTCACGTCCGGAAAGAACTCGGCTTTCGCTTCCTTGACGTCGTGCATCGCGGCCTCGACCTGCCAGCGCGCGGCGACGATGTCCGCGCGACGCGCCACGAGGTCGGCCGGGATGTTGTCCGGCAGCGCGACCACGTTGCCGCCGGTGAGCACCGGCTTGTCGATCTGCAGGCCACGGTCCGGGCCTTTGCCGAGCAGCGCGCCCAACTGGTAGCGCACGACGGTGATCTGGCCGTCGAGGTCGGTCAGGTTCGACTGGCTCGTCGCGATGTTGCCGGCGGCGGTCTGCTTCTCGACGTTGGTGTCGAGACCGGCCGTCACGCGGTTATCCGTGATACGGCCGACGTCCTGGCGGTTCGCGATTTCACGCGCGGCGATGTCGCGGAACGCGTACAGCTGCGCGAGCTGATTGTAGGTGCTCGCGACCGACGCGGCGAGCGTCACGCGCGCCTGCTGCATGTCGGCTTCGGCGGCTTTCTGCTGCGACACGGCCTGGCCGAGGCGCTGACGATTCTTGCCCCACAGGTCGAGATCCCACGACGCGCTCGCGAGCACGTTGTTCTCGCTAAACCAGGTGCCGCCGAACGGAGGCGGGAAGAGGGCGTTCGCCGAGTACAGTTCGCGGGTCCACGAATAGCTTAGTTCGGCCTTCGGGAACAGCGCCGAGCGCGAGCTTTCGATATACGACGAAGCCTTCGCGAGCCGCGCCTGCGCCTGGGCGATCGACGGGCTGCCCTCGAGCGCCTCCGCGATCAGCTTCGGCAGTTGCGGGTCCCCGAACTGGTTGGCCCAGTCGAGCGATGGCCACTGGCCGCCCTCGTTGGGCAGACTCTGCGTCGACTCATACTGCGTCGGCGAGGCGATCTGCTTGTCGCTCTTGACGCCGAAGTAGTTCGCGCAGCCTGTGAGGGCGAGCGCCGTCACCGCCGCGGCGACAGCAGCCCGGCTCGACAGCGCGGGCGCGGACAGGGAAAGGGATTTCATCGCTCGACTCTTCTTTGAGTGGAATGTATTGATGGACGCAGCAAGCAAGCTATTACGATTTGTTATCGGGATGGCTTGAGGCATCGCGGGAAAGTCCCGTGTGTTCGCCGGAATTGGCGAGCACGCGGCGCAGCATGCTCTTCAGGAAGCCCACTTCCTCCGGGGTGAACCCGTTCAGCAGGGTATCGAGCACGCCGTTGAAAATTGCCGGCATGCGGGCCGCGATCGCATTGCCTTCCGGCGTCAAGGCGAGGCGCACGACGCGCCGGTCTTCGTTGCTGCGCACCCGCGTGAGCAGGCCGCGCTTTTCGAGCCGGTCGATCAGGCGCGTGACGGCGCTTGCGTCGATACCATATTCACGCGCCAACTCGGCCGCGAGCAGGCATTTGCCGCTCGCCACCATGAACAGGATGCTGCCTTGCTGGCTAGTGATGCCGAGCTCGGCCATGCTGCGCTGCGTAACCAGATTGTGCAGAGTCGATTTCACCCGCGAGATCAGATAACCGACGCTTTCGCCGAGTTGATACTCGCTGAGATCCGGCGTGGGTTCGTTGGACGGCTCCGTCATGATTCTCGTGCGATTGCAATGGTTGACTAGGCATTAGTATAGCTGGCTGTTGATTGACACGACAAGCGTAAATACAGCTTAGGCAAGGATTATTTCCTGCTCAAGTCAGATGCCGTACGGATCGACGTAGGGCGCGGGCGACGCGGTATTCGCGAAGTCAGCGGGGACGCGGAGGGCGTACGGTCTATCGGGGAATACCAGAAAGGATCATCCGCGCGTGCTATAATTTTGGGTTCCCAAAAGTGCGCTTTGGGCTTGTTGTCGTGGTTTGGCTCGTCAACCAGCAGCATAAGCAAGCGGCGCACTCAACCGTCTTCAGGTTTCCTATGACCCGCGCCCTACGCAACATCGCCATCATCGCTCACGTCGACCACGGCAAGACCACGCTCGTCGATCAGCTCCTCCGTCAGACCGCCACGTTCCGCGAGAACCAGCAGATCGCCGAGCGCGTGATGGACTCGAACGACATCGAAAAAGAGCGCGGCATCACGATCCTGTCGAAAAACTGCGCGGTGGAGTACGAAGGCACGCACATCAATATTGTCGACACGCCGGGGCACGCCGACTTCGGCGGCGAAGTGGAGCGCGTGCTGTCGATGGTCGACTCGGTGCTGCTGCTCGTCGACGCGGTGGAAGGCCCGATGCCGCAAACCCGCTTTGTCACGAAGAAGGCGCTCGCGCTCGGCCTGAAGCCGATCGTCGTGATCAACAAGGTCGACCGTCCGGGCGCGCGGGTCGACTGGGTGATCAACCAGACCTTCGACCTGTTCGACAAGCTCGGCGCGAGCGAAGAGCAGCTCGACTTCCCGATCGTCTACGCATCGGGGCTGAACGGCTATGCGGGTCTTACGCCTGACGTGCGCGACGGCGACATGCGTCCGCTGTTCGAGGCAATCCTTCAGCACGTGCCGGTGCGCCCGGCCGACCCGGAAGGTCCGCTGCAACTGCAGATCACGTCGCTCGACTACTCGTCGTACGTCGGCCGTATCGGCATTGGCCGTATCACGCGCGGCCGCATCAAGCCGGGCATGGCCGTCGCGGTGCGCTCGGGCCCTGAAGGCGAAATCCTCAATCGCAAGATCAACCAGGTGCTGTCGTTCAAGGGTCTCGATCGCGTGCAGGTCGATTCGGCTGAAGCGGGTGACATCGTGCTGATCAACGGTATCGAGGAAGTGGGCATCGGCGTGACGATCTGTTCGCCGGAGCAGCCGGAAGCGCTGCCGATGATCACCGTCGACGAACCCACGCTGACGATGAACTTCCTCGTCAACTCGTCGCCGCTCGCGGGCCGCGAAGGCAAGTTCGTCACGAGCCGTCAGATTCGCGATCGCCTGATGAAAGAGCTGAACCACAACGTCGCGCTGCGCGTGCGCGATACCGGCGACGAAACCACATTCGAAGTGGCAGGCCGCGGTGAGCTGCACCTGACCATTCTGGTCGAAAACATGCGCCGCGAAGGCTACGAGCTGGCCGTGTCGCGTCCGCGTGTCGTGATGCAGGAAATCAACGGCGAGAAGCACGAGCCGTACGAAAACCTGACCGTCGACATGGAGGACACCCACCAGGGCGGCGTGATGGAAGAACTCGGCCGCCGCAAGGGCGAAATGCTCGACATGGCGTCGGACGGCCGTGGCCGCACGCGTCTCGAGTACCGTATTTCGGCACGTGGTCTGATCGGCTTCCAGTCGGAATTCCTCACGCTGACGCGCGGCACGGGTCTGATGAGCCACACGTTCGATTCATACCAGCCGGTCAAGGAAGGCGCGGTCGGCGAGCGTCGCAACGGCGTGCTGATCTCGCAGGACGACGGCGCGGCAGTCGCGTACGCACTGTGGAAGCTGCAGGATCGCGGCCGCATGTTCGTGTCGCCGGGCGAGGCGCTGTATGAAGGCATGATCATCGGCATTCACAGCCGCGACAACGACCTCGTCGTGAACCCGATCAAGGGCAAGCAACTCACCAACGTGCGCGCGTCGGGCACCGATGAAGCCGTGCGTCTCGTGCCGCCGGTTCAGCTGTCGCTCGAATACGCGGTCGAGTTCATCGACGACGACGAACTGGTCGAAGTCACGCCGAAGTCGATCCGTCTGCGCAAGCGCTACCTGAAGGAACATGAGCGCCGCAGCGCGAGCCGCAACAAGGTTGCCGGCGAATAAGCGGGTTTCGAATCCGTTTGGATAGCAGGGAACGGAAGCCACCTTCGGGTGGCTTTTTCGTTTTCGGCGCACCGACACTTGTGGCGCTGCATCATGCCCGGCACTTTCCGGGCGGCACAGGTGTAGACACCTATTGCGCAATTCGCCTTCTCATTTTCTACAGAACACTATTGCGCGCTGTGAAGAAGCACCCCGTCATCCGCGAAACGCCCGCCATCACTGGCTTTGCCGCGTGTGCTGTCCGCTATCTGGGCTATTCGTTCTGTGCTATGCTCCCGGGTGCAAAGTTTTAGGTCCTTCCAAGCAAGACTTGATTCGCGCAATCCGCTAAACGGTCAGGCCGTGTCGCGGAAGGTTCTGTAACCCGCTATTTCTCGAGAAACTCGAAGAAAGGTGAGCGTAAAAATGATGAAGCAATTCCAGTCGAACTCTTATCTGTTCGGCGGCAATGCTCCGTACGTTGAAGAAATGTACGAAGCGTATCTCGATAATCCGGCGTCAGTGCCCGAGACCTGGCGCAGCTATTTCGATGCGTTGCAGAACGTGCCTGCATCGGATGGCAGCAACGCCAACGACGTGGCCCACGGCCCGATCGTCGAATCGTTTGCACAGCGCGCCAAGGCCAATGCCTTCCTGCCGCGCGCAACTACCGGCGGCGAAGATCTCGCAACCGCCCGCAAACAGGTTTACGTCCAGTCCCTCATCGGCGCATATCGCTTCCTCGGCTCGCAATGGGCCAATCTCGATCCTCTGAAGCGCCGCGAACGTCCCGCGATCCCCGAACTTGAACCCGCGTTCTACGACTTCACCGAAGCCGACATGGACCAGGAGTTCAGCGCAACGAATCTGTACTTCGGCTTCGAGCGCGCGACGCTGCGCGAGATCGTCAAAGCCCTGCGCGACACGTACTGCGGCACGATCGGCGCCGAGTACATGTACATCAGCGATCCGGAACAGAAGCGCTGGTGGAAGGAACGCCTCGAATCGATCCGTTCGACGCCGAACTTCAGCAACGACAAAAAGAAGCACATCCTGAACCGCCTGACGGCCGCCGAAGGCCTCGAGCGTTTCCTGCACACCAAGTACGTCGGCCAGAAGCGCTTCTCGCTCGAAGGCGGCGAGAGCTTCATCGCGGCGATGGACGAAGTCGTGCGTCACGGCGGTCTGCGCGGCGTTCAGGAAATCGTCATCGCGATGGCTCACCGTGGCCGTCTGAACGTGCTGGTCAACACGCTCGGCAAGATGCCGGCCGACCTGTTCGCTGAATTCGAAGGCAAGCACGTCGACGATCTGCCGGCCGGCGACGTGAAGTACCACAAGGGCTTCTCGTCGGACGTCGCGACCGAAGGCGGTCCGGTTCACCTGTCGCTCGCGTTCAACCCGTCGCACCTCGAAATCGTCAACCCGGTGGTCGAGGGCTCGGCGAAGGCGCGTATGGACCGCCGCGGCGACGAAAACGGCGTCCAGGTGCTGCCGGTGCAGATCCACGGCGACGCGGCGTTCGCAGGCCAGGGCGTCGTGATGGAAACGCTGAACCTTGCGCAAACGCGCGGTTATGGCACGCACGGCACGCTGCACATCGTCATCAACAACCAGATCGGCTTCACGACGTCGGACCCGCGCGATTCGCGCTCCACGTTGTACTGCTCGGACGTCGTCAAGATGATCGAAGCGCCGGTGCTGCACGTGAACGGTGACGATCCCGAAGCGGTCGTGCTGGCCATCCAGATGGCGATCGACTTCCGCATGCAGTTCCACAAGGACGTCGTCGTCGACATCGTCTGCTTCCGCAAGCTCGGCCACAACGAGCAGGACACCCCGGCGGTCACGCAGCCGCTGATGTACAAGACGATCTCGAAGCACCCGGGCACGCGCGCGCTGTACGCTGAAAAGCTCGTGCAGCAGGGCGTCATCAAGGCCGACGAAGGCGATGAATTCGTCAAGGCCTACCGCAAGGCGATGGACGAAGGCCATCACACGATCGACCCGGTGCTCTCGAACTACAAGAGCAAGTACGCGGTGGACTGGGTTCCGTTCCTGAACCGCAAGTGGACCGACGCGGCCGACACGGCCGTGCCGCTCGCGGAACTGAAGCGCCTCGCCGAGCGCATCACCACGATTCCGGAAAACTTCAAGGTTCACCCGCTCGTCGAGCGCGTGATCAACGACCGTCGCGCCATGGGCCGCGGCGAAGCGAAGCTCGACTGGGGCATGGGCGAGCACCTCGCGTTCGCATCGCTGGTCGCATCCGGTTACGCGGTTCGTCTGACCGGTCAGGATTCGGGCCGCGGCACGTTCACGCACCGTCATGCGGTGCTGCACGACCAGAACCGCGAGCGCTGGAACGACGGCACCTACGTGCCGCTGCAGAACATCGCCGAAGGTCAGGCGAAGTTCACGGTGATCGACTCGGTGCTGTCGGAAGAAGCGGTGCTCGGCTTCGAATACGGTTACTCAACCGCTGAACCGAACACGTTCGTCGCGTGGGAAGCGCAGTTCGGCGACTTCGTGAACGGCGCGCAGGTCGTAATCGACCAGTTCATCTCGTCGGGCGAAGTGAAGTGGGGCCGCGTGTCGGGCCTGACGATGCTGCTGCCGCATGGCTACGAAGGCCAGGGTCCGGAGCACTCGTCGGCGCGTATCGAGCGTTTCCTGCAACTGTGCGCAGACCACAACATGCAGGTCGTACAGCCGACCACGCCGGCGCAGATCTTCCACCTGCTGCGTCGCCAGATGATCCGTCTGTTCCGCAAGCCGCTGATCGTCGCAACGCCGAAGTCGCTGCTGCGTCACAAGGAAGCCGTGTCGGATCTGTCGGAACTCGCGAAGGGTTCGTTCCAGCCGGTGATCGGCGAAGTGGACGAAACCATCGACGCGAAGAAGGTCAAGCGCGTGCTGGTCTGCTCGGGCCGCGTGTACTACGACCTGGTCGCGCATCGCCGCGAAGCGAAGGTGAACGACGTCGCGATCGTCCGTATCGAACAGCTGTATCCGTTCGCTCACAAGCAGTTCGAAGCGGAAATGAAGAAGCACGACAACGCAACGGAAGTGGTGTGGGTGCAGGACGAGCCGCAGAATCAGGGCCCGTGGTTCTACATCGAGCACCATCTGAAGGAAGGCATGAAGGAAGGGCAGAAGCTGGCGTACAGCGGCCGTCCGGCTTCGGCTTCGCCTGCGGTGGGCTACTACGCGAAGCACTACGAGCAGCAGAAGGCGCTGGTCGAAGGCGCTTTCGGCCGCCTCAAGAGCGCGTCGATCGCCAAGTAAAGAAACAGACGAGCCCGGGAGAACGCAGTGCGTTTTCCCGCGCCGCGCCGAACGATCCCATGAGATTCAGGCGCGGCGCTCGTGGTTCGCAGGCGGTCGCGATGAAGCGCCGTCACCCGATACGTATTCAGGATACTCATAATGGCTATTGTTGAAGTCAAGGTTCCCCAGCTCTCCGAGTCGGTCTCGGAAGCGACCATGCTGCAGTGGAAGAAGAAGCCCGGCGAGGCTGTCGCTCAGGACGAAATCCTCATCGAAATCGAGACCGACAAGGTCGTGCTCGAAGTGCCGGCTCCGGCAGCAGGCGTGCTCGCGCAAGTCATCTCGAACGACGGCGACACGGTCACGGCGGACCAGGTGATCGCGAAGATCGACACCGAAGGCACCGCAGGCGCCGCCGCTGTCGAAGCCGAAGTGAAGCCGGCTCCGGTCGCCGCAGCGGCTCCCGCGCCGGCGGCTCAGTCGACAACTGCGGCTGCCGCCGCAACGGGCTCGAACACCGCAGCTTCGCCGGCTGCCGGCAAGCTGATGGCCGAAAAGGGTCTGGCCGCTGGCGACGTCGCCGGCACCGGCCGCGACGGCCGCATCACCAAGGGCGACGTGCTGACCGCAGGCGCTCCGGCTGCCAAGGCTGCACCGGCTCCGGCTGCCGCACCGAAGGCTGCGAAGCCGTCGCTGCCGGACGTCAAGGCTCCAGCATCGGCCGACCAGTGGTTGAAGGACCGTCCGGAACAGCGCGTGCCGATGTCGCGTCTGCGTGCGCGTATCGCCGAGCGTCTGCTCGAGTCGCAGCAAACCAACGCCATCCTCACGACGTTCAACGAAGTGAACATGGCGCCGGTCATGGATCTGCGCAACAAGTACAAGGACAAGTTCGAGAAGGAACACGGCGTGAAGCTCGGCTTCATGTCGTTCTTCGTGAAGGCGGCTGTTCATGCGCTGAAGAAGTTCCCGCTCGTGAACGCGTCGATCGACGGTAACGACATCGTCTATCACGGCTACTTCGACATCGGTATCGCGGTCGGTTCGCCGCGCGGTCTGGTGGTGCCGATCCTGCGCAATGCAGATCAGCTGAGCCTCGCCGACATCGAGAAGAAGATCGCCGAATTCGGCCAGAAGGCGAAGGACGGCAAGCTGTCGATCGAAGAAATGACCGGCGGTACGTTCTCGATCTCGAACGGCGGCGTGTTCGGCTCGATGCTGTCGACCCCGATCATCAACCCGCCGCAGTCCGCGATTCTCGGCGTGCACGCCACCAAGGAACGCGCTGTGGTCGAAAACGGCCAGATCGTGATCCGCCCGATGAACTACCTCGCGCTGTCGTACGACCACCGGATCATCGACGGCCGCGAAGCCGTGCTGTCGCTGGTCGCGATGAAGGACGCGCTGGAAGATCCGGCACGTCTGCTGCTCGACCTGTAAGCGCCCGCTCGGACCGCGCCGGCTTGTGAATCCGCAAACCGGCGCCATCTAGTCAGTACGTATCTCGCATTCCGCAGTACAGGAACGGCGCGCGCCACCTTGGGTGGTCCGGCGCCGTTCCGCTATCAAAGGGATTGTCATGTCCAAAGAATTTGACGTCGTCGTGATCGGCGCAGGCCCTGGCGGTTACATCGCCGCCATCCGCGCAGCGCAGCTCGGCAAGACCGTCGCATGTATCGAAAAGTGGAAGAACCCGGCCGGCGCGCTGAAGCTTGGCGGCACCTGCCTGAACGTCGGCTGCATTCCGTCGAAGGCGCTGCTCGCGTCGTCGGAAGAGTTTGAAAACGCGTCGCATCACCTCGCCGACCACGGCATCTCGGTGGATAACGTCTCGGTCGATATCTCGAAGATGATGGCCCGCAAGGACGGCATCGTCGAGAAGATGACCAAGGGCATCGAATTCCTGTTCCGCAAGAACAAGATCACGTGGCTCAAGGGCCACGGCAAGTTCACCGGCAAGACCGACGCCGGCGTGCAGATCGAAGTGAGCGGCGAGGGTGAAACCGAAGTCGTCACCGCGAAGAACGTGATCATCGCGACGGGTTCGAAGGCGCGTCATCTGCCGGGCATCCCGGTCGACAACAAGCTGATCGCCGACAACGAAGGCGCACTGTCGTTCGACACGGCACCGAAGAAGCTCGCCGTGATCGGCGCAGGCGTGATCGGTCTGGAGCTCGGCTCGGTGTGGCGCCGTCTCGGCGCTGACGTGACCGTGCTCGAAGCGCTGCCGGAGTTCCTCGGCGCGGCTGACCAGGCGCTGTCGAAGGAAGCGGCCAAGCAGTTCAAGAAGCAGGGTCTCGACATCCACGTCGGCGTGAAGGTCGGCGAAGTGAAGACGGGCGCGAACGGCGTGACGATCGCCTACACGGACAAGGACGGCAACGCGCAGACGCTCGAAGCCGACCGCCTGATCGTGTCGGTCGGCCGCGTGCCGAACACCGACAACCTCGGCCTCGAATCGATCGGCCTGAAGGCCAACGAGCGCGGCTTCATCGACGTCGACGACCACTGCGCGACGCCTGTGCCGAACGTGTACGCGATCGGCGACGTGGTGCGTGGCCCGATGCTCGCGCACAAGGCTGAAGACGAAGGCGTGATGGTCGCGGAAGTGATCGACGGCCAGAAGCCGCACATCGATTACAACTGCGTTCCGTGGGTGATCTACACCGAGCCGGAAATCGCATGGGTCGGCAAGACCGAGCAGCAGCTGAAGGCCGAGGGCCGCGAGATCAAGACGGGCCAGTTCCCGTTCATGGCGAACGGCCGCGCGCTCGGCATCAACAAGGCGGACGGTTTCGTCAAGATGATCGCCGACGCGAAGACCGACGAGCTGCTCGGCGTGCACATCATCTCGGCGGACGCATCGGACCTGATCGCGGAAGCCGTGGTGGCGATGGAGTTCAAGGCGGCGTCGGAAGACATCGGCCGGATTTGCCATCCGCACCCGTCGCTGTCGGAAGTCATGCGTGAAGCGGCACTCGCCGTCGACAAGCGCGCGCTGAACATGTAAGCGCGCACGCCTGGCCGAAACGCAACCTTGGCATCACCAAAGGCGGGCGGGGTTCACTCCCTCCCGCCTTTCTTTTTGCAGCAACACGATGAACGTCACCGAATACTACGAAAAAGAACTGCAGACGCGCGGTTATCAATCCGATCCGGCGCAGCGCGCGGCGGTCGACCGCCTGCAGCGGTGCTATGAAGAGTGGACCGAATACAAGGCGCGCCGCTCGAACGCGTTCAGGAAGTTGATCATTCACCCGGATCTGCCGCGCGGCGTGTACATGTGGGGCGGCGTGGGCCGCGGCAAGAGCTTCCTGATGGACAGCTTCTACATGATCGTGCCGTTGCATCGCAAAACCCGTCTGCACTTCCATGAGTTTATGCGTGAAGTGCATCGCGAGCTCGAAGAACTCAAGGGCCGCGCCGATCCGCTCGACGAACTCGCGCGTCGCATCGCGAAGCGCTATCGGCTGATCTGCTTCGACGAATTCCACGTGTCGGACATCGCCGACGCGATGATCCTGTATCGCCTGCTCGACAAGCTGTTCGAGAACGGCGTGCAGTTCGTGATGACGTCCAACTACGCGCCCGACACGCTGTATCCGGACGGCCTGCATCGCGACCGCATGCTGCCCGCGATCGAGCTGATCAAGCAGAAGCTCGACGTGGTCAACGTCGATGCGGGGATCGACTATCGCCAGCGCACGCTGGCCCAGGTCGAGGTCTATCACACGCCACTGGACGCCGCTGCCGGCAAGGCGCTGCGCGACGCTTTCGCGCGCCTCGCCGCGGTGCCCGACGAAAGTCCGCTGCTGCATATCGAGAAGCGCGAGCTGAAGGCGCTGCGCCGCGCGGACGGCGTCGTCTGGTTCGACTTCGCGACGCTGTGCGGCGGGCCGCGCTCGCAGAACGACTACCTCGAACTCGCGACCCGGTTTCACGCGGTGATCCTGTCGGACGTGCCGCAGATGTCGGTGCGCATGGCGTCGGAAGCGCGCCGCTTTACGTGGCTCATCGACGTGTTCTACGACCACAAGGTCAAGCTGCTGATGTCGGCCGCGGTGCCGCCGGAGGAGTTGTACGTCGATGGCCCGATGGCCAACGAATTCACGCGGACGGTGTCGCGAATCGTCGAGATGCAGTCGAAGGAGTATCTCGATACACCTCGCCGGATCGTCGACACGTCTCTAACCTGAGCATCGGCGTACGACAGTTTTTAGGAATCGGAGTGGTCTTATATTCCGCGCGCGGGTGACTGGCTATCTTTTGTCGTTGTTCTGACAAAGGAGGAAGCATGAACTCGTACCGCGAAATCACCGATGAAGAATGGCAGCGCGTTGCGCCACTGCTGCCCGAACTCCGGCCGCGTACCGAAATGCGTGGCCGTCCGCTTGCCAATACCCGCTCAGTGCTCAACGGCGTGCTTTGGGTCATGTATAGCGGCGCCACCTGGTCCACCATGCCGCGCCGCTACCCGTCGTATCAGACCTGTCATCGCCGCTTCAAGTCCTGGTACCAATCGGGCGTGCTCAAACACGTCACGGAACAACTGCTCGGTACCGCGAGCGAAGATCTCTGCAGATTGATGGAAGCGCGTATGCGCACGCACGCGAGCGCGCAGCACAAGCGCGCCGCGGCCCGCCGCGCAGCCGCGGCGTTCCGTGTTCCGCCCGCCGTGTATGACCAGGTATCCGCCAAGTCGGTGCCGCCGACGCCGTCAGGTTACGCTGCATCGTTCAAGCAGGCAGCATGACCCTCGCAAACAACTTGCCCCAATGAAGAACGGCCGCGCGATTGTTGATCGCCGGCCGCTTTTTTATGCTGTGCCTGCTGGGGCTGAGCGCGCCATCGTTGCGGCATGAGGCGCTCATTCAGGCAATGTGCGAGGCGCCGTACATGGGCCCCACGTCGAAGCTCACTGCTGCCGGATCCACGTCTGCGAGCGGCCGAGCAGCGCGACGCCAATATAGCCTCGCACCACGAGCTTGTTGCCGCCGTCTTCGAGATGCATCTTGCACTTGTAGACCTTGCCGTTTTCAGGATCGAGAATCTGGCCATGATCCCACGCGTCGCCATCCTTCTTCATGCTGTTGATGATGGTCATGCCGAGGATCGGTTGGTCCTTGCGCGCGTCGGTGCATGCACTACAGCGGCGATCCGGCTGGTCGTTCGCGCCGAGACCCTTGATGACCTTGCCGTTCAATTCGCCATTGGCGTCTTGTGTGATCTGCACGAGCGCTTTCGGCTGGCCCGTATGATCGTCGATGGTTTGCCACGTGCCGATCGGTGTCTCAGTCTGTGCCATCGCGGTCACGGCGCTGGCGAGCAGGGCGCCGGCGAGCGCGGCGTGACGGGCGGTGCGCAGCGCATGCGCGCGCACACGTTGAGTGAATCGAGTCATTACCTTCCTCCTTGATATGAGACGGCGCGATCGTGGTCGCGCGGCATTATGGGCCGTTTGCATCGCCAGCGCAGAATACGCGAAAGTGCATGCGCCGTTTGATAGAGGAGCTTCTAATCGGCACGCGGTACTTCGGAGGTGTGTCATTCAGCTATCGCAAAAGCCTCCCGTTGATGCGCATCAACGACCGCTTTCGCGACGAAAAGATCGAGGCTGTAGTACCGCGCCGCCAAGGGAGCAAACGCGCAACTGCCATATTTTCGACGAAGAGCCCGGAACTCGCAAAATTGAGTAATAATTCCCCGTTTTCTACTAAAACAAGATCTGTTCAACAGGTGTCACATGGACCGAAAGTCAAAGCTACGAAAGATTGCTCTGGCCGCATGCATCGTAATGGGGGCCCTCCAGGGCGCGAATGCACAGGCTCTGCAGAACAGTGATGCGAGCGGTACGATCGTGTCCCAGCCGGGTCCCACGAGCGCGCCGACCGACACGTCGCAGGGCGGCCAGACAGAGACCACTGCGCTGACGCCGGATGAAAGCCGGCAATCCGCCACCGGGAACGTGGCTGAATTGCAGCAGATGATCCACGGCTCGGATCTGAGCGAATTGCGCACCACGTATAACGGCAGCTATGGCGCGAGCCTGCTGTTCTACGGCAAGGAGATGACCTACTACGTCGCGCTGTTCCAACAGAAAAACTTCTGGCGCGTGATCAAGACGCAGGACGCCGGGCGCGCCGAGCTGATCTACAAGGATTTCGCGCGGCAGACGATGCAGTTGTCGGACGTTGAGATCCGCCGTACGCAACTCGAAGCGCAGAAGGCGTTCACGCAGCGCCTGGTCGCGTTGTCGCAGGAACGCGCGAGCCGGCTACAGGCCGACCTCGACGTCGCGCGTCAGCAGCAGAGCATCGTCGCGAGCCAGCAGGAGCAGAAGCGCGCCGAGGCGACCGAACTGGCGCAGCAGAAGGCGGCCGCGCAGGATCAGTTGCGCGTCGCGCAGCGTCAGGTCCGCAACCTGCAGCGTCAGCTCGAGAGCGGCTTGCCGCTGCATTGAGCACGACGATGTGAGCTTCGGTGGAGGGGCGGGACGACGCGCAATTCGATGCGCCGTCCGGCCCGTCCCCAGACGTTACCGTCGTTAAGTCTGATGGGTGCTTTCCGCACCTGCCAACCCGCGCCTCGCACCCTGGCCGCCGGGCTTTTCGGCATTTCCACTCGACATTGTTCGCAAGCCACGATGACTCGCTGCCGCGCCGTCGTGCGACCCAAGACGGCGCGACTTCAATGCCGCTTGCGCGTCTCCGCCTGAGTCTTGCGCATCCGCTCGCGAAACGGCTCCGTCACATCGACGGCGATCGGATCGCTGGCGGGAAAGCTTTCCATCAGCGCTTCATCGAGCCGCGTGTCGGCGGACGTCGGCGGTGTCCGGCGCGTGCGCGCAGGCCGGGAGGCATGCTGGCTTTTGCTGGTCATGGCGCGCTCCATCGGTAGAGGATCAATGATTCAGCATAGCGCATTGCGGCTATCGACGAACGTCGGCCGAATCGCGCAGGCGCGTCGTTCGAAACCGGCCCGCATCGATTCGTTCTCCGAGTGTCCCGGCCGCGCTTGAGCCGCGCTTCAGCCGCGCTTGAGCCGCGCGTTAGCGGCAAGCGACACCTCCATCGATCCATCAGACAGCGAACCACATGAACGGGAAAAAACCGGCGGCTACGCGACGAGTGCTCGCAGCCCACGTCGCGGACGCCGAACTGGAACATCTGGATTGGGCGACGCGGCAACCGGCGCTGCACCTGTTCGACGCCGGCTACTGGCGGCGCCGCGTGCTGGCGGTCAAGGGGAGTTTCGAGCTGACCGAGCGGCAGCTGACCCAACTGGAGAAAATTCTGCAGCGCCTCGGTCTGTCAGCGGACTAGCGAGGCGCGGGCGTTACCGCTTCTTCGTATTTATTCCTGATTGCCGCCGGGGCTGCCGCTGCCGTGGTTGCCGCCATGATTGCCGCCTTCGCCGCCGGTGCCGAATAGACGCCGCCTCCGCGTGACAACGACCGGGCCCTCGGAGTTGCCGCTGCGCTCGCCCGGCGCGCGTTCCGCCGCCGGCGCGCCATACGGTTCACGCCCCTCGCGCGGCTCGCGATGTTCGCGCGAACCATGCGGACCGCGCGCGCCATGTTCGCCATGCGACGTTCGGCCCGTGCGCGGCGCCGGCCGCGTGCCGGTATCGAGCTGGATCGTGGAGATCGCGCGCTTGTAGATGCCTTGCAGGCCAACCGGCGTGCGCAGCATCACCAGGTACTGATCGAACGACTCGATGCATCCGGTCAGGCGGATGCCGTTGACCAGATAAATCTCGACGCGCTTTCGTTCCTTGCGCGCGGCGTTCATGAAGTCGTTTTGCGGATGCGATTCTGCGGAAGCCATGGACAATTCAGGTTAGATAGACGGTGGTTCGCCGCGATTCTACCCTTTCTGTTCCAGGCGGGGCAGTACGCGTCGACAGGGCGAACTTCGTCCACTATAACGGCTTGTGAGCCCATAAGCATCCGATACCGCGAGACTGTAACGTTGCGTTACGAATCTGCTGGTCAATGGCGTCTTCTTCCGGTCTCTCCAGGCATTGCCGGCAAGGTTGGCGGAAAAGGAAGAACATAGGGGTGTGCTGCACGAGCACCTGCGGCGGCGTCGAAGCGCCCGAAAAAACCTAAAAATTCCGGAGAAAGCAGCGCAACCGCAGCGCAGCGACACGGCGCCACGACCGCGGTGGGAATAAACCGCGCGGTCGCAGCGTTAAGTCCAGTATGGCAGCACCGCACTGCGCGGCCTGCCGCCCACCGCCCGCCGCGCCCGTCGGTCGATCGTGCGCAGGGCATCCGTGAGGAGATTCAACATGATGAAAGCATCCCGTATTCTGTCAGCGCTCTTCGTCCTGCTCGCGCTCGCGTGCGGCTCCCATGCTCACGCGGCCGACACCGACAACGCCGCGTCGAGCTCGAGCGGCAACAGCAACAGCAGCGGCGGCTACTAAAGCCGCGACCGGGCCTGGCACACCGGGTGACATTCGAATCGGAAGTGATCGCGTGGCTGCCCCAGCTGCGCCGCTATGCGCGCGCACTGACGGGCGACCGCGCCTGGGCCGACGATCTCGTTCAGGATACGGCGGAGCGCGCGCTTGCGCGCTGGTCGGCATTCCGGCCGAACAGCAACCTGCGCGCGTGGTTGCTGACGATCCTGCGGCATCTGTACATAGACCAACTGCGCGGGCGGCGCGAGATCGCCGTCGACGAGGAAAGCGCGCCGTGGCGCAATCTCGAGGCGCCGCACGGCGAGGTCGACGGTCTGGTACTGCGCGACGTGCAGCGCGCGCTGTACTGCCTGCCACTCGAGCAGCGTGAAGTGCTGCTGCTGGTGTGCGTGGAGGAGTTGTCGTACCAGGAGGCATCGAGTGCGTTGGGGGTGCCGATCGGTACAGTGATGTCGCGGCTGTCGCGGGCGCGCGAGCATATGCGCGCGTTGCTGTGCGAGGAGCCACCGGGGCCAATGCACGGACCGCAGCCCCGTGCGCCGCGGACGGCGCACAAAGTAGCGCCGCTGAAAGTGGTGAGAAACCGATAATGAACAACGATAACCCCGAATCCGGATTGCCCGACGAGCCCGATCTGCGCTCGCTGTCGGCCTATGTCGACGGCGAATTGACGGATGAGCAGCGCGCCGCGGTCGAAACTCAGCTTCGCCAGCATCCGCAGGCCGCCGCGCGCGTCGCGGCGTGGCGCGCGCAGAAGGCGGCGCTGCGGGCGCTGTGCGGCGTGCCGGGCAGCGATGCATGGCAAGCGCAAGCGGGGCACGGGGCCGACTTTGAGCAGCAAGCCGCTGAATCGGGCGAGCGACGCTACACAGGCAGCCAGCGCGCGGAGGCGGAGGAGCCGGCTTTTATCGTGGTGCGGCGTGCGCGGCCGTGGTGGCAGCGCGCGGGTCTCGCCGCCTGCTGGCTCGCGGCCGGCGCCGGGCTCGCGCTGGTGCTCGGCCCGCTCGCGCCGCGGCTGAGCGGCGGCGCGTGGAGCGGCTTCGGCGGCCAGCCGGCCGGTTTTGCGCAGCGCGCGGATGTCGCGTACGCGGTGTACTCGCCGGAGCGGCGTCATCCGGTCGAAGTCGCGGCGAGCGAAGAGGAGCATCTGATCGCGTGGCTGTCGAAGCGGCTGAATCGTCCGCTGTCGGTGCCGTCGCTGCAGGAGTATGGTTATTCGCTGGTGGGCGGCCGGCTGCTGCCCGGCGAGGCCGGGCCGGCCGCGCAGTTCATGTACGAGAACCAGGACGGCGCGCGCCTGACGCTGTACGTGACCGGCGTCACGCGCGACGAAACCGAGTTCCGCCTGTTTCGCGACGGCAACCGCCGAACCTTCTACTGGATCAGCGACCGCATGGGCTACGCGCTGTCCGGCGCGATCGCGGAAGGCAAGCTACGCGAGATCGCGATCGACGTGTGCAGCGAGCTAGGTGGCAAGCCTGAGACGTGGCAGCAGTAGCGGGCGGTAGCGTGTCGTAAAGGCCGTCGGCGGTCACGCACGCATTGCTGCCCCACGCGAGACCGCACCCTCGGCTTACCCGACCGACAAGGAGACGCCTTGCCCCAGACGCTGCCGCCCAACCTGAGCGCCGCGCAGTTCGACCGTGCGCTTGCCGGCTGGCGCGCGATCGTCGGGGACGCGCACGTGCTGAGTTCCGACGCCGGCCTCGCCGTCTATATCGATCCGTTCGCGCCCGGCGAGCCGGGTGCGTTCGCCGCGAGCGCCGCGGTGCTGCCCGCGTCGGTCGATGAAATCCGCGCGGTGCTGCGCATCGCCAATCAGTACCGGATTCCACTGTGGACGGTGTCGACCGGGCGCAACTTCGCGTACGGCGGCGCCGCGCCGCGTCTGACCGGCTCGGTGGTGCTCGACTTGCAGCGCATGAACCGCATTCTCGAAGTCAACGAAACGCTCGCCTATGCGCTCGTCGAGCCCGGCGTCAGCTATTTTGATCTATACGCGCATCTGCGCGACAAGGGCTACAAGCTGTGGGTCGATCCACCGGCCGCCGGCTGGGGCAGCGTGGTCGGCAATACGCTCGAGCGCGGCTTCGGCTATACCGACTACGGCGACCACGCGGCCGCGCAATGCGGGATGGAGGTGATGCTCGCCAACGGCGACCTGCTGCGCACCGGCATGGGCGGCGTCGAGATCGGCACTGCGTGGCAGCTGTATCAGCCGGGCTACGGGCCGTCGTTCGATGCGCTGTTCATGCAGTCGAACTACGGCATCGTGACCAAGCTCGGCGTGTGGCTGATGCCCGCACCGCCCGCGTATCTGCTCGGCGAAATCCAGTTTCGCCGCGAGGCCGATCTGGAGGCGATCGTCGAGACTCTGCGGCCGTTGCGGCTCGACGGCACGATCCGCAATCACGCGGTGATCGAGGGCGGCTTGCGGCGCGCGGCGGGCCTGTCGCCACGCCGGCAGTGGTACGTCGGCGCGGGCGCGATGCCCGAGAGCGCGGTGCAGGCGATGCTCGACAAACTCGGCGTCGGCCGCTGGAACCTTCATTTCGCGCTATACGGCACGCCCGAGCTGATCGACGCGCGCTACGCGCTGATCGAACGCGCGTTCGCGCGGGTGCCGGATGCGCGGCTCGCGGCGGCGCGTTATGCGGGCGACGCGCAGCCGAGCGGCGGCGGCGACCGCAACATGGCCGGCATCCCCGCGATGACCGCGTTTCGCATGCTCGACTGGCGTGGCGGCGCGGGTGCGCACGTCGACTTCGCGCCGATCTGTCCGGCGACCGGACGCGACGCGATGCGTCAGTACACGATGGTGAAAGCACGCGCCGCCGAATACGGCTTCGACTACTACGGCGGCTTCACGGCAGGTACGCGGCATCTGCATCACATTTTCGCGGCGATTTTCGACCGCAACGACGCGAACCAGGTGGAGCAGGGCGGCGAACTGCTGCGCTCGCTGATGAGCGACGCGCGCGCGGCCGGCTACGGCGAATACCGCGCGCATCTCGCGTATATGGATTTCGCGGCCGCGCAATACAGCTTCAACGACGGTGCGTCGCTGCGCTTCGCGGAAACGCTGAAGGATGCGCTCGACCCGAACGGCATTCTCGCGCCGGGCAAGCAGGGCATCTGGCCGGCGGCGTGGCGCGACCGGCGAGGCTATACGTGAACTAGCGCGCGAACAGGCGCATGAACAACGCGTGAACAACGAGTGAATGGAACGTACACGCCAATGGATCGACGCACTTTCATGCTCACCGGTGCATGGCTCGCGACGGCAGCGGGCGGCGCATGGCCGTGGCTCGCGCGAGCCGCCGCGTGCGCCGACGATGCGCGCGCGTTCGCGATCGTCGACTCGACGCTCGAATGCGGCGCGTCGTTCGCGCGCTATGCCGCGCACCTGCGGTTGCCGACCTTCGAAACCGGCGACGATGGCGGCGCGCTGTGGTTCACCACCCTCGCACCCCTGCTAGACGACGGCCGGCCCCCGCACGCGATGCCCGCGCTGATCGGCTTCACTCGCGCGTCCGACTACTTCGTGCTGCAACACCTCGCGCTGCGCACCGGACGCTTCGTCGAGCATCGTCACGAAGCGCGCGAGGGGCTGCTTGCGCAACCCGCCCACGTGGCCTTCGCGCTGACGCCGCGCAGCGGGCACGGCTAGAACCCGGCTAGAACTTATAGTCCTTGTTGCTCGGATCGAAGGTCGAATCGTCGAACGTCTTCGGCGTGATGCTCTCGAACACGATCTGCTCGAAAATCTTGCCGTCGTTGTCGTAAGACTCGATGGTGCGAAAGAACGGATGCCGCAAATCGAGCCCGAGCGTTTCCTTTTTCGCGTAGAACTGCGGCTGGCCGACCGGTGTTTCGAACGTGAACGCGACGACGCGCACGTCGTCGATGGTCTTCACTTCGATCTGCACCGAACGCGGCAAGCCGGTCTGGCTGTATTTTTTCCCTTCATTCAGGTATTGGTCGGCCACGTACTCGGTGCCGAGATCGCGCACGCTGTGATTCGATTGCGAGCGTGCGAGCGCGCCGGTCAGCGACGTCCACAACGGCATCACGTTCATGATGCCGCCGAGGTGGCCGAACGTTTCGTCGCTGCGTTTCGACTCGTCGTAGATGATTTCCTGGCCCGCGTGCGCGCCGTCGGGCAACCACTTCGCGTAGATGCGCAGCGGGTCGTGCGCGACGCGCACGAGCATGTGATCGGGCTTGTCGGGCCAGATGCCGCGAATGCGTTCGGAGCGCGACATCGTGAACTCGTACGACGGGTAGCCGTTCGGCCCTTCCTTGATATAGCGCGGCAGCGTCAGCGGATCGAGCGATTTGAACAGCGCGACCAGTTGCGCGTCGTCGAGTTTTTCGAGCGTGCCGCTTTGCTGCGCGGCGCGCAGCCATTTGACCTGCTGGTCGAGCGTCAGCTTGCCGACCTGCGCGGGCGGCGTGGTGGGCGGCTTGACGGCGCTCGCGGTGTCGAGCGGGGGCGGACGGTCGTCGTTCTGCGCGAACGCCATCGGTCCCGAAAGCAGGGCGAGCATGACGAGCAGCGCACCCGGCAGCATGCGGGGTCCCAAGCGGGGTCGCAAGCGGGGTCGCAGACGATGCGAACGGGCGGACATGCGGTGCTTCATGAATTTCTCCAGAAAGTGACGCGGCCGCTCATGCAACATGCAAGGCAATAACGCAAAGCAACAAAGCCATAACGCATTGAAGCAATGCTTATTCCCGTCAGGCAGACCCCTGTTTCGCGAGTTCCTCGTCGCGCAACGCACGGCGCAGAATTTTCCCGACATTGGTTTGCGGCAGCTCGTCGCGAAACTCCACGAGCTTCGGCACCTTGTAGCCAGTCAGATTCTTACGGCAGTACGCGATCACCTGCTCGGCGGTCAGTGTCGGCGTGCGCCGCACGATGAACACCTTCACGCGCTCGCCCTGCGCGGGATCGGGCACGCCGATCGCCGCCACTTCGCGCACGTCCGGATGCGCGGCGATCACATCCTCGATTTCGTTCGGATACACGTTGAAGCCCGACACGAGGATCATGTCCTTCTTGCGATCGATCAGACGGATAAAGCCGCGCGAGTCCATTACGCCGATGTCGCCGGTTGCGAGCCAGCCGTCGTCGTCGATCACCTTCGCGGTTTCGTCGGGGCGGTTCCAGTAGCCCTTCATCACCTGCGGGCCCTTCACGCACAGCTCGCCCGCCTCGCCGATATTGGCCCAGCTGCCGTCGTCTTTCCTGAAGCGCACCTGCGTGGACGGCGCGGGCAAGCCGATCGAGCCTTCGAAGTCGCGCAAATCGACCGGATTCATCGACACGATCGGCGAGCACTCGGTCAGCCCGTAGCCTTCGACGATCGGCTTGCCCGTCACCGCCTTGAAGCGCTCCGCGACGCTCTTCTGCGTCGCCATGCCGCCCGCCATCGCGAGCTTCAGGTCCGAGAAGTCGCGTCGGCAGAATTCCTCGTTGTCGAGGAACGCGTTATAGAGCGTGTTGACCGCGGTCATGCCGGTGAATTTTTCGTGACGCAGGATCATCATCACGCGCTTCATGTCGCGCGGATTCGCGATCAGGATGTTGCGCCCGCCGAGCCCCATGAAGATCAGCGCGTTCACGGTCAGCGAGTAGATGTGATAGAGCGGCAGCGGCGTGAGCACCGTTTCTCCTTCGCCGGACAGTTGCCCCGCGGCCCACGCCTTCGCCTGCAACAGATTGGCGATGATGTTCCGGTGCGTGAGCATCGCGCCTTTCGCGACGCCGGTCGTGCCGCCCGTGTATTGCAGGAACGCGATGTCTTCGTGGCCCGCGCGCACCGGCGTGTGCGGCCGCGCGTAACCGATCGAAAGCGCTTTCAGCAGCGGCACCGCCTGCGGCAGCGTGTAGGCGGGCACCATCTTTTTCACGTGACGCAGCATGAAATTGAGCAGGTGGCCCTTCAGATTCACGCCGTCGGCGAGCAGATCGCCGAGGCCGGTCACGATCACGTTGCGCACCCTGGTGCCGGGCAAGGCGTCTTCGAGCGTCTTCGCGAAGTTTTCGAACACGACGATCGTCTGCGCGCCGCTGTCCTTTAGCTGGTGCGCGAGTTCGCGCACCGTATAGAGCGGATTCACGTTGACGACTACGGCCCCCGCCTTGATCGCGCCGAACAGTGCGACCGGATACTGGAACGTGTTAGGCAGCATGATCGCGACGCGCTCGCCAGGCTCCACGCCGATGCTTTGCAGGTAGGCCGCGAACGCGCTCGCCTTGCGGGCCAGCTCGCCGTACGTCAGGCTCGCGCCGACGCTGACGTACGCGACGCGCTCGCGGAACTGCGCGGTGCATTCGTCGAAGAACTGATCGAGCGATTCGTATTGCGTGACGTCGATGTCGCGCGGCACGTCGTCCGGGTAGGACGCATACCAGATGCCGTCGGTGTTCGGCGCGGGGTTTGGCGCCGGGCTTGGCGCCGGATTTGGCACCGGGCTTGGCACCTGTGTGCCGCCTGGATCCGGCACGTGCTGCGGCGCCTGGGTGGGCTCGATCATCGGTTGCTCCTGAGATGTTGGTATCCGCTGCCGCGCTAGCGTTCCAGAATCGCGACGACCCCCTGGCCGCCCGCCGCGCAGATCGAGATCAGCCCGCGTGCGCCGCCAGCCGGTTTGTCGAGTTGCGCCAGCATCTTCGCGAGCGCGGCGACGATACGTCCGCCCGTCGCCGCAAACGGATGGCCGGTCGCGAGCGAACCGCCGTTCACGTTGAGCTTGGTGCGATCGATCGACCCGAGCGGGCCGGCGAGGCCAAGCTGCGTGCGGCAATATTCGTCATCCTGCCATGCCGCGAGCGTGCACAACACCTGGGCCGCGAACGCTTCATGGATTTCATAGAAATCGAAGTCCTGCAACGCGAGGCCGGCGCGCGCGAGCATGCGCGGCACCGCGTAGGCGGGCGCCATCAACAGGCCTTCCTGCTTGTCGAAAAAGTCGACCGCCGCGGTTTCCGACCAGCTCAGATACGCGAGCACCGGCAAGCCGCGCTCGGCCGCCCATGCTTCGCTCGCGAGCAGTACCGCGGATGCGCCGTCGGTCAGCGGCGTCGAGTTGCCGGCGGTCAGCGTGCCGGCGTCGCGGTCGAACACCGGCTTCAGGTTCGACAGCTTTTCGAGCGACAGGTCGGCGCGCAGGTTGTTGTCGCGCGCGAGGCCTTTGTACGGCGTCATCAGATCGTTGACGAAGCCGCGCGCGTACGCATCGGCGAGCTTGCGATGGCTCTCGTACGCGAGCACGTCCTGCGCCTCGCGCGAGATGTTCCAGCGCTTGGCCATCAGCTCGCAATGCTCGCCCATCGACAGCCCCGTGCGCGGCTCGACGTTGCGCGGCAACAGCGGCTTGAAGAACATGCCGGGCCGCAGCCTGCTGAGCGCGGCAACACGTTGCCCGGTGCTCTTGCCGCGATTCGCTTCTAGCAGGATCTTGCGCATCCGCTCGTTGACGCCGATCGGCGCATCGGACGCGGTATCGACGCCGCCCGCGATGCCCGCGTCGATCTGCCCGAGCGCGATCTTATTGGCGACGAGGAGCGCCGCTTCGAGGCCGGTGCCGCAGGCCTGCTGCACGTCGTAGGCGGGGGTTTCCTTCGCGAGCGTGGTGGACAGCACGGACTCGCGCGTCAGATTGAAGTCGCGCGAATGCTTGATCACCGCGCCCGCCGCGACTTCGCCGAGACGCACGCCGTGCAGGTCGTAGCGATCGACCAGCCCTTGCAGCGTGAAGGTCAGCATGTCCTGATTCGATGCGCTCGCGTACGCGGTGTTCGAGCGCGCAAACGGAATCCGGTTGCCCCCGATGACGGCGACGCGGCGCACGGCGGGTTGCGGGTGGGACATGCTCGGCTCCTTGGGTCGTACCCAGATTATTGGTGGAAGCAAACGATGCAAACGCTACGAACGGCGCGCTCGCGGCTCACAGCAGCCGCCACTGCATGCGCGCGCGCAAATGCGGCTTGACCCCGGCGATATCGCGCACCTCGAGATCGCGCTCGATCAGCGAAGGCGAGGCGCTCCACAGCGACGCTTCGCCGGGCAGCAGCATCGGCAGCTTGAACTCGGCGGCGAGCGTCGCTTCGGCGAGCGGCTTCGGCGGCTGCAGCGACGACGCGGCGCGCGCAAGCGTCCACATGCCATGCGCGATCGCGCGTGGAAAGCCGAACGCCTTCGCCGACAACGCGCTGAGGTGGATCGGGTTGTAGTCGCCGGACACGCTCGCGTAGTCGCGGCCCAGTTGCGGCGCGAGCTGCCAGCGCGCGATCCGTTGCAGCGCGTCGGGGCCGAGCGTCAGCGCTTCGAGCGGGTGGCCGAGCGCCGGCACCGCGCGCTTCAGATAGATGCTGTCGCCGTCCCACACCGCCTCGCCGCGTCGATAGATGCGCGTATGCACGACGAACGCCTGGCCCTTGTCGTGACGCAACAGCGCGCCGAATTCGACCTCGATGCGCAATAGATCCTTGTAGGCGAGCGGCCGGCGCAGCCGCACGTGATTGGCCAGATGCACGAGACCGAGCGCGGGCCACGGAAACGCGGGGTCGGTCAGCATCAGCAGATGCAGCGGAAACGCGAGCAGATGCGGGTAGGTGAGCGGCACGCCGTGCTCGGGAATGAAGCCGCACACGCGCGCATAGCGCCACGCGGGGCCGGGCTCGAGCACGACCGCGGGGCGCACGAGCCGCAACGGCGGCAGCCGCGTGTCGCGACCGCGCTTGACGATGCCGGTCAGCGCGCGCCCGTACAGCTTCGCCGGCGCGGGCAGCGTTTCGACCACGACGGTTTTCGGCCGCGCGCCGTCGCCGCCCGGCGCGGGTGCGAGCTGACGGCTGCCGAACGGATCACGCGGTTCGTCCATAGCCATGCTCCCGTTCAGGCGCCAATCAGGCTTTGACCGCACACGCGCACGACCTGGCCCGTCACGCCGGCCGAGCCCGGATGCGCGAGCCACGCGATGGTTTGCGCGACGTCGACGGGCTGGCCGCCCTGGCTCATCGAGTTCATGCGGCGGCCGGCCTCGCGGAGCGCGAGCGGAATCTTCGCGGTCATCTGCGTTTCGATGAAGCCGGGCGCGACCGCGTTGATCGTGATGCCGCGCGCGCGCAGTTGCGGCGCCATGCTCTCTACGCGGCCGATCACGCCGGCCTTCGAGGTCGCATAGTTGGTCTGGCCGGCATTGCCCGCGATGCCGCTGATCGACGACACCGCGACGATGCGCCCGCCATCACGCAGGATGCCGCCCGCGAGCAGCGCGTCGTCGATGCGCTCCTGCGCGCTCAGATTGATGTCGATCACGCTTTGCCACGCGGCGTCGGTCATCCTCGCGATGGTCTTGTCCTTCGTGATGCCGGCGTTGTGCACGACGATGTCGACGCCGAGCTCATCGAGCGCCGCTGCGATCTGCGCGGGTGCTTCGGGCGCGGCGATGTCGAACGAGAGCGCGCTGCCGTTCAGCTGACGCGTCGTCGCATCGAGCGCGTCGCGCGCGGACGGAATGTCGACGCCGATCACATGCGCGCCCTCGGCCGCAAGCACGCTCGCGATAGCAGCGCCGATGCCGCGCGCGGCGCCCGTGACGAGCGCACGCTTCCCGGCGAGCGGCTGGCGCCAGTCGAACGCGGGTGCGTGGGGCGGCGGCGCTTCGTTGCGGCTGCCCGCGATCCGCACCACCTGACCCGACACATAGGCCGAGCGCGGCGACAGGAAGAAACGCAGCGTCGCGTCGATGGCGCTTTCCGAGCCGTCCTCGACGTACACGAGATTCGCGGTGATGCCGCGACGCGCTTCCTTGCCGAGCGAACGCACGAGCCCTTCGAGCGCGCGCTGGGCGGTCCACTGACGCGGGCTCGTGCAGGCCTCGGGCGGCCGCCCCAGCACGACGATGCGCCCGCACTTGCCGAGCGAGCGCAGCGTGTCGTGGAAAAAGCCGTGCAGCGGTTGGAACTGGCTGCTGTCGTCGATACCGCTCGCGTCGAACAGCAGCGCGGCGAGCTTGCCCGGCGCACCGGCTTCGGCCGGCTCGAAGCGGCCGGTCATCAGGCCGTGGCGAGTGGCGAGCGGCACCCACAGCCCGGCGCTCTCGTGCGCGACGCTCGTCATGCCGATGCTGGCAATCAGACTCGCGAGCGCGTCGAACAGGCGCGGCTCGCGGCCCGCGCCGATCGCGATCAGACCGTCGAACTCGGGCCGGTCCGCGCGGTAGCGCCGCAGCACCTCGGGCTTCGGCAGGCCGAGCGAGCGCGCGAGACGGCCGCCGAACGGCGAGTTGACGAACTTCAGGTAGGAGTCGTTCATGTTATCGGTTGCTCCACTGGACGCGCTTCGGGCAGCCCCATCGATGTTTCAGGGGCGCCGGACGTGTGTCAGTGTGCCTTGAGTTGCGTGACTCGGGTACGGTTTGCCGCGCCGCATCGGTAGTTTTTTCTGCGTGAGCGCGCGCGTCAGGCCGCGAGATCCAGCGCCTTTTCGAGCGCCTGCTTGCGCTGTTGCAAGCTCGCGAGCAGGTCGAAATCGGCCGGGAAATCGTCGACCTTGACGACCTGCGCGCCGTAGCGCGCGTAGTCGTCGAGCACGCGCCGCTCGTCGGCGTCGATCAGGCCCTGGCGTTGCGCCGCATCGGTCCATGCGGCGAGCTGCGGCAGGCTTTGCGGCAGCGGATCGAGCAGGCCCTGTTTGACCGCGTCGCGCAGCTTGTGCTCGATTAGCGTGAACTGCGGATTCAGCGCGAACACGAGCTCGCCGTAGCCGAGCGCGTCGACGTCGGGATGCGGCACGTAAGAATCGGCGACGAGCCGCTCGCGCGCGGCGCCGGGCGTCTGCATCAGTTCGGCGATCTCGCTGCCGAGGCGGTCCGACGGCTCGCGATGCGGCAGGCCGAACGGGAACGCAAGCACGCGCACGAGCGTCGCGGCGAGCCGGTTCGGATAGTTCGCGAGCACGCCGTCGAGCGCATGCTGCGCCTTGTACAGCGCATCTTCGACGCCCCAGCGCACGAGCGGCAGGTCGTCCCGCTGACGCCCGTCGTCCTCGAAACGCTTCAGCGTGGCCGAGATCAGGAACAGTTGCGACAGCACGTCGCCGAGGCGTCCCGAGATGCGTTCACGGCGCTTCAGATCGCCGCCCAGCATCAGCATCGACACGTCGGCGAGCAGCGCGAATACGGTCGACAGGCGCGTCGCCGCGCGGTAGTACGCCTGCAGCGGCGCATACGCGCGGCGTGGCTTCGCGATCAGCACGCCGCCGGTCAGCCCATACACGGCGCTGCGTAGCACGGTCGATACCGTGAAGTTCACGTGACCGAAGAAGGCCGCGTCGAATTCGCGCAAGGCCTTCGCGCGATCGGGCTCGCGCGTCGCCGTCATTTCCTTCAGCACGTACGGGTGGCAGCGGATCGCGCCCTGGCCGAAGATGATCAGGCAGCGCGTCAGAATGTTCGCGCCTTCGACGGTGACCGAGATCGGCATCTGCTGATACGCGCGCGCCAGAAAATTCGACGGCCCCATGCAAATACCCTTGCCGGCGACGACGTCCATGCCGTCGTTGATGACGCTGCGCGCGCGCTCGGTGATGTGATATTTGGCGATCGCCGAAATGACCGACGGCTTTTCGCCGAGATCGACCGCCAGCGCGGACAGGCGGCGTGCGGCGTCCATCACGTACAGGTTGCCGCCCATGCGGCCGAGCGCTTCCTGCACGCCCTCGAACTTGCCGACGGCGGCGCGGAACTGGCGGCGAATCGCCGCGTACGCGCCGGTGCTGCGGACCGCGACCTTCGCCATCCCGACATTCGACGACGGCAGCGAGATCGCGCGGCCTGCCGCCAGACACTCCATCAGCATGCGCCAGCCGTTGCCGACCTGCGCGCGTCCGCCGATCACCCAGTCGAGCGGAATGAACACGTCCTTGCCCGAGTTCGGGCCGTTCTGGAACACCGCGTTCAACGGCCAGTGACGGCGGCCGATATTCACGCCAGGGTGGTTGGTCGGAATCAGCGCGCAGGTGATGCCGGGTTCGTCGTTCGCGCCGAGCAGATGGTCGGGATCGAGCGCGCGGAACGCGAGGCCGAGCACGGTCGCGATCGGCCCGAGCGTGATGTAGCGCTTGTCCCACGTGACGCGAAAGCCGAGCGTCTCGCGACCCTCGTGCATGCCGTTGCAGACGATGCCGACATCGGGAATCGCAGCGGCGTCGGAACCGGCATACGGGCTCGTCAGCGCGAAGCAGGGGATTTCCTCGCCGCGCGCGAGACGCGGCAGATAGTGGTTCTTCTGCGCGTCGGTGCCGTAGCGCATCAGCAGCTCGGCGGGGCCGAGCGAGTTCGGCACCATCACCGAGACGGCGGCGGCCGTGCAGCGCGTCGCGAGCTTCATGATCACCTGCGAATGCGCGTACGCGGAGAACTGTTTGCCGCCGTACTGCTTCGGAATGATCATGCCGAGAAAGCCGTGCTGCTTGATGAACTGCCACGTTTGCGGCGACAGGTCCTGCCAGACCATCGTGGTTTCCCAGTCGTTCGCGAGGTCGCACAGCTGCTCGCATTCGACGTCGAGAAACGCCTGTTCTTCGGCGCTGAGCGTGGCAGGGCCGTAGCCGAGCAGCGTGTCCCAGTGCGGGCGGCCCGAGAACAGCTCGGCGTCCCACCACACCGTGCCGGCTTCGATCGCGTCGCGCTCGGTCGGCGACATCTCAGGCAGGATCTTGCGGAACGTGTCGAGCACCGGTTTCGCGAGCCATGCGCGGCGCAGCGGCTTGATCGTCAGCACGAGGGCGGGGAGCACGAACACGATCGCGAGCAGGGTCGTCAGTAGCGGGCCAGCCGCGCCGCTCAGGTACGCGGCCGCGACCCAGACGATCAGCGCCGCGAGCCACCACGAGGCGCGCGCCTGAACGTAGACGAGAGCGAATGCGGCGACGACGAGCGCCAGGATGAACCACGGCATGATGCTTCCTCCTCTGTCGATGCTGCGGGCGAGTGCGTCCCACGGGCGCGGACCGCTCGCGCTCTGCTGATTTCCTCGCTGCCTTTTCTGTGGTGATGCAATCGCCGGGCCACCTGTGAGCCGCGCTACGCGTCACATGCCGCGGCGCACGCAGCCGCCTCGCCGCCGGTGTCTCGGTGCGCGCTAGCTAACGTGCCGAGCGCGCCGTGGTCGTCGGTCGCATCGCCGAGCACCGCCGCGAATGCGGCCAGTTGCGTGGCGTCCGGCAGCGGCGCCTTCAGCGTGGCGACGATCAGCGACGCGAGGCGTGCGATCAGCTGCAGATCGTTCATCGGCTTGCCTTGCGAGAACTCGCCAATCAGGCTGTCGGTATCGGTGCCGGCGAGCACGCCCGACAGCGCGCCGATCGCGAAGTGCAGCCGCCAGCCGAGCTCCTCGCGCGGCAGATGCGGCAGCGCGCGCTGGAACGCGTCGAAGAAGCGCATCGCCACCGACTCGTAATGCGCGTTCAGAAAGTCGCGGATGAACGACGACGGATCGGTGTACGCACGCCCGAGCAGGCGCAGGAACGCTTTGCCGCCGACACGCGGATCGCGCGACAGACGCAGAGCCGGAATGAACATCGCGCCGAGCACGTGCTCGCAGCTCAGGCGCGCGCCGAGCATCGCGTCGAAGCGGTCGATGAGCTTTACGCGCTCCTCGTTCAGCGGATCGAGCCGGCGCGACAGCATCGAATGAATCAGCGATTCCTTGTGGCCGAAGTGATAGTTGACCGCCGCGAGATTGACTTCGGCGCGCGAAGTGATCTGGCGCAGCGATAGCGCCTCATAACCGCATTCGATGAACAGCGTCTCCGCGGCGTCGAGAATGCGTGACTTCGTATCGCCGGCATGCCGGCCCGTGGTGCGAACTGCCATGTTGCGTCTCCCAGTTGCCGGCGCCGCCGGCTCGCAAACACGCGATTCAAATTGATATTTGAAACAATCGTTTTTTGCAGGATAAAAAGGGAGGGACGGTGCGAGCAAGCAGCGGGCTCGACTAACTCCTCTAGAAGATCTGACGAAAGCGGTGCTTGCGAAGCGCGGCTCGTGATACCGCGTCGGAAATGGAAAGGCCGTTCCGGGCGAATCGGCACGGCCTCGTATTGCGTTGCGATTTGATGGGCGCCAGGCGTTCATTCGAACGCCCGAAGCGGTTATATGCGCTGTCCTCCGACCGCGCCGCCCGTCGATCCCGCGCCGACGATCTCGCGCGCGGACTGCGTCATGTCGATGCCGCGGCGTTCGCGGCTGAACGGAATCAGCGCGCAAATCACGATCGCGACGATGCCGATTACGACCGCCATCACGAGCGCGTAGTTGTTGTCGTGCATCTCGGCGATCTTCGATTGCATCGGACCGTTGACCGACGCGATCAGATTGCCCAGCTGGTACACGAGACCGGGGAAGGTCGCGCGGATTTCATCGGGCGAGATTTCGTTCAGGTGCACCGGAATCACGCCCCACGCGCCTTGCACCGAGATCTGCATCAGGAATGCGCCGAGCGCGAGCAGAAACGGCGTGGTCGAGAACGCCCATACCGGCAGCACCGGCAGCGCGATCAGCGCGGCGATGAAGATCGCGCGCTTGCGGCCGATCTTCTCCGATGCCCAGCCGAAGAACAGGCCCCCGCAGATCGCGCCGATGTTCAGGACGATCGTGATCCACGACACCGTGTGCGGATCGAACTTGAGCTGGACGCGCAGGAAAGTCGGATACAGATCCTGCGAGCCGTGCGAGAAGAAGTTGAACGCGGTCATCAGGATGATCGCGTAGATCGACAGGCCGATGTTCTGCTTGAGCGTCGCGACGAGGCCCGGACGTACCTTCTTTTCGAGCGTCTGGAACGCGGGCGACTCCGGCACGTGCGCGCGAATGTACAGCACGAGCAGCGCCGGCAGCACGCCGACGAAGAACATGCCGCGCCAGCCGATGTATTGATAGAACACGCCGAACACGATCGACGCGAGCAGATAGCCGCTCGGATAACCGGCCTGCAGCAGACCCGAGACGATGCCGCGCGATTTCGGCGGCACGGTTTCCATGGTCAGCGCGCCGCCGACACCCCATTCGCCGCCCATCGCGATACCGAACAGCGCGCGCAGCACGAGCAGCGTCATCAGGTTGGGCGACAGACCGGACAGCAGTTCGAGCAACGAGAAGCACCCGATGTTGACCATCAGCGTCGGACGGCGGCCGTATTTGTCGGCGAGCCAGCCGAAAATCAATGCGCCGAGCGGGCGCATCATCAGGGTCAGCATGATCGCAACCGCGACCGACGGAATGTCCGTATTGAATTCCTGTGCGATATCTTTCAATACGAACACCATCAGAAAGAAATCGAATGCGTCGAGCGTCCAGCCTAGATAGGCGGCGATCGTGACGTTTCTCTGTTCCCGAGTCCAGCTCATTGATTGTCCTCCTGAGTATTCACAAATCCGCGTTTGATCGCGGCCGGAACCGCAGCCCTTGCGCCTTATGGCAAGCGCTTCCCGGCGAGTGTACGCCGAGCATTAAGCGTTTGCATGGTTGAGGCCGTTTTCTCCGTGTTAATGCGCACAGCAATATTCGTGCTGAATTCGTCATGCATTACTAATGTCGGGCAAATGTAATTGTCGGTTTATTGGCGGCGTTTTTGTAATATTTATCTGGATTTTTCGCGAGCCAATTTTTTATAGAGTGTATGGGAATGCCGTTTTGTGCGCGGAACGGTTTCATGCTCGCCGAAGCCCGGGATGAGCGGGCGAGGCCGCATCCCGGCACAGCGACGCGGTGACTTCCGCGCCGAACAGGAACACCGCCGCGCAGAAGTACAGCCACATCATCAGCACCGCGAGCGAGCCGGCCGCGCCGAACACGCCCGCCGTGCCCGCATGCACGAGATAGAAGCTGAACAGATGCCGGCCCGCCGTGAACAGCAGGCTCGCGATGCTGCCGCCCACGAGCGCGGGGCGCAACGGCACCGCCGCGTCGGGCAGCCACTTGATCAGCGCGCCGAGCCCGACGGCCAGAATGACGAAACCGAGTAACGATTGCAGGACGTCGGCAACGATGCCCAGCGCAGAATTGCCGAACAGCGCACCGCCGAGGGTCTGAATCGCCGCATCGACGACGAGCGACACGACCAGCAGAAAGCTGAGCCCGATAAGCAGACCGATCGATACGAGCCGCGCGCGCACCAGCAGCGCCAGCCCGGCAATGCCTTTGCGCGGATGCGCGGCAAACACGATGTCGAGCGCGGTATTCAACGATGAAAACGTGGCCGACGCGCCGACCAGCAGCAGCGCGATCGAGAACGCCGCGGCGACGCCGCTGCCGCCCGCGTAGTGCGCGTGGGCGACGATGTCCTGCATCGCGTGCGCCGCGTCGTTGCCGACCAGCTGCCGCGCCTGCTCGAAAAGCCGCCCCTGCGCGGCATCGCGGCCGAAGATCCAGCCGATGACCGCGAGCACGAGCAGCAGCGTGGGCGCTAGCGAGAACGCCGAATAGAACGCGATGCTGGCGCCGAGCATCGCGCATCGGTCCGACAGAAAGCGGCTGGCGGCGTCGCTCGCGACGTTGATCGTGTGGCGCCAGCGAGCGGGTCTCGCTGCGGTTTTCGGTTGCGGTGCTGACATGCTGTCCTCGGCTTGCGGCAGCGCGCGAACGCTCGCCTCGCGCTGCCGCGACGATAAAGTGTCTCCGTCGAGCGCTGATGCAGCACGACGCGCGCCAGCCGCGAGCGGCCCGTGCCGGTCCGCGCGCCGCACCGAACCTTCAGGTAAAGTTATTTCGCCAACTTATCGACATATCGCTATGTCCGTGACGCCATCGCCTTCGTTGCTCGACGAGATGCTCGACGCTGTCGTGCGCCGCTATCGCCTGCCGGCGCTCGCGGCCGTCTGCGCGCCGACGCCGCAAGCGAGTCCCGCCACCGTGCTCGCGCTCGCGATCGAGCAGGCTCGCGAGGCGAACGCGCGTGGCGAAGCGCCGGATGCGGCGAACCGGCGCTTCTTCGTCGAGGCGCTGGCGCGCATGATCCGCGAGGCGCTGCGCGAGGAAGCCGGCGACCCGGTGTTTCAGGCGATGCTGCTACGGCATCGCAGCGCGGTGGTGCGGGAGTACGCGTCGCTGGCCGCGCACGCGAGCGTCGATCGCCGGCTGATCTACGCGGCCGTCAATGCGATCGCGCATCCGGCCAAACAGCAGCGGCTGCTCCCCGGTCCGCAACGCGACGCGCTGGCGCGTCTGCACGCGCTCGCGGTCGCCGAAGCGTGGCCCGAACTGGCCGAAGCCGTGCAAACTTGCATCGATACGCCGCAAATCGCGCACGACGCGGCGCTGCAACGCGGCCTCGCGCAATTGCTGGAGAGTGCCGCGCTGCAGCGCTTACGGCGCCTTGACGCGCTGACGTCCGACGAGCGCGTGCGCCACTACCAGACGCTGTGGGATCGTCAGGGGCCGCGCCCCGGAAGCTCGACCGCGGTCGAGCGAGGCTTGAGTTCGAAGCAGCGCGGCGCCGCGGTCGAAGCGTTGGCCGCCGATGCACTCGACGCGCTCGCGCAGCGCCTCAATGACGCTCAGGGAGCGGTCGCCACCTACCGCGTCGTGAACTCGATGCGCGTGCCGGCCGCGATACCCGCGAGCCATGAGCGCGCCAAAACCGAATGGGATGTGGTGCTGCTGCGCCAGGCACAGCCCCCGGCCGACGCAGCGGCGTGGGACGTATGCCTGCTCGTCGAAGCGAAGGCATCGGTCGACGCGGCCACCACCGATCTGCCGCGGCTCGTGCGCGGACTGACGCTGCTGGCGCACGCGGAGCCGCACACCGTCTACTCGTTTCGCACGCAGCAGGGGACGGTGCATTTGAGCGGCGCGTCGCTTGCCGCGCTGACGAGCGACGCAACCGGTCTTCGCAGCACCGTGCTCTATTGCTGTGACGCTCCCGTCGAAGCGGCGCCGCGCGTGCTGAGTCCCGCGAGCCGGATGCAGCTGCTGTCGGCCCAGGCCAGCCTCGATTTCGCACGTGCGCTGGCGGACGGACGCGACGCCGACTGCGCGGATCTCGAACCGGTGTGGCATCAGTTGCTCGAATCGCCGAGATGGCGGACGGTGCTCGACCAGTACGCGACGCTGCGCGAAGTTCGGGAATTAATGGTTCATCCTGACGACTTGCGGGCCGCGGTCGGCATCGCGGACGCAAGACGGTTGAGCGCGGCGCGCTAGGCCTCTGATGAAGAGGTGGCGCGCGCATTGCTCGTGGCGATAGATCTACGAGCAAAAAGGAGTGGTGATGGAATCACTGTCGAAGCGACTGTCGGACACGCAGGTGCAGGTTGCCAGCAAGATCTACCAATTTCGCTCGCCGCAGGAGGCGGACCGTTTCGAGCAATGTCTGCGCGGCGGCGATGCGAGCCGCTGCGTCGCGGACGTTCCGCCCGAGACCGCAACCGATGCCTATCCGCCGGGGACTCCCAAAGGTTCGGGCGCGGGCATCACGATCGGGCCGCCGCCAGGCGGGCTCGATAGCGACGATTAACGCGGTTGCGACATGCGCGCGTGCGGCTCACGCGTCAGCGCACCGGCTCCAGCATCACCGTGAGCGTTCCTCGCTCGCTTTGCACCCCTGCCGCGAGATCGATCCGGTGCGGTGTCAGCGCGGCGATCGCTCGCTGCAGCCTTGGGGCGAATGTCGTGGCGAAGCGGGCGAGCGCCGCTTCGCGTGCCGCGCCTTCATCGTTGGCGACGTCGCGCAGCTCGTCGAGCGGCAAGCCGACGAACAGATCGAGCGGGTAGGGCGGCACTCGCGGTTCCATCGCGATGTCCGGACCGGCCGGCACACGAATGCGTAATCCGGGCTGCAAATGCTCGTGCAGTTCGGCGAGAACTTCGTAATCGGCGTCGGCGGGAAGAGCGCTTCTGGCTTCTTCCCGCAGGAACGGCTCGACACCTTCCAGTCGCGCCAGTTCTTCATCGCTCAGTAGCATGTGAGTTTCCTCCGAATCGGGCCGTGCTTATCGCTCGTCGTCGCGGCGCGGCCGCGACGCCGACAGGGTGGCGGCGTGCTCGCCCAGAGTCCGGTCGATCAGATAGCGACCCTGTTCGATGCCGGCGCGCAACGCTTCCTCCTCGGTGAGCCATTCCGGCGTCACGGGCTCCGCGTTGGCCAGATTGGCCGGTATCTCCATCGGTCGACCGTCGCGGGAAATTGACACGTCGGCGATCCAGGCGCCTCGCGAGTTCCGATGCGTGGTCACCGTGATCAGCGCGCCGCGGTGCGCGTCATGCATCGCGTGGTGGGAGCCGCGCTCGTCGCGCGCGGCCGGCATCGCGCGTCCGTCCGCGGTAGCCATATCGGAGCCGGTCTCGCCGATGCCGGAGCCGGCGGTGTGGTCAGTGTGATCGGTTGGGGGGAGCGGGGTCATGCTGTCCTCGGCGAGCGAATTGATCTCCCCTGTTCGAGCAAGCTCTGTGCCGCCAACGCGAACGCGTGAAGGCATCCATCCGGCTACGGGCACGCGGCGTGCGATCGCGTTCAGCGCGGGCCCGGCTCTTGCGCTGCGTTCAACGCGGGTGTCGCTACGCTCTGTCGGCCGAGGAGCGAAGTCTTTGCTTACCGCGGTCGGCGCAAATGAATCGTGAGGAGGACGGAATGTCAATCCATGCGAAGGTCACGAGGTGGCGCAACGTCGGGCGATTCTGCGTCGAGCGCGTCACCGACTATAGCGAACTGTTCGCGCTGGAAATCGAGGAGACGCGAAAGCGCCTGGTACGCGAGTTGAGCGCACTCGTGGCGTTGGCGGTCGCGGGGCTGTTCACGCTGTCCTTCATTTGCATCGCGATCATCGCCACCGCGTGGCAGACGCCTTACTTTCTTGCGGTGGTGTGGGGCGTGGCTGCCGCTTGGCTGCTCGTGTGCATCGTGTCCTTACTGGTCTTGCGGGCGCAAAAACCGGCGCAATCGCTTCACGTGCTCAAGGCCGAGATTCACTCCGATCTCGACGCTCTCAGGGAGTCGCTCAAATGAGTCAGCCACGTCACGCAAACGAGCTTGCCCGGCTCACCATTCTGGAACGCATGGAGGCATCGCGAACCGCCCTGGTAGTGGCGAACCGGACTGCCGCGTTGCCCGCGGCGCGCGCGGCGTCGCGCTTCCCGGTCAGGACGGTGCTCGCGTCGCTCGCCGAGGCGCCGCATGTCGCGTTGCTGCTCGCCTTGGTCGTCGGCGGCATCGTGCTGGGGCCGCGCCGTACGCTGTCGATCGCGGGCCGCTCCGGTGCCGCGGCGTGGATTGCCCGCAATGTGCGGCGCTCCATCGCGCAGTGATCGTTCACGCGCCGACCGACTTCGCCTGTTTCGCCGCGAAGTCCCAGTACAGCGCCTGCTTCGTCTCGACCGGCGCGGGCAGCAGTCCCGCGCGATAGAACGCGTCGGCGATCGTCTGCTGCTCGCTGAAGTTCGGCGGCGCGAGCGCTCGCACCAGATAGCTGCGCCGGGCGTTGGCGCGTTCGATCGTCGGCGCGTCGAGTCCCCACACCGGCGCGAGCGTGTTGGCCGCGTCGAGCGGATTAGCGCGCAACCAGTCGCCGGCCGTCTTCAACTGCTCGAACACGGTCTCGATGATTTGCGGATGCGCGTCGGCGTAGGTGCGCGACGCGAGGTAGTAGCGCTGATAGGACGCAAGGCCCGTGCCGTCGCTCAGTATGCGCACGTCGCCGTCGCGCTCGACCGACGCTACATAGGGATCCCAGGTGATCCAGACATCGACGCTGCCGCGCTCGAACGCGGCGCGGCCATCGGCCGGACTGAGGTAGTTCACGCCGACGTCGGCGGGCTCGAGCCCCGCGCGCGCGAGCGCCGCAAGCAGCAGATAGTGGCTGCCCGCCGCCTTCGTCACCGCAATGCGGCGGCCCTTCAGATCGGCCAGCGTGCGCAGCGTGCCGTCCTTCTTCACGATGATCGCTTGCGCGCCCGGCGATGGCGCTTCCTGCGCGACATAGACGAAGCGCGCATGCGCGGCCTGGGCGAAGATCGGCACGGTGTCGGCGACATCGGCGCTGAAGTCGACGGCATCGACGTTGAGCGCTTCGGTCAGCGGCAGTCCGCTCGCGAACTCATTCCAGGAGATGCGCACGTTGAGCGGCGCGAGCGCTTTTTCCAGCGATCCGCGTGACTTCAGCAACGTGATGAGCGTAGAAGACTTCTGATAGCCGATGCGCAGCGCGACAGGCGCGGTCTGCGAGAAGCCGCGCGGAGCACTGGCGGCCAGCAGTGATGCCACTGCGAAGCGGGTGAATGCGCGCCGTGTTATTTGCGTCATGATGTGGGCGTCCTGTCGAGCGGTGAAAACGGGGAAATCGAGCGATCGTAACAACCCGATGTCATCGCGCTAACCGACGGATTCAGCTATCGATCGCAGTGATCGTCATATGCGGCAAGCCACAACGCTTTTCGCGACTTCGCGATCCGTATAATGCCGTCCAGTTGCCTGCAAGCGTGCTCGCGTCAAGGCTGGCTCGGCTGTCCGGTGCCCATGAATTACGGACAAGGACAGGGGCTTCCGGGCGCTGCGCATCGTTCTGGTGGACGACAACGTCGACGCGTTGCACGTTCTGTGCGTACTGCTCGACCTGGAGGGTTATCGCGTGTCCGCGGTCGACAACGGTCGCGCGGCCATCGACCTGATCACGCGAACGAGGCCGGAGCTTGCCATCGTCGACGTGGCGATGCCCGTGATGGACGGCTTCGAGGTGGCACGCAGAATTCGCGCGAACCCCGAGCTGAACGGCACGATACTCGTCGCGCTGACCGGCTATTCGTCGGACACGGACCGCAGCCAGACGCTTGCCGCGGGCTTCGATCATCATCTGAGCAAGCCGTTGTCGCTGGAAAAGCTGCGGGACGTGCTGGCGGATTCGGCGGAGCGGCTGGTTGGCGGCGCTCGGTGACCCGGCGGAGCCTGCGCAACTCTTCCAGCCTGCTAGACTGGAAATTGCCCTGCAAGCTACGGAGGGAGATATGACGACCGTCTACGTCGTAAAGACCGGCGAGAAGTTCCTCTGCACCGCGGAGGATGGCGACATCGGCATGGCGCCCGAGATCAAGGAGGCCACGTCGTTTCGCTCGTACGAGGAAGCGAATAAAGTCGCGACCGAGAACGCCGATCCCGGATACGAAATCCTGACCGTCGACGTTAATAAACGTTGATATGTGTTAGCTGGTCGCGCCCAGGCGCTCAGCGAAAGAGGATCAGCAATTCATCGGGCGCCATGCAATATGGCGCCCGGTGCGGGTGCGTGCGAAATTCGGCAAATGTTCCAAAAGCAAGCGCGTAAAGCACGACGCTCCATGCCGTCCCAGGCAGGGACGGCATTTTCTGCATCGTCGAGCCGGTCAGACGAGCAAGCTCAAGATCCGCCAAAGAACACCGGCTTCATCCCAGTCGCGCCGGCCGGATGGCCCATCTGCTGCGTACCGCTGGTCGCAGGGCCATAGCCGCTGCTCTGACCTGCGGCAGGGGCGGTGGTGGTCGGCATATAGGTAGGAAAGTCGACGGTATTCGCATTGGCCGGATTGAAGCCGGCTTGTTCGAGTTGCGCGATCTCTGCCTGGACTTGTGCGTGCGTCAGCGTGCTTTCGGTCTGTGCCGCCGATGCAATTGGCAAAGCCATGACAGCGACCGCGCAAACTGTGTGGACTAACGTCTTCATGATGGCCCACCTCCTTGTTAATTACTCCAGCTGACTCGCGCTTCGCTTTTCGCGGTCAGCTGATCAAAGATTAGGTGAGGAACCGTACAGTGTTCGTTTATTTTTTATGGTAACGGGCTCGTCGATCAGCCGACGCTGATCGACGTTCGCGCCCGAACGCAGCTCAGGTACGCGTAATCGAAGCCCCACCGTCGACCAACGAAGCCGTACCCGTCACGAAGGACGAATCGTCGGAAGCGAGGTACAGCGCCGAGCGGGCAATCTCTTCTGGCCTCGCGACCCGCTTGAGCGCATGCAGCCCGGTCACGAACGTCTGCGATTCAGCGGTATCGTTCATGCCGCGATACATCTCCGTGTCGACCGCGCCCGGCAGAATCGCGTTGACGCGCACGCCTTGCGCACCGTATTCGGCCGCGAGCGCTTGCGTCAGTCCGATCAGCCCGGCTTTGCTCGCCGCATAGGCGGCCGTTCCCGGGAAGGCGAACGAGTAGCCGACGAAGGTCGACGTGAAGATGATCGATCCGCCGCCTTGCTTGATCATTTCAGGAATCTGATGCTTGGCGCCGATGAACGCGCTGGTCAGGTTGGTGGCCAGCGTCGCTGTCCAGCCTGCTTCCGACACGCCGGTCGACGGTCCCATCTCACCGAGCGTCCCCGCATTGTTGTACGCGATGTCGAGACGGCCGAAACGGCTGACGGCGAGTGCGACCAGCGCTTTCGCGAATTCTTCGGATTGCACGTCCGCTGCCAGCGGGACAGCCGTACCGCCGTCGCGAGCGATCTCGCTGACCAGCGTGTCGAGTTCGGCTTCGCGGCGTGCGGCCACCACAACCTTCGCGCCTTCCGCGGCGAACAACTTTGCGGCAGCGCGACCAATGCCCGCGCTGGCGCCGGTGACGATAGCGACTTTTCCTGTCAAGCGTTGCATGTTGAATCTCCGGTTTGATCAGCGGCCGATGCCCACTGCGTCGGCTCGTTGAGAAGCACTATAAGATTCCGTTCTTGAGACAGAAAGACCAAAAACATGGCGGTATCATTCAGGTTTTATGAATGATCGGAGCGCCATATGGACCGGCTGCGTGCGTTTGAGGTTTTCGTAACGGTCGTCACCCGGGGCAGCTTTGCGCGCGCGGCCGATGCGCTCGAAACTTCCCCCGCGAACGTGACCCGCTATGTGAATGACCTGGAGGCGCACCTCGGCGCGCGACTGCTGAATCGCACCTCACGCAGATTGTCTCTGACCGAGGCCGGTGAAACGCTTTATTCGCGCTGCAAGGCCATTCTCGAAGACGTTGCCGAAACGGAAGGACTCGTGTCGACAACGTCGATCGAACCGCGTGGACGGCTGCGTATCAATGCACCGGTCAGCTTCGGCATCCAGCATCTCGCGCCGCTGTGGCCACGGTTCATGCAGCAATATCCCGACGTCGAACTCGACATCACGCTGATAGACCGCGTCGTCGATATCGTCGAAGAGGGCTTCGATCTCGCCATTCGCATCTCGCGCGCCGGCACGGTCGATCACGCGGCCCGCAAACTGGCGACGTCGACAAACATCCTGTGTGCATCGCCCGATTACCTGAAACGTTCGGGATATCCGGAAACGCCGCTGGATCTGCTCGGACATCGATGTATCGGCTATACGTATGCGGCCACGGCGGACGTCTGGCAACTGATCGACAAAGACGGTAAAACGCATGCTGTCGAGGTGAACTGCCAGATGCACACCAATAACGGCGACACCGCGCGCGCGGCGGCGCTCGCGGGGCACGGCGTGATCTGGCAGCCGACGTTTCTGATCGGCGAGGACCTCCGCGCGGGCCGGCTGCTGCGGGTATTGCCTGAATACCGCTTGCCGGATATCGATGTGCTCGCGCTGTATCCGAGCCGTCGCCACGTGAGCGCAAAAGTTCGTGCGGCAATCGATTTTCTGGTCAACGCGTTCTCGGGCGTGCCGCCGTGGGACAAGACGTGAAGGGATGGGGTTGGCAACTCCCGACACCGGGTGCCTGCAAAAGCGGCGGCGGGCGCCGGCCGTGGCGCGTTCGATAGCATGATTCAACTGGAATTCGGCCAGGCACCGTTCTTTAATGTGCGATATGGCGCGTAATGCAGGAGAGCCACACCCCGGATGAAAGCTGCACATTGAATCGCCGGCACGGTCGCCCTCCAACGAGCTCACGCACTGCAGGTCTGGATCAGCGATGTCCCGGAACAAGAACCGACGGGAGACATTGGTGAGAACACTGGGCGCCATCAGCGCTGGTCTGATTTGCTGTTCATGCGCGGCCGCTGCCTACGCGGCCGACATTAAAGGAGCCGGCAGCACGTTCGCCGCTCCTCTCTACACCCGCTGGGCCGCCGACTACCAGAAGTCGGGTGGAAGCAGGGTGATCTATCAGGGCACGGGTTCGTCCGATGGGCTCAAGCAGGTGATCGCCCGGGAAGTCGACTTTGCTGGCTCGGACGCGCCACTGAGCGACGATCAACTGACCCGCAACGGCCTGCGGCAGTTTCCAGTCGTGATCGGCGGCGTGGTGCCCGTCGTGAACCTTCCGGGGCTCAAAGCCGGCGAAGTGATGCTGACCGGGCCGGTCATCGCCGATATCTTTCTCGGCAAGGTTCAGTTCTGGGACGACCCGGCAATCGTGCGGTTGAACCCGAAGATCAAGATGCCGAATTACCCGATCGCCGTGGTGCGTCGCCAGGATGGCTCGGGCACGACGCTGATCTGGACTCACTACCTCGCGCAGGTCAGTCCCGAATGGAAGCGCAGGGTCGGCGAAGGCACTAGCGTGCGATGGCCGCTCGGCATCGGCGGCAAAGGCAACGAGGGCATTGCCACGTACGTCGGCTATCTGCCCGGCGCGATAGGCTATGTCGCGTGGGATTTCACGAAACAGAACCGCTTGAAGTACGTGGCCATGACCAATGCGGCGGGCAATGTCGTGCAGCCCGGCGCCGCCACCTTCAACGCAGCGGCGGCGAGCGCCGACTGGTCGGGTTCCCTGTCGCAGGTGCTGACCAACCAGCCGGGCAAGGACGCCTGGCCGGTCATGGGCGCGACCTATGTGTTGCTACCCGCGACGCCGAACCAGCCGGGCCACGACAAAGCCACGTTGAAGTTTTTCGAATGGGCGTTAAGCCACGGCGGACCGACGGTCAACGCACTGGACTACGTAGCGCTGCCGGACCTGGTCGTGACGAAGATCCGCTCACAATGGGCCGCCGATACCGGCGAAAAGCCGGTGCGCAAAGTGCTCGCGGTGCCGTGAGCCGAACTGCGCTTGGTGTCGCCGCGATGGCTAGCCTGAGCTGTGACGCGCGGTCATGTCGCCGGTGGCGAGGGTTTGGCGACGTGTCCGGGGCGTGCATAGAGGGACCTACGATGTACGCGAACTCGACGAAAGGGGGGCGTCAGGACGAGTGGGGTGAGCTTGTCCTGATCGTGATGAAGACCAGCCTGGCGGTGGCGCACGAGCTGGAATTGACGCCCGACGCCGTTCTCGACTGTGCCGCGAGGCATCTGCGCTTCGATGATTTCCGGTGTTTCGCAGCGGCGATGCTGGGTGCGGCGCGCGCGCAAGCGTGGTGTCGCCATCGCGACGCCGGTCCATCAGTGCAGGCGTCACACATCAAGACCCTTGCTGCGCGCGTCGATATCGACAGGAACGTGCTCGCCTTCATGCCGGCGCTGTGCACAGCCGAAGCTCCGGACCACACGGAAGCGCCTGCTCACGCCTATGAAAAAGTCGTCGCGGCCCTTCAGCAGTTGAAAGAAGACGTGCAACGCGTCTTTTCGCGCGGCAGCAGTGCTTTCAGCCGTGCGGACATCGAAGGCGCATCCGGCTTCGCAAAGGCGCTCGAGGCGATCGTGCCGGCCGACGATGCCAACGCCTTCGAGCGCGCGTTCGCCGCGGTTTTGCAGGTGCGGTTTTCATCGCAACCCCAACTCGTGCCTGGCGATGCGGAGCCCGCGATGCGGGTTCAGGGTATCGATGTCAATGCTCAAGGCAGCCATACGCCTTTACCCTGATCGAGAAGCGTTCTGTAAATCGGAGCAGGCGTGTCTTGCGCATGTCGATTTCTCTCGCGATGATTCGTCGTAGTCACTGGGGGCGCCGTTGCCTTCAGATATTTTCGTCTTCAAAGGGAAAACCCAAATGCGCGTCATGGTCATCATCAAGGCGACCCCCGAATCGGAAGCGGGGCAAATGCCGAGTACGGAACTCCTCACGGCGATGGGGCAGTACAACGAGCAACTGGTCAAGGCCGGCATCATGCAAGGCGGCGACGGGCTGAAGCCGAGCTCGGCCGGCGCTCGTGTGCGGTTCTCAGGGAAGGACCGCACCGTCATCGACGGCCCGTTTGCGGAAACCAAGGAATTGATTGCCGGGTACTGGTTGTGGCAGGTTGAATCGATGGACGAAGCGATCGAATGGGTCAAGCGCTGCCCGAATCCGATGATGAGTGATTCGGAGATCGAGATTCGCCCGTTATTTGAGCCGGCGGACTTTGGCGAAGCCTTTACGCCCGAGCTTCAGGAAGAGGAAAACCGTCTGCGCAAGCAAATCGACGGACAGATGCGCTGACGATTCTCACCCCATCGGCGTGCGGGCTTCCGGTCCGTTGTCCGGAAGCCCGATTCCATGGGTGATGATTGCCGTCAATGCGAAGGTATCTGCTCGATTTTGGCGGCGCTCAGGTCGCTCGGGAAGCAATGCGGATGCTCGAAGCCCATCGGAGATCCGCTCGTCGAGTAGACGATGTTATCCGTGTTGTTCGGGCCTTGGCCGGCGGGTACACTGCCGAGCCCCGCGAGCTTGCGCATGCGATACGCGATCGCATGATCGGCGCAGGCGCTATCGCCGCTCACGCCTAATCCTCCGATGACTTTCCCTCCCGCATAAAGTGCGACGCCGCCGCCGAAGGTAATGACGCCGCCAAGCGTGTGTCCGATGCCGCTGCCCTGTTCGAGGAAGCGCGCGTCAAAAGGATTCGAATTGTTCAGTCCATAAAGCGAGCCGCCCGGTTGCGTGGCCGCGTAGAGGTTTGCCGTGGATAGCGCGAGTGCATCGTTGCTAAAGCCGTTCGCGGTATAAGCCTTCGCGATGGCGATGGCCCGACTGCCAGGCCAGGCATCTCCGGTCACGATCACCGAACAGAGATGTCCCTGGCGATCGACGATGGCCGCCCACATCCGGTTGGGTTTGAAGATCCCGCCGTTGCCATCGGGCAGGTTCACGACCGTATGCAACTGCTTTTCCACCAATGCGACCGTACCTTGAGGCAGCGTGCATCGGGCTTGTGGGACGTCATCGTCGCCAGACGCGCGACTTTCGTGTGAAAAGGACGCAATGCAAAACGCTGCGACAGCGAGGGTAAGCATCTTACGCATGAGGATTCTCCTGACGATCGATTTGACAGCAGGCACGCTGCGGGCGAGAAGGTGCGCAAACAGTAGGACAGCAAATGAAATAAACGATTGATTGTTGTTGAATGCGGGCGCGAGTTCATGAGAGCGAACTCGTGTAAATAGTGAAGACCATCATGCAAAGGTGAATAGCCAAAACAGAGTCCCCCTCAGCCACGCGGCACGTCAGAAACGTCATATCGATTGCGATGGTTTTGATCGATTTGATGGTGCGGCATATAGTTGGCGCGTGCGAATAACTTTCCTCGGAGATCGACGCGATGCCTTATCTGCAACTTGATGTAAACGATCACTACTCTGTCGAGAGTAAAAGACTGCTCGCAGCGAAAATGAGTGAGACGTATGCCCGAATGATGTCGGTCGATGTCAGGCGAATCAGCGTAGCCATACGAGAACTCGGTCCGGGCAGCGTGTGGCGCATTGAGGAGGAGAGCGGGGAGCCAGTGCCTGTCGCGTTGATGATGCTCGATATCAGAAGAGGGCGGCCGCCGGAGTTACGCATGGAGTTGGCCAAAGCACTTTGCTCGCTCTGCATCGAGATTCTGGGCTTGCGCGAAGATCGGCTCAACGTCGAATTCACTCAGCACTCGGGCGATGAGATGTATCACCCGGCGCTCGGAGGTTATAGTCCGGAGTGGGAGCCGGGCCAGCGATGAGTGTTCGCAGGATCGTATCTACGCCCGTTGCGCGACAACCTGATTCGAAGTAGGAGAAGGACCATGAGCAGGCTTGCTACATCGCTGGCAGAGAATCGGCGGATGCGATCGCGGTGGATCGTCCTGATCGCCACGGTGTTCTGCTTCTTGTGCCACAGCGTCGTCGCGCAAGCGGACGACAGCGCGGCTCGCCTGCGCGAGAAATATCAAGGTCTGACGCAGCAACTCGCGCACAACCAGTTTCATCGACTGCTGTACCTCGAATCGCAGGAGTTGCCGTCGGCGCTCAAGGGCGATATCTACGGCGTGCTCAACCATCCTTTCGCGATAGTGAGCGGCGCGCTCAGCGACCCGACTCAAGGCCCGGCCAACTGGTGCGACGTGCTGATCCTGCATCAGAACACCAAATACTGCCACGCGTCCACTAGCGACAGCGGTACGGTCCTCACCGTGAACATCGGCAAGAAGACCGAGGAAGCTCTTTCGTCGTCGTACCGCGTGCAATTCAACTTTCGCCCGGTAGCGAGCACCCCTGATTATTTTCGCGTCGAGCTCTCCGCGGCCACGGGTCCGCTGAGCACGAAAGACTACCGTATCGTGCTGGAAGCGATCCCGGTCGGCGATAACCGCACCTTTATTCACCTGACCTACGCATACGGATACGGCACCGCGGGACGGATTGCGATGAAAACCTATCTGGCGACGATCGGCAGCGACAAAGTCGGCTTTTCCCTGACGCCCGATTCGTCGGCGAGCGAGCCGCAATACATCGGCGGCGTGCGCGGCCTGGTCGAACGCAATACGATGCGCTATTTCCTCGCCATCGATGCCTATCTTGGCGCGCTTGCCAGCCCGCCCAACGCCCGTCTCGACAAACGTCTGACCGACTGGTTCGATGCGACCGAGCAGTATCCGCGGCAATTGCACGAGGTCAGCCGCGCCGACTATCTGCAGATGAAGCACAACGAGTATCAACGTCAGCAGACCGCCCAGTGACGTGCGCGTGATCTGGTCAATGCAACGGCATATCGCGTTGAAGATTTTTTCCGCCTGGATGTCGATCCGGTGGTGCGTCGATCGTCGTTACCTGGCAAGACAATCGGTCAGGAACCCCTCGTAGTCCCACTCAGGAGCACACACTGTGAACAAACTCGACAATCCGATCCTGCAAGTTCTGGAAGGCTACAAGGCCGCGGTATGGGCCAAAGACGTGGACTCGTTCGTCGCGCTCTACGACCGCGACGCTGTGGTGTTCGACATGTGGGGTACATGGTCGTACAACGGTATCGCATCGTGGCGCGCGATGGCGGACGGCTGGTTCGGTTCGCTGGGTGCGGAACGGGTGATCGTGGATTTCAGCGACGCGCACACGATGGTTGCCGCGGACCTTGCCGTCGTTCACGCCTTCGCGACATACAAAGCCGTCGACGCCGGCGGCGTGGAACTGCGTGCGATGGACAATCGCCTGACCATGACGCTGAGGCAGCAGGCCGACGGATGGAAGATCGTCCACCAGCACACTTCTTCCCCGATCGAGGCCGGCACGGCGCAGGTCATTTTCAGGCGCTAGCGGTTTGCCGGTTCGACATCGCGCTTCGACTCGCGAATAATCATGGCTGCGCGATTTTCCAATTAGCGATGTACCTTCTGTCTAAAGGCAGCCATGAAACCATTGCTTGCCGGCCGATGCCTTTGCGGCGCCGTCCATTACTCGGTAAGAGACGAATTCGTCTATGCGTTGAACTGCCACTGTTCGAACTGTCGGCGCGCAACCGGCTCGGCGTTCAAACCCTTCGCGGGGATCGAGCGCGACAAGCTGCGCATCACGGAGGGCGAAGACAGCCTGTTGATCTTCGGTGATGAGCAGGCGTCGCACGATGTGCGCTGCAAAAAATGTGGAAGCCTGATGTTCTCAGTAGTTCGTAACGGTGAATACGTTCACGTCACGCTCGGAACCCTCACGGACTCGCCTTCCATCTCTCCCACTGCCCACATTTTCGTGGGTTCCAAGGCGCCGTGGTATTCGATCACTGATCAAATGTCCCAACACGACGAATTCGGCTAACTCTTTTCCTATCGCAGCATCGCCTCGAAAGACCGTACCACCTCGGCATTGAATCGTTGATGGAACGCCGCCCGGTCGAAGCCCGGCGCGCTGTCGCAGATCTGCGGGCGCAGCCGCGCAAGACGCGTATCGCAGGGCGGCAGGAAGTCATAGTGGCCTGCGTTAGCCACCAGACGATAATCGGCAGCGCGGGGCAGGTCGTCCCGCACCGGCTCGTCGTACCACGGATGCGGCTGATGACGATCGTCGGCGGCGCTCCACAGTTGGACCGCAGCGCGCACGCGGCCCAAGCCCGCGCGGCCAAACGCGAAGCCGAACGAAGGCGCGGCGATAACAACGGCTTTGATGCGCGCATCGTGGACCCAGACACCGGCCGGAACATGCGCGCCGAAATGAACGTCGACGCTCGCCTGCCGCAAAGCTTCGCACAGGTCATGATCCGGGTGGACTTCGCAAAACGGGGCGATTTTCGACAGATCCGGGATGCCGCCCGCGGCCACGAGCACGGTGAAGCCGCCGTTGGAAAAGCCGAATGCGCCGATGCGGTCTGCATCGAGCCGCTCGCGCTCCGGCCAGTCGTCGAGCATGTAGTCCACCAGCCGATCAAGCTGCGCGGGCCGGCGCCAGAGTTCCAGCACGTGGCTCTGATCATCGAAGGTATCGCCGGCGTGACTGACCGCCGCCGCGACGAAGCCCGCGCGAGCCAGCGCGAGAGCCGTGTCGTAATGAGCGCCGTACCAGCCGCCGCCGCCGTGCGACAACACCACCAGCGGCAGGTGATCGCCCGCGATCGGAGCGTCGACGGCGACGGTCTGGGTAGCACCGCCCAACGCGTGCGGTGTGGCCGGCGCGTCGGTAGGGTACCAGATTCCGGCAGCGAGCGGCGGCTCGGCGCCGTTCGGTATGTCGACCTTCTGAAAGCCGACCCCGGCGGCGCGGGCTGGCGCGCCAACCAAGCCCAGCAGAACGGCGACGATAAGCATCAATCTCACGGTGCTCTCCATGATCGTCGTCGGCGGGCGGAACGCCGGACGGTTCAAAGCTATGAGACCAAAGTCCAATTGAATATTCGAGGTGCGGGTTCAATAGTAGTGAAACGCCGCGTTCTGTCGACGACAAGGCCGGCGCGATTCTCTTCCTGAAGATGCCGGAATTGCAGGCAGGCCTTGGTATTGGCGTCAAAAACGTTCCAGTGGGTTCGAGTTTTTGCGTTGCTGGCATATCACGGTGTCGCCGCGCAACCGCGCCGCGACCTGGCCCGGGAGGAACCTATGCTGCTCACACCGCTTTCACAACGCACGCCTGCGAGAGAGATGCTCGATGTGCTGATCCGCGCCGGACTCATTGCGATCCTGGCCGTGTTCTGCTTTCGGATCTTCGCGCCGTTTCTTAACCTGATGGCCTGGTCGGTGATTCTGGCGATCACGCTGTATCCGCTGCAGGTCCGTCTGCGCCATACGCTCGGCGGCAAGGATGGTCTGATCGCCACGCTGATCATCCTCGTCGCGTTTGCCGTGATTCTGGTGCCCACGTATGCGTTGGGTCTCGCGGTCGCCGATTCGATCGAGAAATCGATAGCCATTGCGAAGAGCGGTAGCTTCCAGATTCCGCCTCCGGCCGAGTCGGTGGAGAATTGGCCGCTGGTCGGCCAGCGTGTGTACGACTTCTGGCAACAGGCATCGACGGATCTGACCGGCCTTGCACAAAGGTTCGCACCGCAGCTGAAGGAGGCCGGCCTCGCCGTGCTGGCAACGGTGACGGGCCTCGGCGCCGGACTGGTGATATTTTTTGTCGCGCTGATCATCGCGGGAATCCTGATGGCCCACGGTGAGAAGGGCTACCACAGCGCGGTGCAGATCGCCTCGCGCATTTCGGGTCCCGAGAACGGGGTTCAGATCGCCGATCTTTGCACGGCGACGATTCGCGCGGTGGCCCAAGGTGTGGTGGGCATCGCGTTTATCCAGATGCTGCTGATCGGCATCGGTTTCGTCGTGAAGGGGATACCCGGCGCGGGGCTGCTCGCGCTGGCCGTGCTGCTGCTCGGCATCATGCAATTGCCGGCCACGCTGATCACCATTCCGGTGATCGCCTTCGTGATCGTCACGGACGGCGTGAGCACCGCAAACATCATCTTCGCGGTGTATGTGTTCGTCGCGGGCCTCGCCGACAACGTGCTCAAACCCTTGATGCTGGGCCGCGGCGTTGCAGTGCCGATGCCCGTCGTGCTGATCGGAGCGCTCGGCGGCATGGTGACGGGCGGCGTGATCGGGCTATTCGTCGGGCCCGTGATGCTGGCCGTCGGCTATCAGCTGTTCTGGCGCTGGGTCCGTGACCAGCCGCAACCCACGCAAACCGCGCAGATCCACGAACAGAAGCAGACCTGAAGCGCGAGGATGGCTCCGTGTCACCGTTCACGCGTCCGTACGGGATCGCAGCGCTCTTTGGGGCGCTCGGCCTGAGCGGATGCATGCGGGTGGGTCCGGACTTCAAGCCGCAGCACGAAGCGTGGAGCGAGCACTGGAGCAGTGGTTCGATCACGCAGGTCACGCAGCAAAGCGCACAGCCGGACGTGCGCCAATGGTGGCTGATTTTCGGCGACCAGAATCTCGAACGTCTGATCGCGGAAGCCGACGCGAACAACGGCGACCTGAAGATCGCCGGACTGCGCGTTCTCGAGGCGCGCGCACAGCTCGGCATCGCGCTCGCGGGACGCTATCCGCAGGTGCAGCAGGCAAGTGCCGAGGTACTCGCGTCGGCGCGCAAGCGCTCCGGGGGCTCCAATCCGCGCTCGGGTGCGTTCGTGCAGTACGGCGCGGGTTTCGCCATCGGCTGGGAGCTGGATTTCTGGGGGCGTTTCAGCCGCGCGATCGAATCGGCCGACGCCGCGTTCTTCGCCGCGCAAGCGAACCGCGACGATGCGCTGGTTCTGTTGCACGCCCAGGTCGCGGATACCTATTTCACGCTGCGGGTCGCACAGGCGCGGCTACGTATCGCGCGCGAGAACGCCCAATTGCAGAAACGCAGCTACGACATCGCGCAAAAGCTCTTCAAGGCCGGCGAATCCGATGAACTCGACTTCCAGCAGGCGAAGACGCAGTACCTGGGGACACTGAGCAGCATCCCCGATCTCGAAAGCCAGATCGTGCTGGCGCGTCATGCGCTGTCGGCGCTGATCGGGCGAGCGCCTGGGCCGCTGCCGGAACTCGACGTGCAGGCGGGCAAGGAAGGCGTGGTGCCGCTAGTCGATCATGCGGTGCTGCAAGACGTGCCGGCCGATCTGCTGTTGCGCCGCCCCGACGTTCGCGCGGCCGAGTATCAGATGGCTTCGCAGTCGGCGCTGATCGGCGTCGCTAAAGCGGATCTGTACCCGTCCGTATCGTTGCTCGGCACGCTGACGTGGAGTGCCAGTTCGCTCGCGGGCGCACCGAGCACACTGCTCTTTGCCGCGGGCCCGAGCGTCACGTGGAACGTGTTCGATTACGGCAGGATCACGAACAACGTGCGCGTCCAGGACGCGCGGCTGCAAGAGTTGACGGTCGCTTATCAGAACACGGTGCGCGAGGCGGCGCGCGAGGCCGACGATGCCGCGACCGCGCTGATCGCCGCGTTGCAGCGCGACACCATTCTGAATGACGCGCAAGGCGCGGCGCGGCGCTCGCTGACGCTCGCCAATACGATCTATCGGGAAGGGTATTCGGACTTCCAGCGGGTGCTCGATGCGCAGCGCGCGCTGTTTGCGCAGCAGGACGCGTACGTGGTCAATCGCAGCAATGCGCTCGGCAGTGTGATCGCGCTTTACAAGGCGCTCGGAGGCGGTTGGGAGACCGAACAGCCGCTCGTCGATGCGGCGACGCGCACGCAGATGCGGCAACGCACGGATTGGGGCGACCTGCTCGACGAAACGGCGCCGGCTTCCGGTACGCCGGGGCAGGCCGAAGGGGCGTCACGATGAGCGATACCCAGGATACCCGCGAGCCTCCAACCGCCGCCGCGCCGAAGTCGTCGACGCCCGCCGCCGACCCTTCGGGCAGGGCGGTCAAAGTGGTGGTCTGTCTGATCGTACTGAGCCTGATCTGGTATCTGCTCGCCGACCGTTTCACGCCGTATACGCAGCAGGCGCGCATTCAGGCCTATGTCGTGCCCGTTGCCGCCGAGGTGTCGGGACGCGTGACCCGGGTGTTCGTCCACAACAACCAGGATGTCAACGCCGGGGACGTGCTGTTCGAAGTCGACAGCGAGCCATACCGCATTGCCGCTGACCGCGCGCGCGCCGATCTGGAGTCCACGCGCCGTCAGGTCGGTGCCGGCACGGCCGGCATCGAGTCGGCTCTCGCGGCGTTGCGGGCCGCCGTCGCGAACGAGGTCAAGGCGCGCCAGGACAGCGACCGACTCGAGCGGCTCTATCGCGAAGACGAGGGCACCGTGTCGCTGCGACGTCTCGAGGTCGCGCGGGCGACGCATGCACAGGCGCTAAGCCAGGTCGACGGAGCGCGTGCCGAAGTCGAGCGCGCGCGGGAGCAACAGGGCGGACACGAGGCGGAAAACGCGCAGTTGCGCAGCGCAGCCAGCGCATTGGAGAAGGCCGAACTCGATCTCGCCAACGCGCGGATCAGGGCGCGTTCGAGCGGCGTCGTAACCGATCTGCGCACGGAAGTCGGTCAGTTCGCGGCGGCGGGCAATCCGGTGATGACGCTGATCGCGATCCGCGACGTGTGGGTTAGCGCCGACATGACGGAGAACAATCTGGGCCATCTGAAACCTGGCACACGCGTCGAGATCGCATTGGACGTGCTGCCCGGTGAAGTATTCGACGGGCGAGTCCGCAGTGTCGGCTATGGCGTGAGCGTGGGACAGCCCACGCCGGCCGGCAGCCTGCCCACCGTGCAGAATAGCCGCGACTGGCTGCGTCCCGCGCAACGTTTTCCGGTGATCGTCGAATTCGACGACAGCGAACGCGCCCGTCTGCGTGATCTGCGGGTGGGCGGGCAGGCCGAAGTGATGGCGTTTCCGACCCAGGGCAATCCGCTCAATCCGCTGGGACACGCGTTCATCCGGCTGATGAGCTGGCTTTCCTATGTCTATTGAGAAGCCCATGCAGCTCGTGATCCAGCGCCTCGGTTATCGCGCGATACGTGTTGCTCTCGGAACGGCCACCGCTGTTGCGGTCAGCTTCGGACTCGATTTTCCGATCCCGGTCGTCGCGCCGGTATTTACGGTTTTTTTGCTGGCCACGCAGAATCGTCCGCTGTCGTTGAAGGCCGGCGTGATTCTGTCGCTGGTCGTCGCATCGACCACCGGCAGCGGCTTGCTGCTGGTTCCGTTGCTGCGTCATTACGCGCTGGCCGGCGTGATGATCGTCGGCCTGATGTTGTTCTTCGCGTTTCGTTATGGACTGCGCGGCGGCAACAATCTCGTCGCCACTTTTCTGGTCGCGGGACTGACGATGATTTCCGCCGCGGGCACGGCCGACTTCGAGCTGGCCTTGACAGTAGTCGGCGCACTGGCGAAGGGGCTGCTGCTGGCCGTGCTGGTGTCGACGCTTGCGCACAGCCTGTTTCCCGAGCGGACGGACGCACGAGAACAGCCTGCCGCGGCAGCGATGGCGCAAGACAAGGCGGCCTATATCGCGCTGCGAGCCGCGCTCGTCGTGATGCCGGCTTATCTGCTCGCGATGACCGATCCGGCGAATTACATGCCGATCATCATGAAGTCCGTGAGCCTCGGCAGACAAACCTGCACGACCTCGGCTCGCGGCGCCGCGCGCGATCTGATCGGCTCGACGCTGCTCGGCGGTCTGCTCGCGATCGCCTTCTGGTTTGCGCTGAGGCTGTTCGTGCATCTGTGGATGTTCTTTCTGTGGATGCTGCTGTTCGGCCTGCTGATGGGACGCAAACTGTACGGCCTGCAACCGACGCGTTGCTCGCCGGGCTTCTGGCTGAATAGTCTCGTGACGATGATCATTCTGCTCGGGCAATCGGTGCAGGACAGCGTGGCGGGCAAGGACGTCTACACCGCGTTTGCCGTGCGAATGGGGCTCTTTCTGGCCGTCACGGTCTACGCATGTTTGATGCTTCTGCTTTTCGAGCAACACCGCCGGGTGGAGTGAGGTGGTGCGTCATGCCGCAAAGCCGACCCGGTGATCGGCGTGGTCTTCACCGGCTTGATCGTGGCCGCCGCTGTACGTGGTGTGCAGGAAGCCGCGCATCGGGCGCAAAGGATCGGATAGCGAGGTAAGGTATCGCGTGCGGGCAAAGTCCGGCCGTGCGATGTCGACGTCGCCGTCGCCGGGAAGGCGGGCTGGCGCGCGGTATGCTTTCCTCGAAGTCTTGACGCAATGGAGACGACACACAATGGCACGCTTGCTTTGCGATATCTGCGGTGTCCGGCCGGCGACGGTGCGGCTTGCCGTACTTCAGAACAATCAGCGTCAGGTGCTCGACGTCTGTGATTTTCACTACGCGCAACTGACCCGCCATCAACGCTCTATCTCGCCGCTCGAAGCGCTGTTTCGCGCGCAGGCATCGGCCCAGGAGCCGTCCGCTGCCGATCCGCATGCCGCGCAGCAGCCCGTCGAAGGCGGCGAATCGTTCAGCATCGAGCGGCATTTCAGCGACGTCGCGATGGAGATGCTGCAGCGCGCCGCTGAAACCGCGGCGCAGTTCGGCCGTCGCGAGGTCGATACCGAACACCTGCTATACGTGCTGGCCGACCATGCGGCCGTCGAAGCGATCCTCGCTTCGCTCGGTGTGAAGGGGATCGATTTGCGCGCCTATATCGACGCGAACGCAGAGAAGCGCGAACCCGCCGCACCGAGCCCGCACGAGCCGATGGGCGTCTCGCCGCGGCTGAAGAGCGCGCTCGATCGCGCGTTCCTGGCTTCCCGCCAACTGGGTCACAGCTCGGTCGGCGCCGAACATCTGCTGATCGGTCTGGCCGAAGTGCCGGAGAGCTTTGCGGGGCAACTGCTAGGCCGGCTCGGCGTTCAAGCGCCGGCGCTGCGCCAGCAGACGCTGCGCGCGGCCGGCGTGCAGAAGCCAGCGGCGCCGCGCCAGCCGTCGCGCACGCCGCAGCTCGACAAGCACAGCCGCGACCTCACGGTCCTGGCGCGCGAAGGCCGGCTCGACCCCGTGATCGGACGGTCAAGCGAAATCGAAACGATGGTCGAAGTGCTCGCGCGCCGGCGCAAGAACAACCCGGTGCTGATCGGCGAGCCCGGCGTCGGCAAAACGGCGGTCGTCGAAGGGCTGGCACAGCGGATGGTCAACGGTGACGTGCCGGAGTCGCTGCGCAACAAGCGGCTCGTCGAGCTCAACGTGAATTCGATGGTCGCGGGCGCGAAGTACCGGGGCGAATTCGAAGAGCGCGTGAAGCAGGTGATCGACGAAGTGCTGGAAAACCAGGACTCGCTGGTGCTGTTCGTCGATGAAGTGCATACGATCGTCGGCGCGGGGCAGGGCGGTGGCGAAGGCGGTCTCGACATCGCCAACGTGTTCAAGCCGCCGATGGCGCGCGGCGAACTCAATCTGATCGGTGCAACGACGCTCGCCGAATATCAGAAGTACATCGAAAAGGATGCGGCGCTCGAGCGGCGCTTTCAGCCGGTGCTGATCGCCGAGCCGTCGGTCGTGCAGACCATCAACATTCTGCGCGGACTGCGCGACAGGCTGGAGGCGCATCACAAGGTGACGATCCAGGACGATGCGATCGTCGGCGCGGCGGAGTTGTCGGATCGCTATATCTCCGGGCGCTTTCTGCCCGACAAGGCGATCGACCTGATCGATCAGGCCGCGGCGCGTGTCAATCTGTCGTCGACATCGCGGCCTGCCGCCGTGCTCGAACTCGAAGCGGAAATCGGTCAATTGCGCCGCGAGCAGGACTATGCGGCATCGCGCAAGCAATTCGATCGCGCGCATGCGCTCGGCGGCGAGATCACCGCGAAGGAAGAGCAGCTGCGCGAGTCAACCGACGCGTGGAAGAAGAGTGTCGGCACCCACACATCGCATGTGAGTATCGGGCAGGTCGCCGAAATCGTCGCGCGGCTCACGGGCATTCCCGTCGCGCAGTTGACGGCCGAGGAAAAGGAGCGGCTCCTGAATATGGAGCAGCGCTTGCATCAGCGCGTGATCGGCCAGGATGAAGCCGTCGTGGCCGTCAGCGATGCCGTGCGGCGCGCGCGTGCCGGCTTGCAGGCGCGGCACCGGCCCACCGCCGTGTTTCTGTTCCTGGGGCCGACCGGTGTCGGCAAAACCGAGCTGGCGAAAGCGCTCGCCGAAGTCGTGTTCGGCGACGAGGATGCGATGCTGCGCTTCGACATGAGCGAATACATGGAGCGCCATACCGTCGCGCGTTTGATCGGTTCGCCGCCCGGATACGTTGGCTACGAAGAGGGCGGGCAGCTGACCGAACGGGTGCGGCGCAGACCGTACAGCGTGATCCTGCTCGACGAAATCGAAAAGGCGCATCCCGACGTGTACAACGTGCTGCTGCAGGTTTTCGACGATGGACGCCTGACGGACGGCAAAGGGCGCGTCGTCGATTTCAGCAATACGCTGATCATCGCGACGAGCAATCTCGCGTCCGACGTGATCACCGGACAGAACCGCACGGGGCCGGGATTTTTCAGCCAGGCGGGCTCCGTCAGCGTGGAAAGCGGCGTAATGAACGTGCTGCGGCAGCATTTCAGGCCGGAGTTCCTCAACCGGATCGACGACATCATCGTGTTCAAGTCGCTGGGCCGCGACGAGACGCGTCATATCGTGCGGATTCTGCTGGAGCAGGTGCGACGCATTGCCAGCAGTCAGGACATCGAGCTGAGCTTCGACGACTCGCTCATCGACCATCTCGCGACCGAGGGCTATCGGCCCGAGTTCGGCGCGCGCGAACTGCGCCGGCAGATTCAGCAGCGCGTCGAAAATCCGTTGGCGAAAGCGCTGATCAATGGCGAAATCGGTGAAGGGATGCGAGTGGTTTGCCGCTACGACTCGCAGGAGCAGCGGGTGGTGTTCGAGCCCGTCTCCGAAGCAGGGGGAGCATTGCCGTAGAAGGCGATCAAGGCGCTTACAGAGCCTCTTTCATGGGGGCTCTTGACTATTGACTACCGGCGCAAAAAGGGGGAGCTTGTCTGCTTGGGTTGGGTTCGCTGTTGTCTCGATCGTTTCGACTATCCGAGGTGACCATGTGGATCTTCCGTGTAAATGAGCCTCGTCTTGGAGCCATCCGTATTCGCGAATGGCGCCGCCACGCACGCCACACGGTCGGCCTTCTCGTTCTGCTGCTCTGCAGTGCCGCCACCGGGCTGTTCATCCTGGATCAGTCCAATACCTCGTTCCCAAACAAAGTACTTACATCGGTGTGGAATGGGCTCAACCTCGTCACGACACTCGGCGCCTTTGGCGAATTCAATCGGCCTCAAAAGATCTTCATGCTGGTAGCCATGATCGCGACCATGCTGATCGGCGGATTCGCGGTTTCGAGGCTCACTGGCATACTATCCGGCGACGACGTGATGGCTTATCGGGAGAACAGGATCATGGAGCGCAAGCTCGACCAACTTGCCGATCATGTCGTGGTAGTGGGATTTCATTCGCTCGGTGAACTGGTCGCCGGGCGGCTGCGCGACGCCGGACATACGGTGCTCGTGCTCGTGGGCGATCAGGGGCAGGCCGAACGGGCGGCGGATCACGACTTTCAGGTCATGCTAGGTCCGCCCGGGGAATTCGACGACGTGCTTAAGCATGCGCGGCTGGACCGTGCCAAAGCGCTGGTCGTGACGACCCCCGACAGCAACAACAATCTGGCGATCACGCTGGCGGCGCATACGCTGAATGCGTCGCTCGCGATTGCAGTGCCCGGCGAAAACCCCTTGAGAAAGATGTTGTTCGAGAGCGCGGGGGCATCCAACGTGGTGATCGCGAACGAGATCATCGCGAACGCGCTGGTCGGCAAGCTCACGACCTGAGTGGAGGTGGACACATGAAACCAGCGGCTTCCACGCGCGCTCATCTGCATCACTCGCCGTTTCTGCAAGGGCTTTTGCCCTTCAATTCCTCTCAACTGCCGCGCGACATCATCGCCGGGCTCACGCTGGCGGCCCTCGGCATACCCGAGGTGATGGGGTACACGAAGATATCCGGCACGCCCACCGTCACGGGTCTTTATACGATCCTGTTGCCGCTGGTGGCGTTCGCGGTTCTGGGTGCTTCGCGTCAACTGGTAGTCGCGGCGGACTCCGCGACGGCCGCGATCCTCGCCGGTACCTTGACGACCGTGGCTGCATTGGGCAGCAAGGAATACATCGGGCTGACGAGCACGGTGGCCCTGACGGTCGCCGTGATGCTGGTGATCGCGCGTATCTTTCGGCTCGGCTTTCTGGCCGACTTTCTTTCACGAAGCGCGTTGATCGGCTTTCTGACGGGGGTAGGCGTGCAGGTCGCGGCGGGGGAACTCGCTGGGCTGCTCGGGCTCGCGAAGCAGGGGCATGGCCCCGTCATGCAACTGGTGAGCGTGGTTCAACGTGTGGCCGAAGCGAACTATCCGACCACGCTCCTTTCGCTTGCCGTACTCGCGGTGATCATCGGCTGCAAGCGTCTCGCGCCGCACGCGCCAGGCGCGCTGATCGCCGTGGTCGGCTCCATCGTGGCGAGCGGGGTGTTCAATTTCGCCGCACACGGCATCGCGGTGACGGGCGAAGTGCCCGGCGGACTGCCGTCGCTGTTCGTGCCGCCGCTGCACATGAGCGAGATCAACCAGGTACTGGCGACGGCGGCCTCGTGCTTCATCGTCATCATCGCGCAGAGCGCGGCGACGGCGCGTGCCTACGCGGCCCGCAACAACGAGAAGGGCGACGATAACGCCGACATCATCGGACTCGCGGCGGCGAACGCGGCCGCGGCGTTTACCGGCACCTTCGTCGTGAACGGCAGTCCGACCAAGACCGAGATCATCGACGATGCGGGAGGACGCACCCAGGTCGCCCATTTGAGCACCGCCGTGATCGTGCTGCTGGTGCTGCTGTTCCTCACGAGGCCGCTCAGCCTGATGCCTGCCGCCGTGCTGTCGGCAATCGTCTTCATGATCGGTGTGAAGCTGATCGACGTGAAGGGGATGGCCGAACTGTTTCGCATGCAGAAGGACGAATTCGTCGTTGCGTTGCTCGCGGCGGGCGTGGTCGTGTTCGTCGATGTGATGCACGGCATTCTCGCCGCCGTCGTGCTGTCGCTGATCGCGCATGCGCGGCATAGCTATCGGCTGCGCACGCGCGTGTTGACGCGCGGCCCCACCGGCCACTGGATTCCCCATCACGTCGAGCCGAATCTGCTCGCGGCGCCCGGCATCGTCATCTACCGGTTCGAGGCGGATCTGTTCTATGCGAACACGGGGCGCTTCACAGAGGAAGTGCTGAAAATCGTCAACGAAGCGGACGTTCCGTTGCGCTGGGTCGTGATCGACGCAACCGAGATCAGCAATATCGACTACACGGCCGGCAAGACCTTGCTCCAGCTGGGTGCGGAACTCGACCAGCGCGGCCTGGGTATCGCGGTGGTCGCGGTGCCGGCTGGCGTGCGGCACGAACTCGAGCGGTACAGGGCACTGCGGATGAGCGGCGCGCATCGCGAGATCTTCGAGACGGTCGATGCGGCGATCGACGCACTGCGCGATCTGTCGCCACCCGCGTGGGCGGCAGCCCCGGACGCCGACAAGCCGGGATAAAGCAAGGCAAAGTGAAGTGACGGGAAGGGAAGTGACATGACAAGGCCGCTTGATCCCGATTCGAACAAGGAGTGACGCGTGTCTGATTCCGCTGCTGAGAAGTCCATCCAACCCGCCACGGATCGCGCCGATCCGAAGACGCTGGCGGCACAGGAAGATCCGTCCATGCTGTTCGCCGGGCGTGGCTCGCTGGCCGCGCGCATGGAGCAGGGCAAGGCGGCGCGCAAGAAGGCGCCGCGCGCGGAGCTGGGAATCTGCAAGATCGTCGATCGCGATCCCATCGCTCTGCTCGATGCGTCCAACGTGGGCCGCGTGCCGGAGCTGATCCCGATCCGCTACGGTCGGATGGTCGCGAGTCCGTTCGCGTTCTATCGGGGTGCCGCGCCGCTGATGGCGCACGACCTGTCGAAACTGCCTCGTTCCAACGTGAGCGTGCAATTGGGCGGCGATGCGCATCTCGCTAATTTCGGGCTGTTCGCGAGTCCGGAACGGCGCATTCTTTTCGGCCCCAACGACTTCGACGAAACCCTGCCGGGTCCGTTCGACTGGGACGTGCGCAGGCTCGCCGCTTCGTTCGTGATTGCCGCGCGCGAACGAGGCTTTACGATTCGCGACCAGCGCGCCGTGGTACGCCGGCTCTGCGAGACCTTCCGGCAACGGCTCGCCGGATTGAGCAGCATGGACACGCTCGACGTCTGGTATTGCCAGTTCAAGGCAGCGAGCATGCTGGCGATTGCCGATTCGGTGGAGGAAAGACGGAAAGAACTGGCCGTCATCGAAAAGGCGAGGCAGCAATCATCACGTTCCGTGCTGACTCGCGCAACCGAGATGGTCAACGGCAAGCTGCGCATCAAGGACTCGCCCCCGCTCGTGTACCACGTCCCGCTCGAGAGCAAGCACGACCAGAAACAGTACCAAACGCTGGTACGGCGCTTTTTCGCCGACTATCGACTGACGCTTCCCGATGACAGGCGCGCACTGTTCGATCGCTATGAGCTGGTGGATATCGCCATTCGCGTGGTGGGCATCGGCTCGGTGGGAACACGTTGCTACGAGACGCTCTTCATGGCCGACGGAGAGTGCCCGCTGTTCCTGCAACTCAAGGAGGCGCGGGCTTCCGTGCTGGAGGAGTATCTGCCGCCGAGCCGCTATGCCAATCACGGCCAGCGCGTGGTGAACGGGCAGCGTCTGCTGCAGTCGGCCAGCGACATTTTCCTCGGCTGGTCGAAGATGCATCACACCGGCAACGACTTCTACGTGCGGCAATTGCGCGACATGAAGGGGGCGTTCGACTTCACCACGTTCGACGTCGAAGATCTGGGCGAATATGCGGTGTCCTGCGCTCACGCGCTGGCGCATTCGATGGCGAAAGCAGGCGACCCCGCATTGCTCAGCGGATATGTCGGCAAGTCGGAGGCATTCGACGAAGCCGTCGTGCAATTCGCGCTCGCTTATGCGGAGCAGAATGAGGCGGACTGGACGGTTTTGAAAGCGGCAGTCAAGGCGGGACGTATTCAGGCCATTCGTGAATGAGGTTCAAGTCCCAGCCTGATTTCTTCTCAATCGCATCGCCTAATTGCCTTCCGGCATTTTCGACGAATGATGGCTGGTAATCAGCCACTTGTGTCCGTTCCACGCGTAGGTGAACGTATAGCGCGCCTTGACGACCGAGCCGTCCGCGAACTTGAACGTATAGAGCCCCGAGTCGATCGCCGTATTGCATTCGATCATGATGTCGCGGAAGTCGATCGTGCCGACCGGTTTGTTTTCGAGGAAGCGTTTGAAATAGTCGAGCTTTTCGTCGGCGGTCAAACGCGGCTTGTTCGAGACGGTCGGCAGCAGGATCGAGTTCGGTGCGTAGTTCGCCACGACCTTCTGCGGGTCGCCGGTTTTCAGCGAGTCGTTCCAGCGATCGAACAGTGCGGAAATCTGCTTCTCCGAGGCCGGATGGCACGTTTCGGACCTCGCGAATGCGCTGCCATGCACCACGAGCGCAACCATCGCGAGGACGACGGACGGCCCATATACGCTGATTCTCATGATGCCCTCCGCGATCGACATTAGAGGACGACAGACCGGGTGATTTGGGTAACTTCAGCTCGCTTCTTCCAGGACCACGACACTGCGCGCTTCCACGCGGCATTGCTCGCTTTCGATGACGCCCTGCTGCGCAACTTGCACGATGTCATGCGGACTGTTGCGCGCGGTATCGACGATACGCCGCCAGTGCCGCGCGTCTGGCGCGGGCAATTCGACCGTGCGCGCGCAATCGCTCATGTTGAACACCATGTGCAGTGCCGCCTCGCCCGGCTTTTCGCCCCCCAGCGTGACGGCGAGAAGCCGCGCGCCGGCATCGTGCCAGCCGGGCTCGTTCAGGCGCTCGCCATGCCATGCCACATCCGGCCGCGTTTGCCCGGGCGCTGGCCGGCCGGTCAGGAAATTTTGCCGGCGCAAACTTGCGTGGCGCATGTGCAGCGCAATCAATTCACGCACGAAGCGCGACATCGCCGAGCCGGTTTCAGTGGGTGTCCAGTCGAACCAGCTGAGCGCGTTGTCCTGACAATAGGCGTTGTTGTTGCCGCGCTGGCTGCGCAGCACCTCGTCACCGGCGAGCATCATCGGCACGCCCTGGCTCAGGAACAGAATGGCCATCAGGTTGCGCGCCTGGCGCAGCCGCAGCGCGAGAATCGTCGGGTCGGAGGTCTCGCCCTCGGTCCCGCAGTTCCACGACAGGTTATTGGAGCTGCCGTCGCGATTCCCGTCGCCATTGACCTCGTTGAGTTTCGTCTCGTAGCTCACCAGATCGATCAGCGTGAAACCGTCGTGGCACGTGACGAAGTTGATGCTGTTGTCGGGCAGCCTGCCGCCGTCCGCATACAGGTCCGAACTGCCCGCGATGCAGGTGGCGACCTCCCCGATCAGGCCCGGGTCGCCGCGCACGAAACGGCGAATCACGTCCCGATAGCGGCCGTTCCACTCGGCCCACGCCATGCCGGGAAAGGCGCCGACCTGGTACATGCCGGCGGCGTCCCACGCTTCCGCGATCAACGGCACGTGCGCAAGCACACGCGAAGACTCCATCGCCCAGGGCAGCGGTGGATCGGCCATCAGCTCGCCGTGCTGGTCGCGCGCGAACACACTCGCCAGATCGAAGCGGAACCCGTCGACGCCCAGCTCCTCCACCCAGTATTCGAGGCAATGAACGATGAACGCCGTCACCAGCGGATGGTTGCAATTGACCGTGTTGCCGCAGCCGGTGTAGTCCCGATAGCGACGCCGGTCGGTCTCGTCGAGGTGGTAGAAAATATCGTTGACGAGGCCCTTGAAGTTGATGACGGGCCCCGTCTCGCCGGCTTCCGCCGTATGGTTGAACACGACGTCGAGCAGCACCGCGATGCCCGCGGCGTGCATCGCGTCGGTGAGCGCGCGAAACTCCTGCGGCGCGCGCGCGGGGTCCAGGCAGTAGCGAGGATGCGGGCTGTAGAAGCTATGCGTGCTGTAGCCCCAGTAGTTGATCAGGCCGAGAGCTGCCGTCCCTGGCGGAACGTCCTGCTCGTCGAAGGCCATCACCGGCAGCAGCTCGACGTGGGTCACGCCGAGTTGCGTGAGATACGGAATCTTCTCGATCAGGCCGGCGAAGGTGCCGGGATGCTGGACGCCGCTCGACGGATGACGCGTGAAGCCGCCCACGTGCAACTCGTAGATGATCGCGTTGTCGAGGCCGCGCGAGATACGGTTGGGGGGCGCGCGCAGCGGTTCCGTCACGATCGCGCGGTGCGTGGCGTGCGCGGCGGGGTTCGGGTTGCCGGCCCCACGCCGTGTCCACAGAACGTCGCTGACCGCGCGGGCATACGGATCGAGGAGTTCGCGTTCGGGATCGAACGCGAAGCCGCCGGACTGCGTATCGCGCGGACCATCCACTCGCCACGTGTAGTGCGTGCCGAACGGCAGTCCTTCCACCATCACATGCCAGAAGAAGAAGGTTCGATTCTCATCGGTACAGAGAGGGATGATCTGAAACGGCTCGGGGCTGTCCGCGGCCTCGTACAGCAATAGCTCGACGCGCGTCGCGTGGCGGCAGAAGATGCAGAAATTGATGCCCCCGGGCACCGCGCTGACGCCCGTCGGAAACCGCGAGCCGGGGCGAACCGCGTGAGCACGCAGCAATGCCGTTTCAGGGTCATTGGTCAAGGGTGATCCTTATCGGGCAGATCCTCCAGATCTTCTTGCAGTATTCGCCGATGGCCCGGTCGGAGGAGAACTTGCCCGAGCGCGCGGTGTTCAGGATCGACATGCGGGTCCAGCGCCGCGTGTCCTGCCAGGCGGCGCTGACGTCGTCCTGACGCGCCACGTAAGCGGCGTAATCGGCGAGCACGAGAAACGGGTCCGCGTGCAGCAGATTGTCGATGAGCGGGCGGAACATTTCACGGTCGCCGCGCGAGAACTGACCGTCGGCGATCAGTTGCAGTACTTCGCCCAGTTCCGCGTTGTCCTTCACATAGTCCGCGGGGTGATAACCCGCGCGCTTCACTCCTGCCACTTCGTCGGCGGTCAGGCCGAACAGGAAGAAGTTTTCGTCGCCGACTTCTTCGCGGATTTCGACGTTGGCGCCGTCGAGCGTGCCGATCGTCAGCGCGCCGTTCATCATGAACTTCATGTTGCCGGTGCCAGACGCCTCCTTGCCGGCCGTCGAAATCTGCTCGGACAGATCGGCGGCGGGGTACATGAAGTGGCCATTCTTCACGTTGAAGTCCGGATAGAACACGACCTTCAGCCGGCCGTTCACCACCGGGTCGTGATTCACGACTTCGGCAATGCCGTTGATCAAACGAATGATCAGCTTGGCCATCACATAGCCGGGCGCGGCCTTGCCGCCGAAGACGAAACAGCGCGGCGTCAGCGCGAGTTGCGGATCGCGCAGCAGGCGCCGGTACAGTGTGACGATCAGCAACGCGTTCAGATGCTGCCGCTTGTATTCGTGGATGCGCTTGACCTGCACGTCGAACAGCGCGGCAGTATCGACGCCGATGCCGGTGACGCGGCGGATATGCTCGGCGAGCACCGCCTTGTTCGACTGCTTCACGCTGCGCCAACGCTGCTGGAACGCGGCGTCGTCGGCATAGGCTTCGAGCTTGCGCAATCGCGCCAGATCCGTGACCCAGCCAGCGCCGACGGTCTCGTCGAGCAGCCGCGCGAGCCCCGGATTGCAAAGCAGCATGAAACGGCGCGGCGTGACGCCGTTCGTGACGTTGTGAAAGCGCTCGGGCCACAATTCGGCGAAGTCCCGCAGCACGGTTTGCTTGAGCAGCCCGGAATGCAGTTCGGCCACGCCGTTGATCGCGTGGGCGCCGACGGTCGCGAGATGCGCCATGCGCACGAGCTTGTCTCCGCGCTCGTCGATCAGCGACATGCGTGCGAGGCGCGCTTCATCGCCCGGAAAGCGTTGCCGGACCTCGTCGAGGAAACGCCGGTTGATCTCGTAGATGATTTCGAGCAGGCGCGGCAGCAGGTTGCGCATCAGCGGCAACCCCCAGGTTTCGAGCGCCTCGGGCAGCAGCGTGTGATTGGTGTACGCGAGCGCGCGCCGGGTGATGTCCCAGGCCTCGTCCCACGGCAGCTCCTTGTCGTCCACCAGCAGACGCATCAGCTCGGCGACCGCGATCGACGGGTGCGTGTCGTTCAGCTGCACGTTGAACAGATCCGCGAAGTGTCCGAGCGGTTCGCCCTTGATTTCGAGCAGGCGCAGCATGTCCTGCAGCGAGCACGACACGAAGAAGTATTGCTGCGCGAGCCGCAGGCGCTTGCCGATCTCGGGCTCGTCGTTCGGATACAGCACTTTCGACAGCGTCTCGGAGATGACCTTTTCGTTGACGGCCTCGTAATAGTCGCCGGCGTTGAAGTCTTGCAGGTCGAACGACTCGACCGCTTCGCTTTTCCACAGCCGCAAGGTGTTGCAGGTGTTGACGCGATAGCCCGGCATCGGGATGTCGCACGCTACGCCTTTGATCTGCCGCGTGGGGGTCCAGCGCACACGCAGGTGCCCGCGTGCATCGGTCTCGTTGTGCGTGCTGCCGCCGAAGCCGACGTAGTACGCCACCTCGGCGCGCACGATCTCCCACGGATTGCCTCTTTGCAGCCACTTGTCGGTGGTTTCGATCTGCCAGCCGTCGCGAATCAGCTGGTCGAAGATGCCGAATTCGTAGCGGATGCCATAGCCGATGGCCGGGATTTCCAGCGTCGCGAGCGAATCCAGATAGCAGGCCGCGAGCCGGCCCAGCCCGCCATTGCCGAGCCCCGGCTCCTCCTCGATCTCGAGCAGCGTATCGAGGTCGACGCCGAGCGAGGCCAGCGCTTCACGCGCGTTGGCCTCGATGTCGAGGTTGGCGAGGTTGTTGCCGAGTTGCGGGCCGATCAGGAATTCGGCGGAAAGATAGCAGGCTACGCGCGCATCGCTGACGGCGTAGGTCTGGACGGAGGCTGCCCAGCGCGCCAGCATGCGGTCGCGCACACTGTAGGCGAGCGCCATGTACCAGTCGTGCGGCGAAGCGATGGCCGGATAGCGGCCGAGCAGGCACAGCAGATTGTCGAGCACGCCGCGCTGCAGCGCGGCGGCGCTCAGGCCGGTGCGCGCCGCATCCATGCTTTGCGGCGTGGTCGTGGTGGGAGCGTCGTCCATGGAGCTTTCCCCCGGTGCGTGCTGCGCGTGAGGTTCAGAAGGGCCAGACCCAGTCGGCGACCTCGGCGCGGTCCGTGGCGTGCGTATGCGCATGGTGCAGGTGGTGGGCGCGTTGCGCAGGCGCTTCGATGATTGACGGGGTCCGGATCGCACCTGTTCGCGAACCTCTGCGACCGGGTATTTTTTGCCAGCCGACGAAGATTCATAACGCAGAATATGTTACTGCGCGAAGATTGCAAGGATGATCCGGCACCGTATTGCGCGGCCTGGAAAACCGCATGTTGTATTCAGGCCGCGATCCGATGTTCGTAGAACGGCCGGTCCCGATCGTCGAGAATCGCGTACAGCGCTGCCAGATCGTGCGGATCGGGATTCAACCACGCGTCGATATGCTCGGGCTTGATCGGAATGATGCAGCGATCGTGGCCGGCGGCGGCAACCTCGGGTGGCGGATCATCGGTGATGGCCGCGAAGGACAATAGATCGGGCTCGCCTTTGCCGCTCCAGCGGGACCATAAGCATGCGACCAGCATGTCATGGGGCGGGTTGGGGCTGAACTCCAGCCGGACATTTTCATCTTTGTCGCCGGGCGCCAGTTCACGGCCTTCCATCCGCGCGCGCGATACGTTCTCATAGAATGAACTGGCCAGCACGAGTCCATGCGAGTAGCCGAATAGCGTTTTCCAGAAACTTTCGAGACTGTCCCGACGAGCGTTGTACGTGCCCGGATAGCGGGTGTCGTACGATGCGGGCTTGCCGGCGAGGCGGCACTGATAGCGCATCGGCTTGACCACGCGCTGGCCGTTTTCCATCACCAGTACCGGCGCGTAGTAGCCTGGAAAGATGCGCGAGTCGGCTGCTTTGGGATCGACCCGGCGGAGGTCGTCGAGCCGTTCGAGCGTGCGGTCGATCTTGTCTTTGGCGATCCGTTGACTCTCGGTCGCCGCCTTGGTGACTTTGGTCTGCAAGGAGCGCTCGGCATCGGCGAAGCGGGTGCGCTGTTTGAACAGTTCCTGTTCGAGCTTCACGGTCTGCTGCGACCGGAAGCGTTCGATCATCGCCCAGACTTCCCGTTCCGCGTCGGACTGCGGTTCCGAGAACGCGTCTTCCATCGCTTTGGGAATCTTCGCCTGATTGTCTTGCGCGCGTTCGAAGAAAAGCCGCGCGAATTCCTCGATGCTCATCTGCGCGCCGAACATGCGAACGTAGCGCCGGTAGTCCGCCACGATCTGAGCCGAATAGCACATGGATGCCCTCCGTTTGCTGTTCCGATGATACGCATTCGCGCGCTCGCGTCAGCAGAAGTTTCTGCTCGTCGTTTGCAACTTGCCCAGCAGATGGGACATATCGACGAGCCTCTGCGCGACGAGGTGCCGTACTTCTCCCTGACACTGCCACGTGCCGTACACGGCGAGCAGCGTGGCGCCCAACGCTTCCTTGCGCTGTTTTTCGAGCAGGCCCGGCCAGATGATCACGTTGACGTTGCCCGTCTCGTCTTCCAGCGTGACGAATACGACGCCCTTGGCCGTGCCAGGTCGCTGACGCACCGTCACCAGTCCGCAGGCGCGCGCGAGGCGGCCGTCGCGATAGGTCCGCAGCGTCGCGGCCGGCATCAGCCGGTTCGCGAGCAATTGCGGCCTGAGCAGTTCCAGCGGATGGCGGTTCAGCGTCAGGCCGAGCGAGCGGTAGTCGGCGACGATGTCGTGCGCTTCGCTCGGTGCGCCCAGTTCGGGCGTTTCGTCCTGAGTCGCCGCGGCCGCGAGCATATCCTTGTCCGGCACCGCAGCGACCGACTGCCACAGCGCTTCGCGGCGGTTTCCCGCGAGCGCTGCCAACGCATTCGCATCCGCGAGCGCATGCAGGTCTTTGCGGTCGAGCTGCGCGCGGCGCGCGAGATCGTTGACGCTCGCGAACGGACGAACCGCGCGCGCGTTCTCGATCCGTTCGGCGGCGCCGTCCTTCATGCCGCGCAGCAGCGAAAGACCGAGCCGCACGGCGGGGCGCATCGCCCCCGCACGCGGTTCGAGCGAGGAGTCCCAGCCGCTCACCGTCACATCGACCGGCAACACCGTGACGCCGTGCCGCTGCGCATCCTGAACCAGTTGCGACGGCGAATAGAAGCCCATCGGCTGGCTGTTCAGCATCGCGGCGAGAAATGCCTCTGGTTCGTGACACTTGAGCCAGCTGCTCGCATAGACGAGCAGCGCGAAACTGGCCGCGTGACTTTCGGGGAAGCCATATTCACCGAAGCCCTTGATCTGCTCGAAGATCGCCTCGGCGAAGGCCTGGTTGTAGCCGCGCTCCTGCATGCCGAGCACGATGCGGTCATAGTATTTTTCGAGCCCGCCCTTGCGTTTCCACGCGGCCATCGCGCGCCGCAGCTGGTCGGCTTCGCCGGCCGTGAAGCCGGCCGCGAGAATCGCCACCTGCATCACCTGCTCCTGGAAGATCGGCACGCCGAGCGTGCGGCCCAGCGCGGTCTTTAACGCGTCGCTCGGATAGGTGACGGGCTCGAAGCCCTGGCGGCGCTGCAGGTACGGATGCACGGCGCCGCCCTGAATCGGACCCGGCCGCACGATCGCGACTTCGATCACGAGGTCGTAGAACGTCTGTGGCCGCATGCGCGGCAGCATGCTCATCTGTGCGCGCGATTCGATCTGGAACACGCCGACCGTATCGGCGGCTGAAATCATCGCGTAGGTCGCGGGATCTTCAGACGGAATGTCCTGCATTTCGAAACGTTCGCCGCGCTGTTCCGACACGAGGTCGAGTGTGCGCCGGATCGCCGACAGCATGCCGAGCGCGAGCACGTCCACCTTCAGCAAGCCCAATGATTCGAGATCGTCCTTGTCCCACTCGATCACCGAGCGGTCGGCCATCGCCGCGTTTTCCACCGGCACGAGCCGCGTGAGCTTGCCGCGGCTGATCACGAAGCCGCCCGAATGCTGCGACAGATGGCGCGGAAAATTCAGCAGTTGCGCGGCGAGCTTCGCCCAGGCCTGAATCAGCGGCTTGTCCGGATCGAGGCCGGATTCCGCGAAGCGCGCGAGCAGATCCTGGCGGCTATCGAACCAGTGATGCGACTTCGCGACCGCATCGACGATCTGCGGATCGACGCCGAGCGCCTTGCCGGTTTCCCGCAGCGCGCCACGCGGACGATAGGTCGACACCGCCGCCGCGATCGCGGCCCGGTCGCGGCCGTACTTGCGATAGATGTACTGGATCACTTCTTCGCGCCGCTGGTGCTCGAAGTCGACGTCGATATCGGGCGGCTCGCCGCGCTCCTTGCTGATGAAGCGCTCGAACAGCATGTTGCCGCGCGCGGGGTCCACCTCGGTCACGCCGAGGCAGTAGCAGACCGCCGAGTTCGCGGCCGAGCCGCGACCCTGACACAGAATGTGCTGGCTGCGCGCGAAGCGGACGATGTCATAGACGGTCAGGAAATACGGCTCGTACTGCAGGTCCGCGATCAGTTCGAGTTCGTGCTCGATCTGCTGCTGCACGTGATGCGGGATCCCCGCCGGAAAACGCCGCTGCGCGCCGATATAGGTCTCCTGGCGCAAGTACGAGGCCGGCGTATGGCCGGCCGGCACCAGCTCGTCGGGATACTCGTAGCGCAGCTCATCGAGCGAAAACGTGCAGCGGCTCATGATGTCGACCGTCGCGGCCAGCGCGTCTTCCGGGTACAGGTTGGCCAGGCGCAACCGCGAGCGCAGATGCTGCTCGGCGTTCGGCGCGAGATCATAGCCGCACTCATGGACCGGTTTGCCGACCCGGATCGCGGTCATCGTGTCCTGCAGCGGCTTGCGCGAGCGCACGTGCATCACGACTTCGCCAAGCGCGACGACGGGCACGTCGCGGCTCTTCGCGACGAATTCGACCGCGCCGCGATGCATGTCGTCCATCGCGCGTTGATGCAGCACGAGACCGACCCATGCGCGGCCGGTGAAGGTTTCGTCGAGCCATTCGACCTGCGCGTCGAGCGCGTCTTCGCTGGCCGGGAAATCCGGCACCAGAATCGCGAGGCAGTCGGGCATGCCGAGCAGGTGGCGATATTCCTTCTCCGGCCGCGACAGATCCTGCGGCGTGAGCCGGTATTCGCCCTTGGGCGCGCGCATGCGCGCGAGCGTGATCAGCTCGGACAGATTGCCGTAGCCGTTGCGGTTGCGGGCGAGCAGGATCAGGCCGAAGGCCGGCGAACCATCGGCATTGACGAGCCGGAAATACGAACCGACGATGAACGGCAGCTTCGCTTCCTTCGCCGCGACATGCGCGCGCACGACTCCCGCGAGGGAGCATTCGTCGGTGATCGCGAGCGCGGAGTAGCCGAGTTGCGCGGCACGCTCGGCCAGTTCCTCAGCGTGCGACGCGCCGCGCAGAAACGTGAAGTTGGAAAAGCAGAACAGCTCGGCATACGCCGGCAGCATCGTGAAGGTGGTGTCCATGGCCGTTCATCCGCGCATATCAGCCGCGCCTGTCAGCCGAACAGGCCATGAAGGAACCAGCGTTGCTCTTCTTCCGCGTCGCGGCTGCTCACGCGTTCGCGGTAGATCCAGTAGCAGCTCTGGTCGTCCGCCTGCGCGACGAAGTAATCGCGCGTGACGAGCTCGCCGTCGAACCAGCCGCTCTCGATACGCTCGCCCGGCGACACCATGCGCAACGGCGAGCCATAGAACGGGCGGTGCTGGCGCATCAACAGACGCACCGGCGTATCGAGCATCCACGTCGGGCGCGGCAGATTCTGCGGCAGCGGCTCGGGCTTGACCGGCTGCGACACCGGCAGCCAGCGGTTTGCGATCTCCGGGCGATGATCGGCGGTTGGCGCGGGTTTCAGCACGTTCTCTTCGCCGAGCCGCGCGACCAGCAGTTCGAGCAGGCGCTCATGGTCTTCCTGCGAGCCGCCCGGTTCGGGAAACAGCGTGTCCGACGCGGGCGCGGCCGACTCGACGTTCGACGCATCGAGCCGCAACGCAATCACGGGCGCGGCGAGCTCGATGCGATGCAGCCGCTCTTTCAGCAGCCGCATCAGATGTTCTTCGCGCCAGGTCGGCTCGCCGAGCGCGATGTCGATCGTGGTCGGCTCGATCGCATTGCGGCCGCGCTCGTGTTCGAGCGACAGGCGAATGCCGCTGACCGCGAGCTGCTTCGCGCACAGCCATCCGCACAGTTGCACGACGAGCCGCTGCGCGCCGAACACCGCGCCATCCGCGTGTTCGAGCCGGTCCGGCATCTCGATGCGCGCCGAGAACGTGGGCGGCAGTTCGAGCCAGTCGAACAGTTCGGGCGCGGTCCCGAACGCGCGGTCGAGCGAGTCGAGCAGATGTTCGCCGCAGCGGCGCTGCAAGCCGGCGCGGGGCAGGCGGCGCAGATCGGCGATGCGCTCGCAACCAAGGCCCGTGAACCAGTCGGCGAACGGGCGGACTTCGGGCACGGCGAGCATCGGCAGCGCTGAGAGGCGGTGTTCGAGCGACGCGAGCTTCAGCACGCGGCGGTTGCCGAACTTCGCGAGCAGCCACGCGCCCTGGCCGGTCGGCGCGGCGCTGATGCGCGCGGTGAAGCCGAGCGCATCGAGGATGGCCTTGGCGTCGCGACACAGCGCGAGCAGGCCGCCGAAGAGCCGCAGACTCGCGCCGATCTCGACGACCACCGTCGCCTCATCGAGCAGCGCGACTTCGGGCGAGAAGCGCATCAGTGCGATCCCAACCTCGCGATGAGCCGCCGCTTCGCGGCCGCTGTCGCGCTCAACCATCTCGGTTTCCGGCGACAGCGTCAGCACGCCGCCGCGCTTCATGCCCGGACGCACGCCTGCCGAGCGCGCGGCGGGATCGGCCATGACCACCTTGTCTTTCTCCAGCACCGCGCAGCCATGCGCGGGCTCAGGCGACCACTTCGGTCTGAAGACCTCGAGCGGCAACTTTGGCAGATGAACGGCGAGAAAGACGCGCATGTCGGGAAAGCAGAACGGGTGTGGGTTGAAGGGGAATCGACAGGGGCTCTGCGCGAGCGGGCCCTCGTCGTTTCACGATGTCGATGGTCAGACCTTCGGCCGATGGCCTGAGCGCGAGCCGCAGCAGCGCGGGCGACGCGTCCTGCGCGGTGGCGAGCGGCCGCACCATGATGAAAAGCGTCTCCGACGACTGCGCGGCCAGATGCAGGCGGCGCAGCGACGACGCCTGCGCGTATTGCGCCCAGAAGATCAGCGCGCCGCAACTGCCGGCGCGCAGGATCTGCTCGGCGGACCACAGCGCGTCGGCGGTTTTCGGCGCGTTGATGCGCAGCACCTGCTGCAGCGACAGGCCGATGTAGTTGAGCCCGAGGCCGTCCGGCGTGTGCGGCGGCTGCACGAAGGCGACCGGACGCTCGCCGACGGCGCTGAGCGCCGGCTGCAACAGCCGCAGTTCGCCGACGCCGGCCTGCTGCACCAGCAGATCGACCAGCGCGCCGAGCGGCCAGCCGCCGCCGGGCAATTCCGCCGACAGGGCCGGATAGCCGGTATCGACGCTGCGGCCGCGGCCAGCGCCAAGCTGGGACGCCCGCCACAAGGACGGGTGTATGGCTTCCGGTGCTGGCAGGGCGGTTGTCATTTGCGAAAATACCTGTATGGATATACAGTATCCTACATCGTTTTCAAGATATGGCGAATAGGCACTTTTTTCGGGAGCGGATGAATGGACATGCGAGTGCGCAAGCCGGCCGGGCATCCGATGCCCGAGATCGCGGCGTTCGTGGCCGAACTGAAAGCGGCGTTCGGCGAGCCGGGCATCGATGAAGCGATTCGCCGCGGCAAGGCGGGCGAGCCGAGCTTTCATGCGCGGGAAAACGGCCGCTCGGTGGGAACGGCGCGGCCGGCCGAGGCGAACGTCTGGCGCGTGGATCGCGCGGTGCGTGACCGCCACTACTGCGAGGGTTGCGACGGCTCGTGCGTTGGCAGCGCGAAGTCGTGCCGTCCATAATTGCAGCGGCCCTCAACCTCGGAGAACCCCATGCTGCGCACGTACCTCGGAAGCTGCCATTGCCAATTCGTGAAGTTCGAGGCTCGCATCGATTTCGACAAGGGCACGTCGAAATGCAATTGCAGTTATTGCAGCAGGCTGCGATTCTGGCACGTGCAGGTTCGCCGGGAGGACTTTCGTCTGCTTTCGGACGAAGCCGCGCTCAGCGAATATCAGGGGAAAAATGCGGTCGCGCATCATCCGTTCTGCCGGCGCTGCGGGGTCCATGTATTCGATCGGATCGATATGCCGAACGGCACGGGGTATCCGTATATCAACGTCAACATCATGTGCATCGATGAACTCGATCTCGATGCGGCGTTGAGTGCGCCCGTGATCTATCGGGATGGGTTGCACAACGACTGGGGCAATCCGCCCGAGCAAACGCGGCATCTTTGATCGCTGCGTCTCCTGAATAATGCAAAATAGCCGGATTCCAAGATGCGGAGACCGGTCGTGGGCGTCAACTTCGACTTGAACGACTTGCAGGCGTTTCGCGCGGTGGTGGAGCTGGGCAGCTTCCGCAAGGCCGCCGAGGCGGTGAGCATTTCCCAACCGGCCTTGAGTCGTCGGATCGACAAGCTCGAGGAAGCGCTCGGCGTGCGTCTCTTCGAGCGAACCACGCGTAGCGTCACACTCACAACTGTCGGCCGCGTGTTCGCCCCGAGCGCGGAACAACTGCTGGATGACCTCGACATCGCACTGCTCGGCATTCGCGATGTTTCATCGAGCCGCCTGGGTCATGTGACTATCGCGTGCGTGCCATCGGTGGCGTACTACTTTCTGCCGAGCGTCATCGCGAGCTACCATCACCGCTTTCCACGCATCCGGGTCAAGGTTCTGGATGCGAGCGCCAACGAGGTGCTTGGCGCCGTCATCAGCGGCGAGGCTGATTTCGGCGTGAGCTTCATGGGCAGTCAAGAGTCCGAGATCGAGTTCAAAGTCCTGCTGCAAGAGCGGTTCGTTGCTGCTTGCCGCCGCGATCATCCCCTCGCACGCAAGAAGCGCGTGACCTGGACCGAGCTTTACGAGCACGATTACGTCTCGGTCGACAAGACTTCCGGCAACCGTCTGTTGCTCGACCAGGCGCTCTCGAGCGTCGCGCCACGTGCGCCGAGCGTCTGCGAGACGCGACACGTGACGACCATGCTCGGGTTGATCGAAGCGGGGCTCGGCGTCGCCGCCGTGCCGTCGATGGCCATGCCCGGACATGACCACCCGATCCTCACGAGCGTGCCGCTCGTCGAACCGGTGGTGAGACGACGCGTGGGAATCGTAAGACGGCGCGGACGGCCGCTCACACCGGCCGCCCAGGAGTTTCATCGGACGATCATCGAGATGAAGCGCGCCGGAGCCGCAAGGGGTGATGCCGTGGGCAATAACGCAACGGCGACAGTCAAGACAGGAAGGAAGACCGCATCGTGACGTTGGCAAGACCGATTCGTCCGCTCTATGTGCAAGTCCTGCTGGCCATGGTGATCGGCATGATCCTCGGCCATTTCTGGCCGGCAACGGGCGCGCTGCTCAAGCCGCTCAGCGACGCGTTTCTCGGGCTCGTGCGGATGATGGTCGCGCCGATCGTCTTCTGCACGATCGTCTCGGGCATTACGTCGCTCGCCAGCGGGAAGGCCATCGGACGCACGATCATCCAGGCGCTGGCGCTTTTTTATTGCCTGACGGCCGTCGCGCTGGTGTTCGGACTCGGCATCGCGTTCGTGCTGCGACCTGGCGCGGGCATGCACATCGACGTACATCATCTCGATTCGAGCATCCTCGCGCAATATACGAAGCACGCGCAGGCGGGCGGACTCGTGGCGTTCGGGTTGAGCGTGATCCCGGAGACGATGCTCGGGGCCTTCGAGAAGGGCGAGGTGCTGCCGGTGCTGCTGCTCTCGCTGCTGTTCGGCTTCTCTCTGAATTCATATCCGCAGGCCGGCCGGCCCGTGCTCGCGCTCATCGACGGCGTCGCCCAGATCCTGTTTCGCGTCCTCGCGATGATCATGCGGCTCGCTCCGCTCGGAGCGTTCGGCGCGATGGCGTTCACGGTGGGCCGCTTCGGCATCCGCTCGGTCGGCTCGCTCGGCATGCTGATGGTGTCGTTCTACGTCGCATGCGTGATGTTCGTTGCGCTGGTGCTCGCGCCGCTCGCGCGGCTGCACGGTTTCGCGCTTTGGCGACTCCTGCGCTACCTGCGCGAGGAATTGCTCATCGTTCTCGCGACATCGTCGACGGAGCCGGTGCTGCCGCGTTTGATCGGGAAGCTGGAGGCGCTCGGTTGCGACAAGGGCGTCGTCGGGCTCGTGCTGCCCGCGGGCTATTCGTTCAATCTGGACGGCACCGCGATCTATCTGACGCTCGCCTCGATGTTCATCGCTCAGGCGTGCGATGTGCCGCTATCCGCGTCTCAGACCGCGACGATGCTCGCCGTCATGCTGCTCACTTCCAAGGGCGCGGCCGGCGTGTCCGGCAGCGGGCTGGTCGCGCTCGTCGCTACGCTCACGGTGATTCCGGACTTGCCGGTTGCCGGGGCGGCGCTGCTGGTGGGCATCGACCGCTTCATGTCCGAGGCGCGGGCGCTGACGAGCGTCATCAGCAACGCGTGCGCAGTGATCTTCGTTTCGATGTGGGAAGGCGCGTGCGATCGAGCACGTCTCGCACAGATGCTCAGGGCGCCCGAGCCCGCCCGCCCGGACGTCGCGAATGATCCCGCGACAGACGCCTTGCGGTGACGGGAATGCTGGCTGAGACAAGCCTTCCCGTGGTTCTGCCTCAATGCGCCAGGACGGAATCGAGCCCGGTCGATTTCACTTCCGCTTGTACATCGGGTGAAGCAAGATAGTCGAGAAGCGCTTTCGCTTCCTTCGGATGCCGCGCACCGACGGGAATGCCGGCGGCGAAACGCGTGACGGACTGCAGAGACTCGGGAATCTTGCCGACGAACGTGGCACCCTGGACGGGCAGCAATTCGCTCACCTGCTGGAAGCCGATTTCGTAGTCCCCGTTTGCCACCACCGACGCCACCGGAATCCGCGGGATCATCTTCGCCTTCGACCTGACCTGATCCTCGATGCCCAGCTTCTTGAACAGCTCTCGCTCGATATAGACGCCGCTCGCGCTGTCCGAGTAGGCGATCGACTTCGCCTGCAACAGGGTCTGCCTGAGGCCCTCGGGGGAGCCGATGTCGGGCTTCACCGCCCCTTCGCGCACGACCATGCCGATGCGCGAATCGGCCAGCTCTACCCGCGATCCGGGGATGACCTTGCCTTGCTTGATCAGCTCGTCGAGTGCGTAGCCGACCATGATGACGGCGTCCGCGGGCTCGCCGCGCTCGAGCCTGTTGGGGATCGCTTCGGGCGATTTGCCCATCGAGGGCCCGAGCGAGGTGTCGAGCGTGTTGCCAGTCTGGGACGCGAACTTCGGGCCGAGCACCTTGTACGCGGCGGTGAAGCCGCCGGAGCTCATCACGTGCAGGTCGGCGGCCTGCACGTTCGCCGCAGCGGCCGAGCTTGCGACGAGCGCCGCGGCGCAAAGTTTCAGAAGCAGATTTTTCATGGTGATGGTCGTGTGCGGTTGCGATGGATGCGGGGCAAGCGCATCAGTGCGCCGGTGTCAGCGTTACTGCGCGGCGGCGATAGAGCGCGAACGTCGCCAAAAGCGCGCACGCTGCGGCGAGGCTCATCCAGTATCCGGGCGCGGCCTTGTCGCCAGTCATATGAATGAGCGCCGTCGAGATCGCGGGCGTGAAGCCTCCGAACACGGCCGTCGCGAGGCTGTAGGCGAGCGAGAACCCGGCAACGCGCACCTGCACCGGCATCACTTCCGTGAGCGCGACGACCATCGCGCCGTTATAGATGCCGTACATGAACGAGAGCCAAAGGAGGACGAGCAGCATGTTGACGAAGCTCGGCGCGTGAGCGAGCAGCGACAGTGCCGGGTAGGCGGTCGCGATGGCGAGCACCGTCATGGCGACGAGGAGCGGCCGGCGGCCGAGCTTGTCGGAGAGCGCCCCGCCGATCGGCAGCCACACGAAGTTCGATACGCCGACACACAGCGTCACGAGCAGGCTGTCGGCGGTGCTCAGGTGCAGGACCGTCTTGCCGAAGGTCGGCGCGTAGACCGTGATGAGGTAAAAGCTCGTGGTGGTCATCGCCACCAGCATCATGCCTGCGACGACGACGGCCCAGTTCTGGACCAGCGTGCCGAATACTTCCTTCATGGTCGGACGATGCTGGCGCGCCTTGAACTCCTGCGTTTCCTCCAGATTGCGACGCAGCATGAAGATGAACGGCACGATCATGCAGCCCACGAAGAACGGCACGCGCCAACCCCACGCTGCTATGGCCGATGCGTTCAGCCACTGATTGAGCCCGAAGCCGAGGCCCGCGGCGACGACGATCGCCACCTGTTGGCTCGCGGACTGCCAGCTCGTGAAAAACCCTTTGCGGCCGGGCGTGGCCATCTCGGCAAGATACACCGACACGCCGCCCAGCTCCGCGCCCGCCGAGAAGCCCTGCAGCAGCCGTCCGAGCAGCACGAGCGCGGGCGCCAGAAGTCCGATCGTCGCGTAGCCCGGTACGAACGCGATCAGGATCGTGCCGCTCGCCATGATGGAAAGCGTGACGATGAGGCCCTTGCGGCGGCCGACGTCGTCGATGTAGGCGCCGAGCACGATCGCGCCCAGCGGGCGCATCAGGAAGCCGGCGCCGAACACGGCGAACGTCATCATCAACGAGGCGAACTCGCTGTGGGCGGGAAAGAAAACGTTGGCGATCTGCGTGGCGTAGAAGCCGAACAGGAAGAAGTCGAACTGCTCCAGGAAATTCCCGGCCGTTACACGGAAAACCGTGGCGGCCTTCGAACGTCCGGTGGAAAGGTTAGACGAGGGGTGCATCGAGGTGTCTCCTGAGATCTTGAAAAGACGCGGTGGTCCGGCCGATTATGGTTTTGGCAATATTGGCCTGGAGGCGGCAAAACGATAAGTGCAACTTTCGGAACGATTGATGTTCTGCCGTTATCAATCGCGGCCCTGCCGTCGCCACCGCGCCGCGCAACGCGAGCACGGCGGCGGCCGTCAGAGGCCTTTTTTGTCACGCAACGAAGTGGCATTGGGAAGCGGCCGTGCGCGTATCCATATTGCGTCCGCGGTTCAGGTGATCGTCAATTTCAGCAGCGCAGCCGAGCATGCGCGGATAGAGAAAGATCGTGAACGCGGCCGTTTCGAGATCCGCCTCGCTGAACGCTCCGCGCCTGAGCGGCTTCCACAGCATCTTGAGCAGCAGCGCGGCGATCACTGCGTCGACATTGACGCAATAGACGTTACGCGACACGCCGGCATCGAAAAGCGCCTGAACGAGCGCGCGGTAATACGCATGGAACACGTTGTACTCTCCGCGAGCTTCATAGAGGTTCGCTATGAAGACCTCACGCGGGTCGTGATTCACCGGCTTGTCTTTGAAGACCGGATGGTTCACACCCGGAAGTTTCGCGATGTCGAGACTGCCCGCATGCTTCTGGCGTGCCTTGTACTGCGCGTAACGATCGACAGAGCGGCGCGCGAGCGCTTCCAGGTCGACGGCATGGTGCGCATCGGAAGGATCATCGAGGCCGCTGTCGCGGAACGCCTCGTTGAGGAACGCAATGCCTTCATAGCCGTTGCCGCCATGCGTATAGCCGGTGTGTGTGAGGAAACCCGCGAGCGCCTTGTTCAACTGCACGCGCTCGGGGCTCTCGGGGCCATCTGCGGATACCGCGCCCTTTGCGCCCTGGGCCGAAATCGCGCCTGGTCCGTTTGTCAGCAACAAGCCGGCGAGCGTCCTGAAGGCGAACAAATCGTCGGCGGTGGGTTTCAGGTTGAGGAGCGCCGCGAAAGCGATTTCGGTCAGGGTGCGCTCGCCAAGCAGTTCTTCGGTGGCGAAGCCGCAAAAGCCCTCGGAGCTGTGGCGCGAAGCATCCGCCGAAGCGCCGATCATCGTGCCGAAGAGTTTCGTCCACCACGGCAGACTTTCCGCCGTCAGGCGCGAGATGCGCTTGCGCATGAGCGGACCCCAGGCGAGCGTCGTCGTGATGGCCGCGAGCACGGCTTCCGAACGCGGATGTCCCGGGCCGCACGCCAGCCACCGGATGATTGCGGAACTCACGCCGCGCGCGGCGAGCGCCGCGAGCATCGCTTGCGCTTTCGGGTCGGGTTCATCGGAGAAGAGCGCCGCGCTGCCGGTGGTATCGACGGCACCGGTATCGAAAGTCTCATCGAATGCGTCCGTGAGCCTGGCTGCCGCGAAGCGGTCGATCATGAGTGCTGCCGCCTCGCGCGCGGCGCGCTGACGAATCGGCCCGACGATCGCCGCCGCGGCCGCGAGCACGGCGTTGGGCGCGTTGCCCGCCTCGCGCGAAGCCTGCGCGGCCGCCAGTTCCGGCGTGCCGTGCAAGTTCACCGCCGCGCCAACCGCCACGTCGATGAGCTTCGCGTCGTTCGCTCCGCCCAATTCGTGCAGTAGCGCGAGACAGACATTCGCTTCGAGCGAGTGGGTCGCCGCTTCGAGCATCGACACGCCGTGCAGGCTGCTCACCTGCGATCTCGCGTCCATCTGAGAGGCGCCCGAGGCATCCTTCATCGGCTGGCGCGGCGGGACCGCGCCTATATGGCTGTTCACCCGCGCCACCTGCTCGTTGTACGGCGCGATGGCTTCCACCACAGGCAGGGCGAGTTCATCGGGCAGTGCGAGACCCTGATCCGAGCCAAACCACGGTTTGAGCGCAAGGCTGCCTTCGGGCTCGAAGTCGGGCATCGTCGCGTTCTCGCGCATCACCGCCGTGAGTGCCGCCGGAATGTGCGCGATGTTCGTCACCACCGCGCCCTTTGCCGAGCAGCACGGATCGTCCGGCGTGAAGAGCCGCTCGACGCCAAACTTCTCCATGAACCAGCGCTCTTTCGCGCGCGCATCGTCGGCGCCGCCCGCCATTGCGCCCGCGTGGCCCACCGCACGCGTGAGACGGCTCTTCCAGCGTCCCACCACGCACGCGACGACCGGTTTCGTGAATGCGGCGTCGGCCTCGTAGTAGCCGCCCGGCTCGCAGTACAGCACGGCGGCCTTGCTGCGCGCGTCGTTGGCGAGGGCGAAGGCGAATTCCGGCGCGGCATAGTGGATGTAGACGTCCTTGCCGCTGGAGACCACGGTCGACGTGCCCCAGCCGCTCATGCGCAGATATTGCGCGATGGTGGTGCTGAATCCGCCCGAGTTGGAAAAGATCGCGATCGAGCCCTGCCGCAAGGTCGCGCCGGGATCATCGCCGCCGAGCGCGCCGCCGATGCGCACGCGCTGCCACGAATCCGCGACGCCCAGTCCGTTTGCACCAAAGATGTCGATGCCGGCCTGCTGGCCCATCGCTCGAATTTCCCGTGCGTCGTGCACCGAGATCTTCTCCGTGATGATGAAGATCTTGCGCAGATCGGGATTCACGCGGATCAATTCGGCTACGCCGTCGCGCGCGGCCGAAGGCGGCAGGTACACGACGCCGCAATTGAACCGGTGCCCGGCTTCGAGGCCTTCGCGCACGTTGTTGTAGACGGGGATATCGCCCGCGGGAGTCGCGAGCACCTGTCCGCCTTTGCCAGGCGCCGTGCCGAACACGACGTTCGCGCCCGAAAACGCATGGCTCACCGGCGTCACCTCCGACGACTCGCCGCCCAGTATGTTGAGCACGCATACCCGGTCTTCGCGCGTGGCGATGTGTGCGAGCGACTGGATGCCTACGAAATACCTGAAATGATTGTTTCCTCGCTTGACCACGTCTATCTCCTTATGCCACGTGCGTTTCTGCTTGCGGGTGCGCCTCGCGCGCGCCGATACGCGCCGCGACCTGCGCGCGTCCGCCCGATTGCATCCACGCATCGGCCTTGCGTGCGTACTGGATCACTTCGCTGATGTCGGAATCGAACCCGAAGAGGCGATAGGGCAGGCCGAGCGCATCACAGGTGTCGCGCAGTGCGGACATGCCACGCACGAGGTTCGGGCCGCCGCGTCCGAGGACGACATAGAGCGGCGTCGGACCGTGCTCGCTGAAGTGCTCGCGCAGTGCATCGGCCATCGCGCGCAGCGTTTCGTATATGTCGGTGTTGTTGGACTTGCCGCCAATGATGAACAGTACGTTGGACTGCTTCAGCCAATGTCGGAAGCAGATGCGCGCCACTTCCTTCATCTTTTCGTAGGGCGGATTGCCGCCAAAATCCGACGAGATGATGGCCGCGTCGCCCAACATCTCCGTGACGAGCGAATTGGCTCCGCCGCCGAACGTGGGCGCGAGGATCGTTCCCTTGTCGTTGATCACGTAGACATCGCTTTGACCCTGGTGAGTGCGAAGCTGATTGATCTCCTGCTCAAAGTCCGAGTAGTCCGCGGCGAACAGGTGAGCGGGCAGGCCGAGACGGGAGAAGCGCGGGTCGTCGCGATCGAATCCACATTTGAAGTCGCAGGCCACCGGAATGAGGCGCCCCTTCCTGTCCTCGCGCATGCGGATCGGATTCAGTTCGAGCGTGGTCATGCCGAAGTCGTGAAAGAGCTCCCAGAGCTTGGGCAACTGCTGCACGAGCGGAGAAATGATCTCGCGCGGCGCACCGATCTCGCTCAGCGCATTGGCGACGACGAACGCTTTCAGGCCGGTCAACGCATCGAAGGGCACCATTGCGACGTGCCTGGGATCGACCTCCTCGATATCCATGCCGCCCCTATGCGAGAGCGTCATGGTCGGAGCGCGAAAGCGGGTGGAATCGGTAATCGAAAAGTAGACTTCGTGTTTGGCTGGTACTCCGGCTTCGAACGTCACGCCGTTCGCCTTGGCCCTTACGTGCCCCACGATATGCTCGGCGAAGTAGAGGCGCTCTTTCTCCGCAAGCGCGGTCTTGAGATCGGTCGCGCGGCCGAGCAATCCGGCCTTGCCCTTTTTGCCCACGCCGCCCTTGAATACCGGCTTGATGAAGATCTGCTTGTGACGGTCGATCAGCGACTTGATCTCTTCCTCGCTCGCCCCGGGCCCCAGCACTTCGCTGGCCGGAAATCCGACAAATTGCAGCAGGCGCGCGCCGTGCAGCATTCCAGTGATTTGCATATAGAAGTCTCCTGAATTTTCTTGCGATATGAACGGAAAGCGGCTTTGCATGCGACCAGTGCTGCTTCGCTCGCAGCAGGTGCGAGCGAAACCCGCGTCGTCGAGCGCGTGCTTGTGGCAGCGGGAATCAACGGCGACGTGTGTCGTGCAAAAGATGCGTCGGTGCGCAGCGCCGCGAACGTGACTCGAGCTCGCAGTCGGATGCGCTGATAGGAACGGCGTCACGCGCTTGTAGGTTCTTCTTCTAATGCGCTGTTCTTTTGAACCGTTTTCTCGGGCTTCTGTGACACATAGTTGCGCAAGAAGACCAGGAGTAGAAGTGCGATTTTTGGAAGCATTGATGCATGGGCGTTATCAATGCCAATGCTGCGACCGGGTGACAGCGCTCGTAGTTTTACGAAGATCTTTCGAGTCCAACTAGTCGAATCAAGCCAATCCGGTTTCCCTGCAATTGCGCCGGTCAGGGGGCTCTTCGCGGATGGTGGGGCATGTCCGGCAGGTGGGCGTCCAGTCGATGGCGTTCCGATGTGAACTGAGCGAACTGGGGGTTGAATCTGGAAGGATCATCGAGCGTGCCGGCGTAGAGCGTCACGATGTCCGGCGCGTGATGCGGGCTTAGCAGAGCTCCAACGTCGTTCAGCAATCGCATCGAATCAGCGAGCGAAGCGTCGGCAGACCCGTCGCGCGTGCGCCGTTTCGCGGCGCACCCACGGACCAGCGCTCAAGCTCGTGGCGCATAGACGTTGCACCAGCCTTCAGCGGCAACGGATTTGCCGGGGAACATCGGGCACGGTCCGGCGGCCTCACCCGCTGCGCCGGTATAGAAACGACAGTTCGCGCAGGTCTGGCCCGCGTGGTACTTGGGGAACTTCGCGGCGTCGACGCTGCTCGCTTTCGCACGATAGCCGAGCGAGCCGGCCGTGGCGTCGTTTTCATCGACGGGCGGCGGCGCGGCGAGCGCGAGGTCGGCGCTGGCGAGTGCGGCGCACAGGCCCGCGGCCTGGAGAATGAAGTGTCTGCGATTGTGAGAGACCATGATGGTGTCCGGAGAAAAGAAATGGGTCGGCCATGCCGCATTCCATTCGATCGAAGCGGCGTGGCATTGCAATGCAGTGCGATGCAACGTGTCAGTGGCGCGGTCCGGCGTTCAGCGGCGTGGTAGAGGATTGCGCGGCCTGCGCGGTCAGCTTCACGTTGCCGGTGTCGTAGCCATTCGTATAGAGCAGGAAGGCCATCAGATCGGCGTACTCCTCGTCGCTCATCTTGCCGGGATGGTCCGCGGGCATGTTGGTCGACATGTACTGATAGATGCCGCCGATCGTCAGATGCGAGTTCGCCGCTGGCGCGAAAGCCGGTCCGATCAACGAGGGCGCCGTGTTGCCTTCGAGCTTTTCGCCGTGGCATTTCGCGCACGAATCGGCATACAGATGTTCGCCGTGGGCGACCTGATCGTGATCGAACGATGGTGCCTCGGTCGTCGCCGCAACCTTGATGAAGCCGCCGGCGGCCGGCATGCCGCTCACGCGCCATACATTCGCGCGCGGCGACGGCTGCGTCGGGCCGTCGAGATAGCGTGCGGGACTGCGCACGAGGCTCGCGCGAGTGGTCGCCGAACCGGTCGCGATCGTGGCTGGTAACGCCCAGTTGCGCGTCAGCGCCGCGAGCCGGCCATCGCTGCGCAAGCGCGCGAGCGCGCCGTCGATGCGCTTTTGCAACTGCTGCGTGCCGGGTCCCGACGCGAACACGAGATTCCAGTCGGCATAGGGCGATTCGGTGACGGCGACGTCGAAGTGCTGCTGCGGGTGCGCACGCCGATATGCCACCACGGCCGGGTACCAGACGATCGCGCGCTGCGCGCGTCCTTTCGCGACGGCGTCGACGGTCAGTTTGGAGGTGGTTTCCAGATCGAAGCGCGCGTTCTTCTGCTCGACCGCGATCAGTTGCGACGGGCTCGACCAGGTGGCAGCAATCGTGATCTTGCCGTCCGGTGCCGCGACGCTGGTGCTAGCCGCATGGTCGCCGCGCAGCGCAATGCTGACATAGCCGGAGTGAAGATAGCCCTGGGAAAAGAGTAGCTGGGAGTCGGAGCCGTCGGCCACGCTCGAACGCGGAAAGCCCGCGATCACATCGCAGTCGCGCTGCAGCGATTTCGACAGCTCGCGAGCGGAGATGCCGTCGTCGTCGCCGTTGTCGTCGATGCCGCGCGACGCGAAGGTCGCGGCGATGCCCGCGGTGCTCAACACCGCGCGTGCAACGGACTTGTCCAGCTCGGCCGAAGGGCTGCCGGGCATCGTGCATACGCGGACGCTGGATGGCGTCTGCGCCGCCGGCTGGGCGGCAACATGCGCGGCGCTGGCGACGAGCGCGCTGGCCAGAGCAATCTGAGTGAGTCGAATGTTCATGATGGTGCGTTCCTGTGATGGCGGGAACACCGCGCCCGCATGAACTGCGTGCGGGCGCGGAGAGATGCAACTGCGAGAGTCAGAGGCGCAGAACGATCCGGGTGCAATGGTTGCTGTGCCTAGCTGCGATCGAGCGCGAACACATACAGCGTGCCGCCGCGCGGGACGTCCTTCGCGACGTCGGCCATCGGGCCGCCCCAGATCGGATTCGCACCGCCGTAGCCCGCGAGCACGGCCACGTATTCCTTGCCGTCGACTTCGAACACGGAAGGTTGCGCGACGATGCCGCTCGCGAGTTGCGGGCTCTCCCACAACACCTTGCCCGTCGTCACGTCGAACGCGTACAGATGGCCGTCGAGCGAGCCGCTGAAGGCGAGCCCGCTCGCGGTCGTGGCGACGCCGCCGTTCCACGGCATTTTGGTCCAGTGACCCCACAGCTTCTTGCCGGTATTGACGTCGATGGCCTGAAGCTCGCCATAACCCTGGCTGCCCGGTTCGGGCTGAATCTCGAAGCCTTCGCCGAGGTAGGGCAGGCCCTCCATGTAGCTGACCGACTTGCCGGACAGGCTCATGCACGCATGCAGCGACGGCACCACCGCGATGTGCCGCTCCGGATCGTAGGAGGTCGACCACCAGTTCTTGCCGCCGAGAAAGCTCGGGCAGGTGTTGATCGTCGTGCCGGCCTTCGGAAACCGGCTGGCGTCCTGAACCGGTTTGCCGTCGGCGGTGTAGCCGGTCACCGATAGCGCCTTGACGAACGGCTCCGCGTAGATCAGCTTGCCGGTCTTGCGATCGATCGCGTGGAAGAAGCCGTTGCGGTCGGCATGGATGATCGCGTCATACTGCTTGCCCTTGTAGCTGATGTTGGCAAGCACCGGCGTGTTGACGCCGTCGTAGTCCCACGTGTCGTTGTTCGTGTACTGGTAGTGCCACTTCAGCTCGCCGTTTTTCGGGTTGAGCGCGAGCAGTGAATCGGAGTACAGGTTGTCGCCCGGACGCAGCGCGGCGAGCCACGGCCCCGGATTGCCGACGCCCCAGTACAGCGTCTGCGTGGCCGCGTCGTAAGTGCCGGTCAGCCACGCCGCGCCGCCGCCGTGTTCCTGCATGCCGTCGGGCCATGTGTCGCTGCCTTTCTCACCGGCACTCGGGATCGTATAGCGTTTCCAGATGATCGAGCCGTCGTCGGGATTGAGCGCGGCGATATAGCCGCGAATCCCATACTCGCCGCCCGACGTACCGACGACGATCGCGCCATCGAGCGCGAGCGGTGCAAGCGAGAACGCGTAGCCGAGACCCGGCTCGAACATCTGCTTCTTCCACACGAGGTTGCCGCTCTGCGCGTCGATCGCGGCCACCTCGCCGCTCAGCATCGCCACATAGACGTTCTTGCCATACAGCGCGACGCCGCGATTCACGACATCGCAACAGGCGGTCTTGAACGATTCCGCGCCGAGCTTCGGCTCGTATTTCCACAGCTGCGTGCCGGTTTTGACATCGAACGCATAGACGTTGTCCTTGGGTATACTGACGAACAGGTAGCCGCCGTTGACGATCGGAGTTGCTTCGAATCCCTGCTTGAGTTCCGCGGGGAAACGATAGCTCCAGGCCTGCTTGAGACCGGCGACGTTCGATGCATCGATCTGCTTCAGAGGGGAATGCGACTGGCCGCTATAGCTGCGGTAATAGGTGAGCCAGCCCGGGTCGCTTTGCGCTTGAGCGAGGCGCTCGTAGGTCACGGCGGGATAGTCCGGGGCGGCGCCCACCGGAGCCACGTTCAGTGCCATCGCGATCGCGATGCTCGCTCCAAGGACAGCCAGCCGGCCAGCGGCGGGCGAACGGTTCTTCATGGTCGTCTCCTGAGTGTTTGTCGATGCAGTGCCGGGAGAGGCGTCGCCCCTCGTTCCGTATCGTCGATCCGGATGCGATGCCGTTACTGCAAGTCGCATGCCATTTTTGTGAGCGAGTCCGAAAGGGCGGCGCGCCTGAAACGTGCCGCGGCATATATCGCTTGCGTGGCGTTCCATCTGTTGCGTCCCGGTACAACGCCGGGCGATGGAGTGTTGAGAAACAGCACAATTGCGGCGCTCGCGCACATCGCTCGGGGCGAGGGCGACGTCAGCAGCGCGGGTCGAGCGCCACTCGGGGTGACTCCGCATATCGCAACGCGCATCGATTTGCGGTAATACAGCCTCTTCGCTTCGCCACCGTCGATGAATGGCCCGGAGCTTGCTTAAGAGAACGCAGAAAAGTCTGGCAAGGTACCAGGCTCTGCTGGAGGGAGACAATGCGCGATGACGTTCATCCGGCCGTGGCTCAGACGGCCGTCCGGTCCAATGACTTTCCCGCGCCGGCGATTCAGAAAGCGCACGAACGGTCCGAAACGTTTGGTCTGTGCGCGTCGGCGCGACCGGATTACGAGGTTCTTTCGAACGCCGGACTGGTGCTCAAACGCGAGCAGAACCGGGTGCTGTGCGCGCACGCGATGCCGGTGATGGAGACGCTGCGCGAGCAGATCGCCAACACGCAAAGCATGATCGTGCTGACCAATGCCGAAGGGCTGATCCTGCATTCGATCGGCGACGACGATTTTCTCGCGCGCGCGGAGAAAGTCGCGCTGCGGCCCGGCGCGAACTGGGCCGAGGACCGCCAGGGCACCAATGCGATCGGTACGGCGCTGGCCGAGCGCTGCGCGATGGTCGTGCACGGCGACCAGCATTACCTCGCGGCGAACCGCTTCCTGACCTGCTCGAGCGTGCCGATTCTCGATCCGTATGGTGACGCGATCGGCGTGCTCGACGTGACGGGCGACTACCGCAGCTATCATCAGCACACGATGGCGCTCGCCAAAATGTCGGTGCAGATGATCGAGAATCATCTGTTCACGACCACCTTTCACGAAACGCTGCAAGTGTCCTTCCATAGTCGTCCGGAGTTTCTCGGCACGCTGATGGAAGGCATCGTCGCGTTCACGAGCGACGGACGTTTTCTGTCGGCCAACCGCAGTGCGCAGTTTCAGCTCGGCATGCCGCTCGCCGGGCTGCGCGCGCATACGCTGTCGTCGCTGTTCCAGACCACCAGCGCGCAACTGATCGATCGTGCGCGCGCGAGCCTCGACCCGCACCTGATGCTCAATCTGAGCAGCGGCGCGGTGGTTTGCGCGCGCGTGCAGTTCAGGCGGGCGTCGCTGGCCGAAGGCAGCCGCCCGGTCGCCGTGCACGAGGGCGCGCGGGCGGCGGCGCGCGAGGAGCCGCCGCAGACCGTTGCCAGGCTTTCACGTCTGAGCTATCTCGACACGGGCGACCCGCAGATCGCCGCGGTCATTGCGAAGGTCAAAAGAGTGATCGGCAAGGACATTCCGATCCTGATCAATGGCGAGACCGGCACGGGCAAGGAACTGCTCGCGCAGGCGATCCACAATGATTCGCCGCGCCATGCCGGGCCGTTCGTCGCGGTCAACTGTGCTTCGATTCCCGAGACGCTGATCGAATCCGAGCTGTTCGGCTACGAGGAGGGCGCATTCACCGGAGCGCGGCGCAAAGGTGCAATCGGCAAGCTGCTGCAGGCGAACGGCGGCACGCTGTTTCTCGACGAGATCGGCGACATGCCGTATTCGCTGCAAGTGCGGCTGCTGCGCGTGCTGCAGGAACGCGTCGTCAACCCGCTCGGCTCGACGCGCAGCATTGCGGTGGACGTCGCGATCATCTGCGCGACGCACCGTGACCTGCGCGTGATGATCGCGCAAAACCGCTTCCGCGAGGATCTCTACTACCGGCTCAATGGCCTCGTGGTGCGTCTGCCGCGTCTGCGCGAGCGGACCGATCTCGCGGTCGTGATCCAGAAGATGTTGCTGCGCGAATCGCTCGCGAGCGCAAGCGGGCAGCCGCTTCACGTCGCGCCCGACGTGATGGCGATGTTCGAGCGCTGTCCGTGGCCGGGCAACTTCAGGCAGCTCGGCAATCTGCTGCGCACCGCGGCGGCCATGGTCGACGCGGACGGCGAGATCCGGCGCGAGCATTTGCCCGATGACTTCTTCGATGACCTGCGCTGTGGCGTTGCGTCGAGCGGCGCGGCGGATACGCGAGGCGCGGGCAATGCGTGCGTGCCGGAGTGCGCTCGTCTGCAGGACGTGACCGTGTCGGTGATCGCCGCGGCGCTCGCGCGGCATGGCGGCAACGTGTCGGCGGCCGCGCGCGAACTCGGCGTGTCGCGCAACATGATCTACCGGAAGATGCCCGCGGTCGAGCCGGGACGTACCGTGGACGATTTTTGAGCCCATCACCGCTTTCATCGGCACTTCGGTTTCGCCAATGTGTTGTCGCACCGCTGTTGCATCGCGCAGCAGCGGTGCTCCAAAAATCAACACCGCCCATCTCCCGAATGCCCGCGCCTCGCATTACGACATCGGCATATCCTTTGCTTTGAAGGGAGCGGCCGCGCATCGAGTGCGGTTTTTCATCCAATCGCAAACAAGGAGACATGCCATGCAATGGATTACCCCCTCGTATGCCGAAGTGCGTTTCGGCTTTGAAATCACGTTGTATATCGCCAATCGCTGATCGGGCTGCGGCGTGCCGCCCGCGCTGCACGTAGGGCGCCGCGGGCGGCGCACGCAACGAACGGCCATGAATACACTGGGATCGCGATGAACACGCGTGACTCGGATAGCGGCGTGCCGCTGCGCCCCCGCCTGCGAAGCGTCTTCCGCCTGCAGTGGGAAGCGGCGCAGGACGCCTACGTGCTGCTCTATGCCGAAGGGACGGTGAAGCTCAACGCTAGCGCCGGCGCGATCCTCGCGCGTTGCGACGGAGAACACGAGCTCGACGACATCATCGGCGAACTCGAACGGCTTTTCCGCACGTCCGAACTTGCGCCCGACGTCTACCGTTTTCTCGATCACGCGCGACTGCGCGGCTGGCTGGATTGACCAGCCCCAGGACTTTGTGCTCGTTGCCCGCTGATCCGATGCCGTTGACATCGTGGCAGGAGCTGACTCGCAGGGCCGACAAGTGTGTAATATCGACTGCAACGTCTCTTTGGGAGCAATCCCATGCTACGGGTACTTGAGCCGGGCGACTACTTCGGCGCTACCACCCTGCAATACAGGGGTGATGGCATCTCGGTCGTGGAGACCCAATTCGCAACGGATCTCATCATTCCGCAGCACGAACATGTGAATCCGTTTTTCTGTTTTGTGCTGGACGGCCGCGGTACACGAACCTGGCCGTCACGCGGTGGCGAAGATGGGCCGATGTCACTGACGCTTTTCCCCGCAGCCGTACCGCACGCAAATTGCTGGTACGGGGCCGGCGGCAAGGCGCTCCATGTCGAATTTTCGTCTTCGTGGCTAGAGCGGCTGGGCCGTCGGACCAAAGTCCTCGATCGCCCGGATGACTTCGCCAGCGGAGCTCCGTTGTCGTTCATGCGCCGTCTCGTCCGCGAGTGCCGTGAGCAGGATTCGGCTACATCGCTAGCAGTCGAAGGGCTGGTACTCGAGCTTCTTGCGGCGTGCGAGCGGGCCGTCCCGCGCGCGGCAACGGTTGGCGGTTCACGTCGATGGCTCGCTCGCGTGGAAGCATTGCTGCACGATCGTTTTCGTGAGACGTTGACGTTGGACGAAATCGCTTCGGACAGCCATGTTTGCGCCGACCACCTCGCGCGGGAATTCCGCAAGCACTATGGCTGTACTGTCGGAGATTACGTGCGCCAGCTTCGGCTCGATTTTGCATGCGCTCAATTGACCGGTGGACGCCATTCGCTCAAAGCGATTGCTCAGGCCGCCGGTTTCGCCGACCAAAGCCACTTTACACGCGTGTTTCGGCGCAGGATGGGGCTGACACCGGGCGCGTACCGCGCGCAGTTGCTCGAAGATCGCTCCCGTACCAAAGATTGACGGTCCGGTACAAGACCAACAGAACTGCCTAGGCCTACAGTGGCTCGCATATTCGACACGAACTGACGTTCATGGAGACTGATGTGAGCACCGATTCCTTTCCGTACTCGACCCACCTTAACGTCCTCTACTCCTTCGGCGAAGTCATCGACGTGCCCGCCCTCGTGGCGGCAAACGGCCATCCCTGGTACAACCAGACGCTGTGTCAGGTGGACCAGTCGGTAGTTCGGCTGGGTGTCGTGCAGGGCGAATATCATTGGCACAAACATGACGCGCAGGACGAATTCTTTTATGTGGTTAGCGGACGCTTCCTGATCGACCTCGAGGACCAGGTCGTCGATCTGGGCCCGGGACAAGCGTTTGTCGTGCATAAAGGCCTGCTGCATCGCCCTCGAGCGCCTGTGAAAACGGTGATCCTGATGGTCGAGGCGGCGGGAATCGTTCCCACCGGTGACACCTGATGCAGATCGTCAGCGAGGCTCGGTCAGCGGGACGGTCTGGCCAGCCGAATCCAGACCAATTCCACCGTCGCATATGATGGTTTGCCCAGACATGAAGGAGTTCGAAATCAGAAATTCAATCGCCATGGCGATGTCGTCAGGCTGGCCAATTCGTCCTACCGGCGTTCTCGCCGCATAACCGGCAAAAGCGGACTCCTTATCTTGCTCAGAGAGAAAGTCCCACCACGGCGTATCAATGACGCCAGGGGAAACTGCGTTAATCCGCAACGGGCGTAGCTCTGCCGCCAGGATCGGCACGATCGCCGCAATCGCCGCGTTCGCTGCGCCGAGGCCCGCTGTTCCGGGCATGGCCGAGTGTGCCGATACGGCAGAGAGAAAAGTGATGCTTCCGGTTTTCGCAATCGACGCAAGGGCCGCCTGGGCACACGCGAAATGAGGAAACACTTTCTCATCGAATCCCCTACGCACCGCATCGAGACTGACGGCTGAAAACGGGCCTCCCCCCTTGCCACTGCCGAGCGCGAGAACCAGGTGATCGATTGCGCCAATCTCGGCAAACGTGCCGGCGATGGTCGATGCATCGGATGCATCGAATCTCACCGTATTTGCAGCGCCGCGCAACGCGGCCTTCGCTTTGGCCAGTTTCGCCGAATCTCGCCCGGCAATCGTAACCGCGTATCTCCGCTCCAGTAGCCGGCTCGCTGTAGCGAAGCCAATCCCGGAAGAACCGCCGACAATGAAGACATGATCTGACATGGTTGAAGTTTCCGCTCTTTGAAAAATGCCGGGTTTCCGGAACCCGGGCCGGACCGACATCGAAGTTCGATGTGTCAATGTGCCAGCGACGGGTCCGTCAACTGAAAGCTGAGCTGACGCAGTCGCTTGCGAAGCGCAGGGTTGTAGGCGTCGGGATGAGCTCTGGCGAGCCCTGTGCCGTCGAAATAGAGGCCGGTACGGCCTTCCATTGCGGTGCTGGCCGCAAGATGAAGAACTGCGTCAGCACCTTCCTCGACCGTGCTCAGAGGCGTGATTCCCCCATTCCTCACCATGGTTGTGTCCATGTATGTGGCCGGATGCAGACAGTTCGCCGTCACGCCGGTCTGCGCCAGTTCGTCGGCCAGATCGAACGTGAACATGATTTGCGCGAGCTTGCTCTGGCAATAGGCCGCGGTACCGCTATAGCCGTGGCTCAACATCAGGTCGTCGAAATCGATCGGGCGTTGTCCCACGGAAGCAACATTGACAATCCGCGATCTCGAGCCCGTCAGCAAAAGAGGCAGCAGAAGCCTCGTCAGGGCGAAGCCCGCGAGGTAGTTCACCGCGAACCGCAATTCGATTCCATCCGCCGTGACTTGCCTGGTCGAGCCACGCGGACCGGTTCCGATGCCGGCGTTGTTGATAAGCAGGTCGAGTCGATCGTGCGCGCGCCCGATCGCGCTTGCCAGCGATTGAACTTCCGCGAACGTAGACAGATCAGCCGGATAAAAAGTCGCTTTGCCTCCCGCACCCGCTATCTCGCGAACGACGGATTCGCCCCGTTCCATGTTTCGCCCGTGAACGAGCACGTGCGCGCCCTGGGCTGCCAGCCGATTCGCGACGCAGCGTCCGAGTCCGTCGGTGGAGCCGGTAACCAGCACAAGCTTGTTCGTCATGTTCATGATTGAATAGACTGGAAGTTGGTTTCGTCTTCATCCTGTGCGCTTTGCCGCGCGACAAACAGTGCTGGATCGATACTGGTATAGGGAGCTACCACGATGACGATGAACGTCAGAACCCTCGCCGCCGAACGACGCCGTGGTGAGCTAGGCGCATTCCTGAGGTCGCGGCGCGAGCACCTGAGTCCGGCCGCGGTCGGATTGCCGGACGGTTTTCGACGACGCACGCCGGGGCTGCGCCGCGAGGAAGTCGCGATGCTCGCGGACGTCGGTATCACGTGGTACACCTGGCTCGAACAGGGGCGCGACGTCCGCGCGTCCGAAGAGGTGCTGATCGCAATCGCGGATGCGTTGCGACTGGACGCCGTTGAGCGGCGGCATCTGTTCGTATTGAGCGATCGTCCGTCGCCGGAACTCCAGTCGACGAATCCGGAAAAGCTCGAGGAGCCGGTGCAACGGATGCTTGCCAGCCTGTCAGGCCAGCCCGCTTACGTCACTGGCCGTCGCTGGGATATCCTGGGCTGGAATCGGGCCGCCACTTTGGTATTCGGTGACTACGGGCAGCTTTCGGTGGATGAGCGCAATCTGATGTTCATGGTTTTCGCGAATGCGCGGCACCGCCGTTTGCTCGTTGACTGGGAGGAAGTGGCGCGTGCGTCCCTTGCGATGTTCCGTAACGACAGTGCGCGCTATGTGGGCGATCCTGATTTTGAACGGCTGATATCGGCGCTGCGACACAGGAGCGACGAATTCAATGCGTGGTGGCGCAGGCACGAGGTGCTCAATCCGTTATCGAATATCAAGCGCATCAGGCATCCGCGAAAAGGCCTGATGGTCTTCGAATACACCAGTTTCGCGCTGCTGGACGACTCCGATCGCAAGCTCACCGTCTACACGCCGCTTGACGAATGCAGGACCGCGGACAAGCTGGACGCTCTCATCGTGTCCGCCAGGCGCGAGCTATAAAGCATTGAGGCAATCAATTCAGCGCGCGGGATGCCAGACTCAAACACATGAGGTGGATGGTGTCCTTTGCGAGTGCAGTCAACTGCGGGACTGAAGTTCGCAGCGCGGTGCCCACGATCTTCATCAGCCACGCCAGCGCGAATAACGCTCTCGCGCTCGCGATCGGACACTGGCTTGCCGATAACGGCTGGGATGATTACTTCCTGGACCTCGAGCCGGTCGAGGGGGTGGCTGCTGGGGAACGCTGGCAGGAAGCGCTCAAGTCTGCGGCCGACCGCTGCGAGGCCGTGCTGTTTCTGATTTCGCCCGCATGGTGCGACTCTCGCTCGTGCCTGGCTCAGTTAACCTTTGCCAGATTCCTGGGCAAGACAATCTTCGGTGTGCTCGTCGAGGCGACGCCGATCGACGCCTTGCCGAAAGAATTGACGGCGCAATGGCAGGTCTGTGACCTCACCGCCGGGACCCAACGCCAGAGCTTCCGGGTCTCGCATGACCCGCTCGTTTCGGCAACTGAAGTCTCTTTCGCCAAAGCGGGGCTTGCCCGGCTCGAGCTTGGGCTGCGACGAGCCGGCTCCGCTCCGTCGGGCTTTCCGTGGCCGCCGGCTAACGATGCCGAGCGCCCCCCTTATCCGGGACTGAGAGCGCTGGAGGCCGAGGATGCGGCCGTGTTCTTTGGCCGGGACACGGCGGTATTGCGCGGGCTCGATACGCTACGCAGTGTCCGCGAGCAGGGGATCGAGCGGATGTTGGTCATCCTCGGCGCATCCGGAGCGGGCAAGTCGTCCTTTGTGCGGGCCGGCCTGTGGCCGCGCCTGAAGCGCGATGACCGAAACTTTTTGCCGCTTCCAGTGATCCGTCCGGAGCGGGCTGTTGTTACTGGCGCCACCGGACTCGTCGTCAGTATCGAGCTGGCCTTTCTGGAACTCGCGGTACTCAGGACGCGCGCCGAGATCCGCCAGGCAGTTCAGACTCCTGATGGATTCGAGCAATTGCTTGGCCAGCTTCGAACGCTGCACTGCTCGCGGCTCGCGTCAGATGCCGTTGTGCCGACCGTTCTGGTCTGCGTCGACCAGGGCGAGGAATTATTCAGCGCGGAAGGCGAAGAGGAGTCTTCGCACTTCCTGTCCCTGCTTGCGAGGACGCTCGCCACGGCGGAACACGCGGGAATGCAGACGATCGGCAAACGGCAGCGTGCGCTTGCGGTCGTGGCGATCCGCACAGACGCTTACGAGCAATTGCAGAGCGCGCCAACGCTGCGCGGCGTACCACCGCGTGTCTTCAGTCTCCCTCCATTGGAGCGCGCGGAATTCAAGGCGGTGATCGAGGGTCCTGCCGCGCGGGCTACCGCCGCCGGGCGTAAGCTGACGATCGAGCCAGCGCTGACCGAGCGGCTTCTTCGGGATACTGAAGGGGCAGACGCATTGCCCTTGCTGGCCTTTACGCTCGAGCGGCTATTTACCGACTATGGCGCCACCGGAAACTTCAGCGTAGCCGACTATCAGGCGATCGGGGGTATGCGCGGTTCCATCGAGGCCGCGGTCGAATCGGCATTTGCCGATCCCGGACGGGAGCCCGCCGTTCCAGCAAATAAGGCCGAGCGCGAGCGCCTGCTGCGCGAGGGCTTGATCCCATGGCTCGCACACGTCGAACCGCTGACGCAACAGCGCAAGCGCCGTGTGGCACGCTGGGATGAGCTTCCCGAATCCGCCCGTGCCGTCCTGAAGCGTCTCATCCGGTATCGACTGTTATTGCAAGACCGGCGCAAGGCCGAAGCTGGCAATGAGGAAGCCACCATCGTTGAAATCGCGCACGAGGCGTTGTTACGGCAGTGGCCTGTCCTTGCCGCCTGGCTCGACGCGGACGCGGATGCGCTCAAGACAGTCGCAACCGTGCAGCGAGCGGCGCAGGAGTGGCAAAAGCACGGGCAGGGGACGGCCTGGCTGGCCCACGCCGGCGAGCGGCTGACGAGCGCGGAAGCGATCCTGCAGCGTTCGGACTTCGAACGAATGCTGGGCACGGATGACCTCTCCTATTTGCGGGCTTGCCGCGGGCGCGAGGAGCGCGAGTCGCAGTTGCAGCGAATCGCTCACACACGGACAGCGTCCACGCAGCGACTCATCCAGGTACTGATGGGCGTAATCGCGTTCATTCTGCTTGCGACAGGGGGGTGGATCATTCATCAGACCCGGACGGTCGCACGCCAGACTTCCGTTGTGTTGGCGTCGGCCGCGACGCTGGCGAACGACGCGGGAATCTACGATCGCGCAATGCGCTTCGCGATACTGGCGGTGCGCAAGAGTTGGCTCTCGCCGGGATCGGTTGACGCAGAGCTGGAGCTCATGCGCGGCGCGCAGGCATCAATGCAAATTGCGTTGCTCGGCGGGCATCAGGATGCGGTCGATTCCGCCGTATTCAGCCCCGACGGTAAGCGGGTGGTGACCGCGTCCTGGGATGGGACCGCGCGGGTGTGGGACGCGGCTACCGGCAAACAGATCGTGCAGCTCAGCGGACATCAGGGGCTGATTTATTCCGCCGCCTTCGGCCCGGACGGCCGGCGCGTGGTGAGCGCCTCGGCGGACAGAACCGCGCGAGTGTGGGACGCGGCTACGGGCAAACAGATCGTGCAGCTCAGCGGGCATCGGGATCTGGTTTATTCCGCCGCCTTCGGCCCGGACGGCCGGCGCGTGGTGACCGCCTCGGCGGACAGGACCGCGCGGGTGTGGGACGCTGCTGCGGGCAAACAGATCGTGCAGCTCAACGGGCATCAGGGGCCGGTTTTCTCCGCGGCCTTCAGCCCGGACGGCCGGCGCGTGGTGACCGCGTCCGCGGACAGGACTGCGCGGGTGTGGGATGCGGCGACCGGCCAGGTGATCGCGCAGCTCAGCGGGCATCGGGAACTGGTGAGCTCCGCGGCCTTCAGCGCGGATGGCCGGCGCGTGGTGACCGCGTCCGATGACAAAACCGCGCGGGTTTGGGATGCGGCGACCGGCCACGTGATCGCGCAGCTCGCCGGGCATCAGGGACCGGTTTTCTCCGCGGCCATCAGCCCGGACGGCCGGCGCGTGGTGACCGCGTCCGATGACAAAACCGCGCGGGTGTGGGATGCGGCGACCGGCCACGTGATCACGCAGCTCATCGGACATCAGGGACCGGTCAGCTCCGCCGCCTTCAGCCCGGACGGCCTGCGTGTGGTGACCGCCTCCGATGACAAGACTGCGCGGGTGTGGGATGCGGCGACCGGACAGACGATCGTGCAGCTCATCGGACATCAGGGGCCGGTGAACGTCGCCGTCTTCAGCCTGGACGGTCAGCGGGTGTTGACTGCATCCCGTGACAGGACAGCGCGCGCGTGGGACGCGGGGAAGGGGATCTTGCTGCTCAGCGGACATCAGGAGCCAGTCGTTTTCGCCGCCTTCAGCCCGGACGGTCAGCGGGTGGTGACGGCGTCCCGTGACAGGACTGCGCGGGTGTGGGACGTCGCCACGGGCAAGCAGATTGCGCTGCTCAGCGGGCATCAGGGGTGGGTTGACTCCGCTGCGTTCAGCCCTGACGGCCGGCGGATAGTGACCGCGTCCGCGGATCAGACCGCGTGGCTGTGGGATGCGGCCGCGGGCAAACAGATCGCCCAGCTTAGCGGGCATCACGGGGCAGTTTTTTCCGCCGCCTTCAGCCCGGACGGCCAGCGGGTGGCGACGGCGTCCGCGGATGGGACCGCGCGAGTGTGGGACGCGGCCACGGGCAAACAGATCTTGCTGCTCAGCGGGCATCAGGAGCCGGTTGATTCCGTCGCCTATAGTCCGGACGGCCAGCGGGTGGTGACTGCGTCCTGGGATGGGACCGCGCGGGTGTGGGACGCGGCCACCGGCAAACAGATCGTGGTGCTCAGCGGCCATCGCGGCACCGTTTTTTCCGCCGCCTTCAGCCCGGACGGACGGCGCGTGGTGACCGCGTCCGCGGATGGGACCGCGCGGGTGTGGGACGCGGCGACGGGCAAACAGATCGGCCAGTTCAGCGGGCATCAGGGGGCAGTGGGTTCCGCCGCCTTCAGCCCGGACGGCCAGCGGGTAGTGACCGCGTCCGCGGATCAGAACGCGCGAGTATGGGACGCGGCGACTGGCCTGGTGATCGCGCAACTCACCGGGCACCTGGGAGCCGTGAGCTCCGCTGCCTTCAGCCCGGACGGCCAGCGGGTGGTGACCGCGTCCGCGGATCAGACCGCGCGGGTGTGGCCTATCCGATGGCTTATGCAGAATCGAGGGCGGAGCCTGGCGATGGCGGTGTGCAAGGAAAGGCTTGTGGGAGCAAACTTGCTCACAACCGGTGATGGAGCCGCCCTTTCTCTCGTACGCGGGCGCCGGGACGAAAACGTATGTGGATCCTGATTTGCCGACCGGACGACAGGAGCATCGAATGAAGCCGACACGCAACGCCGATTCCGTCCCAGGCGAGTGGTACATCGACACAGCGTGCATCAATTGCGGTGCATCGCGTCACGTCGCGCCGGGGCTGATTGTCGAACGAAACGACAAGAGTGTCTTCTTGCGGCAGCCCGTTACGCCCGAAGAGCACGTCGACGCATGGCGTGCGGTGCTCGTGTGTCCTACGGCGTCGGTACGGAGTGAAACGAAGCAGCCTCGTCCGGGTGCCGCGATCTTTCCACAGCCGATCACGTCGGCTGTATGGCGCTGCGGATTTAACGCGCGGTCGTCGTTTGGCGCGCACTCTTACTTTGCGAGGCGTCCGGACGGCAATCTGATGATCGACTCACCGCGCTACGCGGCGGAACTCGTGAAATGGTTTGATGAGAACGGTGGCATCGCGCACATCCTTCTATCGCATCGTGACGACGTCGCGGACGCAGATAAATACGCTCGTCATTTCGGCGCGCGCGTCTGGATTCACCGGGAAGACATGTCGGCCGCGCCTTATGCAACGGACCTGCTCGACGATGGATCGGCAACGGACATTGCGGTCGGCGTAAGCGCGATCCCTGTCCCCGGGCACACGCGCGGCAGCGTCGTGTACCTGCTCGACGACAGCGTGTTGTTCTCGGGTGATTCGCTCGCGTGGAGCCCGCGCGCGGGAGACCTCGTCGCGTTCAGGGACGCGTGCTGGTATTCATGGTCTGAGCTCACCGAATCGCTTGGCAAGCTAGCCGCGTATCGCTTCGACTGGTTGCTTCCTGGTCACGGCTGGCCCACGCACTTGCCGGCCGATGAAATGCGCGCCCGCTTGCTCGCGTTGGTTGTTCGCATGCGGAGGGATTGATGTTGACGGGCTTTCGTGGCGAGATCGGCGCATGTGCCGCAATGCAGGTGGGGCTGAGAGCGTGGCCTGGCGCTCCGGAAGCCCAGCTGTGAATAACAAAAAACCCCGTAAGACTTTGATCTTACGGGGTTTCTCGAACTACTTCGGCTTACGCCGGAACAACTTGTGGTGCCAGGAGAGGACTCGAATTAAACACATAACCAATTGAAAAATAACAAGAAACATGATTCCGATAGCGACTGTATACGTACTCGTATACGCAAAAAACTTGGACGTCAGCGGCGCGTTGCGGCTCTCGTGGGACGAATATTTGCTCGGGACGACGCTACCCTAGATTCTCCGAAGAGCGAAGTGAGCTAACGACGAGCCTTTTGGCAGCTCGCTCTTGGGGCATTGCGCCTCGTACAAACTCCGAGTCTGCCCCCAATTGATGACAATCAGGTTTTGCTAAGTCGGCCGCACCCGCTGAAGCAACCCTTAAGCCAGACCACGCCATCGTTCAAGAAATTCGCATTATGAGGAGTCGATACACTATTGGCTCCCCCTATTTGGCAGATGAAACCGAGCAAACTAAGCTGGAGTATTGCTTCATGCGGCTTTTCTTTCGTATAGCTTTCGGTCATGGCAAGCGCTACATGCGAACTGAGTTTTCTCTGTCCCAAATGCAGTGTTCCGATGGAAGACTGCTGGGAAATCCTCGCCGCAGGTGAGGTTCACCGCCTCACTTGTCAGTGCTGCGGCGCCGTGTTCAACGGTTTGATCGTGGAGTGTGATGCGTGCGGGTCCGAGGACTTTATCTCCAGTACGTCAGAAATCGATGCTGAAGGGATTGCCTGCTCCTCCTGTGGTCATCGCAATCTCCGTGACGGAGTCGATGATGAAGAGCCTTATTTTTGAGCGCGGGCTCCTTATCGGCGGAGAGCGGGTTGTGCTCAGTCTTTTTAGGGCTCCCCCGGGGTTCATTCTGGAGCGACGACTGATTGAAAGAGATCAATCGACATTCGTCCAGGTGCTTCCCATAACGGTTCCGTACGATGTCCAACGATTCGCCGTTGCAGATGACTATTCGAAAGAACTCGCCCCGTTGTATTACGAGGTTCGGCGTCAACTTCTAGAAAGTCGCACGCTCGGATAGCTGGAGAGATCGGGAAGGGGATAGAGGCGGAAGAGATGGCCACCCAACTGACGCCCCCAGACCTAAGCGTCCTTTTTGAAAGGCTCATCAGCGCCAGCGGCGATTGCGAATTGGCCGATTGCGTGAAAGCCATAGTCAGTGCACTGGGCGGAGAGTCGTACGTCTTCGTTGCCATTTACCCCGGAGTGTCGACGGCGGCCCGTCCTACGCATCGTTTTTTGATCGGCTGCAGCCCCGAATGGTGCCAGATGTACAACACCAATAAGTGGTATATGACCGATCCATTTTTGGAGTATGCGCGAAGCAACACCGCACCAATCACCGGTTCGGAGATTACGCTTGAGACGCAAGGCCAGTGTGAAATGCTTGCAGCCGCGAGTGAACATGGCTTCAGAAGTGGAATCGTCGTTCCCGTCCATACGAGCGTCTCAGACCGTCTGGGCGTTCTGTACATCGGTTCCGACGATAGCCAGGAGATCGGGGAAAAAAAGCTCGGTGCACATCGGTTGTACTTCAGGGCGCTCGCCTCGGAGCTACTGGATTGGTTCAATCGAGTCTCAAAGCGCGAGCTAGTTGAGGCGCATGGAATTACTGAAATGGATCTTCGTGTAATGGGCTACGTGAAGATGGGATTTACTGCCGAGGATATTGCTCGCGAATTAGATGTTTCTATTCAGACGGTCTATGGAAACTATAAAAAGATAAAGGACAAGATTGGGGTTTCTCATATTTCGGAAGCGGTTAAGTTCGCTCAGGTAAATGACCTTCTGGCGTAACTCGATTAGCGCATTTTGGCTATCACTAACTTTGCCGATAGCCGCGGCTGGTCTGTTCCTTGTCGGACAGCCGTGGGCGTTCGCGATGATCGTCCTTTTTCTTGTTCCTATGCTGGACGCGGCGGTAGGCCGTGGAGCTCCGGGAGCGGGGAAAGTCTTTGAGAAAACAACTGAGGATCAAGTGCCGTGTTGGTTCGCGGTCGCGTGGATGGTCGCGATAGGAATCGGCGCATGGCGCGCAAGCACGTCGTCTTGGATAGAGTTGATCGGACTTGCGACAGCTTGCGGATTACTCAGCGCGACCGCGATGGCGCACCTTCATGAACTTGCCCATCGATCGAATAGATTCTGGAGGGAGACAAGTGACATCGCATTCGCCGTCGCCGGCTATCCGCATTATCGATTCGCACATCAACTACATCATCAACACGTGGGGAATCCGAAGTTCGGTTCGGCGGCACCGTTGGGAACGTCGGCGTGGCGCCATGCCGGTAGATCCTACACGGCTGCCTTTACCTCTTCACTCTCTCCGCAGTCATATCGTGATGGGAAAGTACCGTTGAGTTTGTTTAGAAACCTAGTCTTCTCCTTGTCTCTACTGACCATAGCAGCGGTTCTGCAAGGTCGAGTTGCAATGTTCTATATCGGCTATTGCATTGTTAGCATCTTTGTTGTCGAAACAGTGGGATATATGCAGCATTACGGTATCGTCGTGGATTCCTCCCATCCCACGATAACAGCTTGGGACGTCGACTTCTGGCTGTCGAACTGTCTGCTTGTCAATAACGGATTTCACAACGCTCACCATCGCGAAAGTGAGGCGAAATATTTGAATCTCAATTCGCAAGGCGTCGCTATGCCCGCAGGCTACTTTCAGATGCTTTGGTTAGCGCTGTTTCCGCCGGCTTGGTACTACCTAATGGATCGACGTGCAAAGATTTTACTCACGCGTCAACGACGTCGGCGTCTCGCTCTCAGAAATCAAACGCTTTGCGACTGTAGCAAGGTATGATGAATCCAATGTCTCAAGTTCGACCTCTATAGGGCACCCAGTACGCGAGTAGTTTTTTTTCGTAGAGCGCGAGTATGCAGGATCATAGTAATCGAGCATGATGCTCTCGAACAAGGCGACGATTTCATGACGCTCAGCCAGCGACATCCATTTTTGTAGGGTTACGCCGCTTATGAGGGATTTTAGATAGATTAGGCGCGTGACTAGACCCTCAGGGTCTTTTTCGAAGTGGGGATACTCGCGACGCCACATTTCGATTCGCTCGGGCATCGGCGTTTTGACCGAAAACAAACGTCCCTCATGCATTCGATCGAACAACGCAGTAGGCAATTGGACTTGCCCGATACGTTTGCTCTCACCTTCAATCCAGACGCGTCTCGAAGAATCCAGCCGATAAAGCTCGGCAAGCAACATGCTGTCGAATAGCTTCTGAGTGGGTTGCTGTCGTCCGGGAATTGCCCCAATGATCGATCCTCGGTGCGAGGCGAGATCTTCGAGATCAATGATCTGTGCACCGGACTCTCTCAAAGCAATCAGCAAACGCGTCTTCCCGCATCCTGTGGGACCGGAAAGCACATTGAACTGCAAGTTGGCAGGGATCTCTTCAAGAGTTTCACGAACCCAGCTCCGATATCCTTTCCAACCCTTTGGAAGCCGTTCGACCTTGTAGCCAATTGTTTCTAACGTGTCTGCCCAGAGCTTGCTTCGTTTTCCACCCCGGAAGCAATAAACGAGAATTGACATTTTTCGACTTGGCCGAAAATACGGAAGCTCGAGGTGCCGCGCAATGTTTTTTAAAGAATAGGCGACGCCGATCTGATAGGCGCGCATAGGATCAGTTCGATGCGTAGTACCGACTTCGGCGTACTCATCATCGAATACAACGGGCAGGTTTATCGCACCTGGCAAATGGTCTTCGGCGAACTCACGCGGGCTCCTCGCATCAATCACCAGGTCAAACTTCTTCAAAGCATCCACGTCGTACATGTTTTACCTCAACTAGCACAGCGACGGTTAAAAGTCAATGTAGTCTGGTGTGGTGCCGATCCCGCAGCCAGCGAACTAGACTTTTTCTTGCAGCGCTGCGTCCGACAACGGCCGGCTCGTACGATCGTTTTACCACTGACCGGCCGTCAGAGTGTCATGTCTGACTTGAGGATACGCTGCCCCAAGGGGGCGCTGTAATAGTCGAATGAGGGAATTGCGGGAGTTGCAGGTCAACGCTAAGGGACCGTGCTGCAATTTGGATCGGCTGGACGATCGATGTCGCCGTCCGGTCTGATTTGTGGCACGTAACGGGGAAGTGATGCGGCAGAACGCTGCAGGCGATGAGGACGATCATGGATCACTCAGAGAACCCATGTCAGCCAGCAGGAGCACGTGACGATAGCACCGTAGCGCTTGCTCCAAATTCACTGCAGAGGCGCGTCGACCAGGCCGAGGCTGACGTTCGCCGCCTAACGGAGCAATTGAGAGGGAAGGAGCGACAACTGAGCGATATGGGAAAGGCGTTGCTTCGTACGGTGGCCGTCCACCATGCGATAGAGGAGCGGCAAGAGCAGGAGCTTGAGTCGTTGCGTGCGATGGCCCCATCGTGGAGGACGTTGCAATGCGCCTGCGAGGAGCAGTCGGAGCATTCTTACGGGATCACCGTTCGGCTGCCGTTTATCACCGAGATTCTTTCCGGAATGTTTGATGTCATGCAAATTTTCTGGTCCGACTATGACGAGAACAATCCGCCCAAGTCGTCCGTCGTAGCGCGGGCGATCGACGAACGGTTGAATCTGAAAGCTCAACCCGACGGCGAGGCGTCTCGAAGCGCGCAGACGTATGCGTCTGCAATCCGACCCGATTGGCTGAAGGAGAATGCTGGCAGCCGATACTCGCGGTCGCGGTCCTGACGGGGTGTACTGACGGTAAGACGGACTTCCCCGTCTGTGCTTCCTGTTGCTTGAATCGGATCTGTGCCGGACAGATCCGCACAAAGCCAGGAGGAAGGAAGTCATGTCGGATTCGATACATGTGGCAGGCGCGATTTTGCGTCGCAAACAGGTTGAGAAGGTCGTCGGCCTGTCTCGGACCACCATCTATCAGCGCATCAAGGATGGAACGTTCCCGAGGCCAGTATCGCTGGGCGGGCGAATGGTCGGCTGGCGAGCGTCGGACATCGAGACGTTTTTGGTCAATCCAGCCGGATATCGCGTGGCGGCCAGTCCGTTCGACAGGGCGCATGATGATGATTGATCCATCCCGTGCGTCGCTGCAATCCCGTCTCGACAACTGGGCCAATGCGTCACGTGGCGCCTACAATCCGATCGACGCAGCTAGGATCGAGGCGGCCTGGCGATGTCTCGAGCCTCGTCACAAGGAATTGCTTCGTATGGTGTTCTTGTGGCACGCCGGTCGCGAAGTGGTTTGTCGCCGCCTCAGAATTCCTCGTTATCCGCGCAGTCTTTACGAACTGGAGCTCGCCGCAGCCGAGCACGCGCTTGCCCGTCTGCTGGAGAAGAAACGGCCGTAAAATTTTTCCGGAATTCGCCGGATACCCCGGGAACCTGACGGACGACAGTGCGGAAATACCGGCGATTTCGAGGCTTGCCTCTCTGCAAAATCGCACCTAGAGTGCAGTCAACAACCTGTTCCGGTCGACGCGCAAACGCACGACCGAGTACGCGCCAGCGGCTCCGATGTCCCGATGTATGTGTGTGGGCGTAGTTGGTCGCAATGCGAGTCAAGCCTGTGAACCTTACGGTCGCAGGCTTTTTGGTTTTCTGCTGATCCCCCTTGAACCCGCGGCGTGCCTCCCCGGCCCCGCGGGTTTCTTTTCCCGCGCACATCCGTGTCGGTACGTCGGTGCGCGACGGATTGAATCGATGGAAGGTGGATCATGAAGATGGATCGTTTCGTTCTCTGGTGTCGTGAACTGCGCGCGATGCGCGGTATTGCGCGGCGCTGGTCGCTCGCGCTGGCACTGCTCGCCGGCACTTCGGTTTTCACGCCGGGCGTGGCGCATGCGGACGACTGGGGTTGCCAGGTCATGCTCTGCCTATCGAATCCCGGCGGTCCCGAGCAGTATGGCGAATGCGTGCCGCCGATCGAGAAGCTTTGGCGCGCGCTACGGCACGGCGACCCATTTCCGACGTGCGAGTTCGGTGCAGGCGGGGCGCACGGTACGTCCGCCACCAATACGTTCGCGAGCGGCGGTTATTGTCGCGAAGACCTGCTGTTTTGGGGTGGCCCGGAACAGAGCGAACTGCTGTGTCGGGCAACCGGCGCCATCAACGTCACTATCGACAACCAGCTTTATACACGTGTTTGGTGGGACGTTGGTGGACAGGGGCCCACGATCACTGAATTCTATGGGGCGGGCAGTACGCAAGCGCCTTATGACCCGACGCGGTCCGCAGCGCTCTTCCAGCAGCGCATCGACCAGCAGTGGGATCGCTTCGGCGGGGGAAACTGATCATGTCCCTCGACTTCATGGCACTCGCGCAGCAGTGCGCGCCGCAGATCGCGCCGGTCACGATGGCCGCGATCGTGCGCACTGAATCCGGATTCAATCCCTATGCGATCGGCGTGGTGCATGGCCGGTTGCTGCGGCAACCATCGAATGCCGCCGAAGCGGTGGCAACGGCACGCGCGCTGGAGACGACGGGTTGGAACTTCAGCGTCGGACTCGCCCAGGTGAATCGCGCGAACTGGCAAGACTACGGCCTGACTGCCGAGAACGCTTTCGAGCCGTGCCGCAACCTGGGGGCGGGCGCCGCGATCCTTCAAGACTGCTTCGCGACGGCGCGGAGCCGGCGGGTCCATGCAGATGCCGATTCTCAGTCCGGTGTACAGGGGGCGCTGCGCGCGAGCCTGTCCTGCTACGCGAGCGGCAATTTTTCGACCGGCTACCGGACGGGGTATGTACAGCGCGTCGTGGACAACGCGGCGGGTCAGTTGCCGTTGCCGCCGGGCGTGCCGGCGATCATCCCTATCCCGGTCGTGCCGGTCGATTCAGCGACGCCGGTTCGCCCCTCTCTTTCCCCATCTGTCTTTAGACAGCTATCGCGGCAGGACCGCAATGGAGAGACTGCCACATCACCGGTTAAGGATCAGCGGCGCGAACCGGATGGCAGTGCGGTGGTGTTCTAGCCCGTCGCTTTGAAGAATCAGATAGTGATCGATCGAACAGGAGCCGGTCATGTACTTAGGAATACTTCGTAAATTACAAAATTTCGACATGTGGACGAGGCGGTGGCTGTCCGGCCGAACGGCGGCGCGCGGAATCGCGATCGCCACTTCGTCCCTGATGTTCGCGGTGCCGGCATGGGCGCAGCTCTCCCAGGTCAATACGCTGCTGAGCACGATCCAGACGACGTTGCTGGGCGTGGGGGGCGTGATCTGCTCGATCTCCATCATCTGGGCGGGCTTCCGGATGATGTTCCAGCATGCCCGGTTCGGTGATATTGCGAACGTCTTTATCGGCGGTCTCTTCGTCGGTTGCGCGACCGTCATCGCTAGCATGTTGATTCCGGCAGGCTGATCGAGGAGCGCCGAACCATGCACCCGCTCAAGGATCCCGTCTTCAAGGGCTGTACGCGTCCCGCGATGCTCTGGGGCGTGCCGCTCGTGCCGTTCCTGGTGGTCGGTGGCGGCATGCTGATCCCGGCCATCTGGGCACTGCTCGCGAGCCCCCCGTTGGGTATCGCGATCCTCTTCCTGATGATTCCCGTGTTGGTCGCGATGCGCATGATCACGCGCCATGACGATCAGCGCCTCGCGCAGTATTCGCTACGCGTTCGCATGGTGCTGCGCCAATGCAACCGCTGTTTCTGGGGCATGCATGCCTACGTGCCGGTCCTCCTGAAGAGGAGGGCGTGATATGCCGGCCAAACCGCAATTCGTTTCCGTTGCGAATCGGGAAGTGCCGCTTGCGGGTTACATCCCCTACTCGACGCACGTGACCGACCACGTGATCAAAACGCAGGAAGGCGACTACCTGCAGAGCTGGAAGATTGCCGGCATCGCGTTCGAGGCGTCTGATCCTGCCGATATCTTCGCGCGTCACGATGGGTTCAACCAGTTCGTGCGCGGGCTCGCCGGCGGCCATGTGGCGCTATGGTCGCATCGGCTGCGCCGGCGTGTGTCGGATCGCTTCCCGACGGCGTACCGGAACCGCTTCTGCGAGGAACTGGCCATACGCTACTACGCGACCTTCGCGGGCTACCGGATGATGGCCAACGAGCTGTATCTGACGGTGATCTACCGTCCGAACCGCACCCGGCTCGGACGCGTCTTCAGCCGTGCGGCGCGCCGCACACGCGACGATATCCGGCGCGACCAGCTCGACGCACTGAAGGTGATGGCCGAACTGGCCGCTCAGGTAGAGGCGAGCCTCAAGCCCTACGATCCGGTCGCCCTCGGTGTCTATACGCGACAAATTCCCTTCACGTCGCGCCCGCGCCGCTACTCGTCGGCGCTGGAACTGCTTGGCTATCTGGTGAACGGCGTCTGGGAGCGGGAGCCCGTACCCTCCGGCCCGATCCGCGAGGCGCTGCCAACGTCGCGCCTCTTCGTCGGGGCCGAAAAGGTCGAGATCCGCATGCCGGTCGAGACCCGCTTCGCCGCGATGCTCGACCTGAAGGATTACCCGGAAGACACCGAGCCGGGCATGCTCAACGGTCTGCTGTATGGCGACTTCGAGTACATCGAGACGCAGTCTTTTACGATCCTCGACCGGCCCAGTGCGAAGGAGGCGCTGGAGCGGCAACGCAACCAGCTCATCGCGGGAGAGGACGTCGCCGTGTCCCAGGTCACGGCGATCGATCAGGCGCTCGACGATCTGATCAACGGCGATTTCGTTCTCGGCGAATACCACTATTCGCTGGCCGTGCTCGGCGACACGCTGGATGATGTATCGCGAAGCGTCGCAAAGGCCCGCACGCAACTCGCCGATGCCGGTTTTCAGACGGCACTGATTGACCTCGTCGCCGATGCGGCCTGGTTTGCCCAGTTACCGGCGAACTGGCGTTACCGGCCGCGCGAGGCAAAGCTCACCTCGCGCAATTTCTGCGGCCTGTCGAGCCTGCACAACTTCGCGACGGGAAAGCGCGACGGCAATCCGTGGGGCGAGGCGATCACGATCGTCAAGACGCCCAGCGGGCAGCCGCTCTATCTGAACTGCCACGCGACATCCGACAAGCAGGACTCGCTCGACGAGAAGGCACTCGCCAACACCCAGATCATCGGCCGGGCCGGCGCGGGCAAGACCGTGCTCGAACTGTTCCTGCTCGCGATGGCGACGAAGTACGGCATCACGGCGGTGTTGTTCGACAAGGATCGCGGCACGGAGATTGCGATCCGCGCGATGGGCGGCACCTATACGGTGTTTCGCCGCGGCGAACCGACCGGGCTGAACCCGTTCCAGATGGCGCCCGGCGAACCGATGATCGACTTCTGGGAGCGCCTCGTGCGCAAGCTCGTCGACATCGGCGCGCCGCTGTCGGCGCGCGACGAGATCGACATCTCCCGCGCGGTGCGCGAAGTCGCGCGCATGGACAAGCCCCTGCGTCGTCTGTCGATGGTCCGGCAGCTCCTGCCGAACGTGGGCGAGAACAGCCTGCATGCGCGGCTCGCGAAATGGTGCGCGGGCGGGCGCCTGGGCTGGGTGCTCGATAACCCGACCGATCGCATCGATCTCGCGCACGCGACGCTGTTCGGCTTCGACGATACCGAACTGCTGGACGACGCCGAGGTGTCGACGCCGGTCACGATGTACCTGCTGCACCGGACTGAGAACCTGATCGACGGCCGGCGCTTCATCTACGTGATGACCGAATTCTGGAAGCGCCTGAACGATCCGGTTTTCACGGACTTCGCGAAGAACAAGCAGAAGACGATCCGCAAGCAGAACGGGCTTGGGATTTTCGATACCCAGTCGCCGGCCGACGTGCTGCGCAGTGACATTGCGAGTGCGTTGATCGAGCAGAGCGCGACGTTCTTCTTCCTGCCGAACCCGCGCGCCGATTACGACGATTACGTGCGCGGTTTCAAGCTGACCGAAGCCGAATTCAACATCGTGCGCAACCTCGGCGAGAACAGCCGCCTGTTCCTCGTCAAGCAGGGCCATCGCTCGGCCATCGGCCGGCTCGATCTCACGGGCCTTGGGGATGTGCTCGATGTGCTGTCGGGCACGACCGACAACGTTGAACTGCTCGACACGATCCGCGCCCAGGTCGGCGACGCGCCACAGGACTGGTTGCCCGTCTTCCATGAACAGCTTGCGAAGCGCCGCGCCGCACAGTTAGAACAGGCCAGTGCGCGCCTATCTTTGTTGCCGGGGCCGGGAGGTGTGGGATGAGCGGCCTCTTTACCGCTGTGTGCGGCACGCTCGAGAACGGCATGTCGATCTACGTGACGAACGTGTCGTCGGCGCTGTCCGGCGCGCTCGTGCCAGTTGTCACGACGGCTGTCACGATCTGGGTGTTGGCCTACGGTCTCGCGGTGGTGCGCGGCGAAGCGCACGAAGCCGTGCCGGCGTTCGCGTGGCGCGGGCTAAAGGTGGCGATCACGCTCGCATTCGCACTGAGCGCCGGGGTCTACCAGCAGCAGGTCGTCACCGCTGTCGACGGTTCGACGTCCGGACTCGCCCAGACGATCCAGAACGCGGCGAACACGACGGGCGGTGGCAATCCCGGCTGCGGCTCGGCCAACGGCAGCAGCGTGACGGGGCAGGGTGCAGCGACCGGCATCTACCAGACGCTCGACTGCTACGACCAGCAGATCGATCTCGTGATGGACGCCTACTTCGACAAGGCGACGCACGAAGGAATCAGCCCGAGTGGTCTCGCCGCCGCGATAGGCGATTTTCTGTGTGGCCTGGTGGCCGCGCTCGGGGGCTCGATCTTCCTGATCGTTCTGGCCTTCGAGGTCGTGATGGCGAGGATGCTGCTCGATCTCGTGCTTGGGCTTGGGCCCATTTTCATCGCCTGCGCGGCGTTCGCGCCGACCGCGCGGTTTTTCGAGGCGTGGACCGCGAAGGTCGCCAATTACGCGTTGCTGCAGGTCCTCGTGGCCGCCTTCCTCGGTATGGCGCTCACCGCGTTCTCGGCTGATCTCACGTCGCTTCATGCGACGGGTAGCGCACCCGGCGCCGATGCATCGGTCCTCGTGCAAGCCATTTCCGCCTCCCTGGACGACAGCGCGGCGGCCGCCGCCGCGATTGGCCTCTTCGCGACCGGCGTGTTCCTCGCGATGGTCGGCTGGCAGTTGCCGTCCGTGGCGGCGGGCCTGTCGGGCGGCGCGACATTGTCCGGCTTCGGCGCATTCGTGGCGGGCCTTGCCTCGCGGAGTCTGGCGATCGCGATCGGGCGGGCGTTAAGCGCTAACGGGCGAGGGCCACGCCCCGGCGGCAAGATTCGCGATCGTACGGGCTCAGGTGGTGGCTCCGACGGTACGCCGGTGAGTGGCACGACGCCGGCCTACCAGCGCGCCGCGCGCACGAACCTCGGTCAGCAGGGTAGTTGAAGAGGAGGTGATGACCGTGAACGGACGATGCAGATGGATGAGCGCCGCATGCGTGTGGGCGTCAGGGTGCGTGGGTGCTTACGGGCAGGGTATCCCGGTCTATGACGCGCAGAACGTCATCCAGGCCATTGCCTCGGTGGAGCAACTGAAGCAGGAAGTGCAGCAGGAGATCCAGATCTACCAGTCGACGGTCGGCACGCGCGGCTTCGGCGCACTCCTGAGCAATCCGGTCGTGGCGAACTCGTTGCCGTCGAACTGGCAGAGCGTCTATACGGCGATCCAGAACGGCGGCTATACGGGCCTGACAGGCAGCGCGCAGGCGCTGCGCTCGGCCAGCCAGATCTACAACTGCGAGGACCAGACCGGGATCGATCAGCAGGTGTGCCAACGCGCGCTCAACAAGCCCTATCAGGACAAGGCTTTCGGCCTGCAAGCCTACCAGACCGAGGTGCAGGAGCTGGACCAGATCCAGGGCCTCGCGCGGCAGATCGACGTGACGCAGGACCAGAAAGGCATCGCGGAGTTGCAGGCGCGTATCCAGACCGAGTCCACGGCGGTCGGCAACGAGATGACGAAGCTGCAGCTCTTCCGGATGCTGGCCGAAACCGAGGACAAGCTCACGGCCGAGCAGCAGAGTGAACTGGTGCTGAGCCGGGCAGCCAGGACCAACCGGCTGCAGGACCAGATGGTGCCGGCGTCGTTCGGAAACTGAGGAGATCACCATGTCCCTGCTGACCTCTTTGGCACTCGCTTGCTGCGTCGCCTGGAGCCTGGCTGCCTGCAGCAGCGGGTCGACGAAACCCATGTTGCCGGACGGGCTGCATCGTGTGCCGGTCAACCGCGTGCCGCCGGTGCCCGATGTGCCAACTGCAGCACCAGCCACGGTACCGGCGGTTCCGGATCGGCACGCGTCCCCGGATGCCGGAGACCGGTCATGAGTGCGTCGCACGATTACGGGCGCGTGCTCGACATCGAGGCGTCGCTGACCCACCTGCAGGAGCGTTCCGAACGGCGCGCGTGGCATGTCGCCTACGCGGCGATCGGCGTCGCCGTGCTCAGCGCCACTGCGCTGGCGGTGATGGTGCCGTTCTATCGCGTGGTGCCGCTGCCCATCGAGGTCGATCGCCTGACGGGCGAATCCCAGGTGATCGACGTGCTCGATGCTCGCCACGTGCAGACGAAGGAGATCCAGGACAAGCACTGGGTCGAAACCTATGTGCGCGCACGCGAGCGCTACGACTGGGGGCTGCTGCAGATGGACTACGACAGCGTCCTTGCGATGAGCGACGACGTGGTCGCTCGCGATTACCGCGGCATCTATAGCGGCCCCGATGCGCTGGACCGGCAGTTAGGGCCGGGCATCGAGCGGCGCATCCGGCTCCTCTCGATCACGCTGCCGCCCGACGAACCCGGGCATGCAGTCGTGCATGTCGAGCGCACATCGTTCAAAAACGGCGAGGCCCATGCCGAACCCACGCAGCGTTTCGTGATCACGCTGGCCTACACCTACCAGCCGCCCGTATTCACGCGTGAAAGCGTGGCGATTGCCAATCCGTTCGGTTTCAAGGTCACGGCCTACAGTCGCGACCCCGAATATACGCCGCCCGCTGCGGCATCCGCCTCGAATGTCGGGGGCACGCCATGAGAACGCCTGCTTTAGTCGTGGTGCTCGCTGCTGGGTTGCTCTCAAGTACGGCCTACGCGTTCGACCTGCCTGGATGGAATGACGACTCGCGCGTTCGCCAGGTGATCTATCGCGCGGACGACGTTGTGCGCATCGAGGCGCAGCGCGGTTTTGCCACGCACATCGCTCTCGATCCGCACGAGCACATCCTGGTCGTCGCGCCCGGAGACCGGGACGGCTGGCAGGTGGTCGCGAACAGGGGCGATCACGACGTGTACCTGAAGCCGCAGCTCGCCGCGCACGCCTCGAATCTCGAGATCCGTACCGACCGGCACAGCTACAGCTTCGATCTGGTGGTGCTCCCGCTCAAGGCCAGGTTTGGCAACGACCGTGAGATGTACCGCGTGAGCTTCGTCTATCCGGATGAGCTGGCGAAGCAGGCGCAAGGGGATTCGGATGCGGCGCGGGTCGCGAAGCGCCTGGCGCAGCTGCCCACCGTGCGTAACGCGCGGTACTCGATGCAGGTCATGCCGGACTCCGACGACATCGCACCGACCGCGGCATGGGACGACGGGCGCTTTACCTATCTGCGTATCCCGAACAACCGACGCATGCCGGCGATTTTCCGGGTGGCCGACGACGGCACGGAAAGCGTGGTCGACAGGCACGTCGAAGGCGACACGATCGTTGTGCACGAGGTCGCGAAACTATTTGTGCTGCGGCTCGGCAATGAGGTCGTGGGCATCTGGAACGACGCCTACGACATGGACGGCGTGCCACCTCATGACGGCACGACGGTCAACGGGGTAAAACGCGTTCCGCGGAGTCACGATGATGAATGACCAACCCCCGCGCAATGTGATCGAACCCGACGATGCGCCCGGTTCGGTGCCTCGAAGTGGTCAGAACGAGGCGACATCGGGTGCTACTCGGGATCGCGGTATGCCCGCATTGGGTCAATACCGTGGTGCCCGCCCACGCGCCTGGTGGCTGACGCCGGTCGTGATCGTGGTGATGGTCGGCGCCGGCGCCGTCTGGACGTTGCATGGCTTTCTCGCGCGCCACGATGCCGAAGCGAAGGCCAGGCGCGACACGCTAACCGATACGTCTTCCCAGGGACGCGTGTTCAAGGATCTGCCTGCATCGTCGGTCGATCATGCGGCCTCGGCCCCGGTACCGCCGAGCGCGGTTGCGGCTCCTTCCACGCCGGCGTCGGGTGCGGACGTGGCTGCCGCGCCTGCTCGCGCCACACACGCGGCGGCAACCCGCAGCTACTTTGATGCGCCGCTGCTCGCAACGGGCGGTGGACAGGAGTCCGCGGGTGGGCTGCCAGACGGGATGGCGGGCGCGGCTTCCTCAGTTGTGGTCGCGGCGAGCGGCGCTGCCGGAGCGTTGGCCCAGGGGCCGGCCGGCGGCGCGCTCGCCCAGGCGTTGACGCCAACCGTCACGCAGCGCGTTCGGGCCGGGACGCTGGGCAACCGGAGTCTTATGCTCGCGCAGGGCACCAAGATCGACTGCGCGGGCGATACGGCGTTCGATTCGACCGAGGCCGGCATCTCGACGTGCACGGTGACGAAGAACGTGTATTCGGACGATGGCCGTGTCGTGCTGATCGAGCGGGGTTCGCAGATCAGCAGCCAATATCGCTCGAACCTGTCGCCAGGCCAGAAGCGGGTGTTCGTGCTGTCGGCCCGTATCGAGACACCCCACGGCGTCACGGTCGAGATCGACTCGCCCGCGGCCGACGCGCTCGGCCGCATGGGCATCGACGGTTACGTGGACAACCACTGGGGCCAGCGCATCGGCGCAGCGATGCTGCTCGGCCTCACCCAGGACGCGATTGGCTATCTGTCGACCCGCGGCGGCAACTCCAGCGGGTCGGTGATGTATGAGAACACGCAGCAGCAGGGCAACGACTTGGCCACGCGCCTGCTCGACAGCACGATCAATATTTCGCCGACGCTGACACAGAACCAGGGCACGGAGTTCACGATCGTCGTCGCGCGTGATCTGGACTTCGGATCGGTGTATGCCCTGGAGCCGGAGGGCACGCGATGATGCCGCATATCCACCTGCCGGATGCATCCCCTGACCCGGTGCTGGCCCGGCTACCCGATGACGCTTCGGTGCGCGAGCTGATGCGTCCGTTCGCGCCGCTGCTCGACGACTCTGGCGTGACGGAGTTGGTGATCAACCGGCCGCAACGTGTGCTGACCGAGAATGCGCTTGGCTGGTATGGCCACGATTGCCACGAACTCGATTTCGACCGGTTGATGTCGTTCGCCGTGGCGGTGGCCACGCTGACCAGTCAGGAAATCTCGGCCCAGCATCCGATACTGTCGGCGCTGCTGCCGGGTGATGCGCGCATCCAGATCGTGGTACCGCCGGTCGTGCCGCCGCGAACGGTGTCGGTGACGATCCGTCGGCCGTCCGCACGCGAGAAGACGCTCGATGCGTACCGTGACGAGGGGCTGTTCGACGACACGGTCTGGCATCGTCCGGATGGGCTTGATTCAGCGTTGCCAGCATTGCGAGCCGAAGACCGCAGGCTGGTTCGATGCCTAGAAGAGCACGACTGGGGCACCTTCTTCGACGGGGCGGTCACGGGTCGGCTCAACATCGCGGTCGTCGGCAATACGGGATCCGGCAAGACCAGTTTCATGAAGACCCTGTGCCGCTCGATCCCGGCGACCGAGCGGATCGTGACGATCGAGGATGTCCGCGAGCTGTTCATCCGGCACATCGAGAACTGCGTCCACCTGCTGTACAGCAAGGGCGGCCACGGCCAGGCGCGCGTGACGCCCGCCGATCTGATCGCGAGCACGACGCGTATGCGCCCGGATCGCGTGCTGCTCGCCGAGCTGCGCGGCGCCGAAGCCTATGACTTCCTGAAGCTCCTGACAACGGGTCACGCGGGTTCGATCACGAGCTACCACGCGCCCAATGCGACGGTCGCGATCGAACGCTTTGCGCTGATGGCGAAGGAACACCCGGAAGCCGCTGCCTGGGATGATACCGCGCTCAAGCGCCTGCTGTTTTTGACCATCGATGTCGTCGCGCACATGGATGCACGCGCGGTTTTCAATGCAGCGGGCGAGCAGACCGGCAGGCAGTGGGGCATGACGGAAGTCTGGTTCGACCCGGTGCGCAAGGCACGCACCGCGTTCGTCTAGGGAGCTGCGATGAACCACACGTCTTCCTCTCTGCTTCAGCACACCAGGACAGCCGCCATGACGCTGGCCGTGCTGGCTTGCCTGATGGGTGGAGTAGCCGCATCGCTCTGGCTCGCGTCGTTTTTCCTGTACGCCAGCCTGCGGATCAATCCGCTGCATGCGGGACTGTGGGGCTGGCTCGATGCGACGCTGGCCTGGCGGCACGGCATGATGCCGAACGTCGGCCGCAAGCTCGCGGGGGCGGCGCTGTTTGGCGTGCTCCTGTCCTTCGGTGGGCCAGTGTTCGGTCTGCATGCGCTATGGGCAAGCACGAACCGGCGTCGTCTCTACGGCAGCGCCCGTTTCGCGAGCGAATCGGACATCCGTCGGGCGGGGCTGCTATGACGATGCACACGCACCTCGATACCACGCCCGCGATTGTCGTCGGCATATGGCGCGGGCGTTACCTGCGCTTCACGGGGCAGCAGTTCGTGCTGCTGGCCGCGCCCGCCCGCTCGGGCAAGGGCGTCGGCATCGTGGTCCCGAATCTGCTCAGTTTCCCCGATTCGGTGGTGGTGCTCGACATCAAGCAGGAAAACTATGCGGCCACGGCCGGTTTCCGACGAGCGCATGGACAGGATGTATACCTGTTCAATCCGTTCGCCGAAGACGGCCACACGCATCGCTACAATCCACTGTCGGCGATCTCGGACGGCCTGTTCCGGGTGGGCGACATTCTTGCGATCGGCTATGCCCTCTATCCGCCGGGTGGCCACGATGACTTCTGGAAGGACCAGGCGCGAAACCTGTTCCTCGGCATCGTGCTCCTGTTGTGCGAATGGCATGACGCGCGCCGGGCCGGTCGGGGGACGTCGATTCCCGACTACCCGGTCACGATGGGGGAAGTACTACGGCAATCATCAGGCAATGGCATGCCGGTGAAAACCTGGCTGCAGCGCGCGTTGGTGCAGCATCGCGACTTGCTCTCGGGGCAATGTGTCGATGCGTTAAATCGCTTCCTGTCGAACGACGACAAGGTGCTCGCGAGTGTGCTGGCAACCTTCAACGCGCCGCTCACGATCTGGGCCAATCCGATTGTCGACGCGGCAACCAGTGCAAACGACTTCGACGTGCGCGATGTCCGTCGCCGCCGGATGTCGGTCTATATCGGCATCACGCCCGACCATCTGTCGGAGGCGGCGCTGCTCGTCAATCTGGTGTTCTCGCAGTTGGTCAACCTGAACACGAAGCAATTGCCCGAAGCCGATCCCGCGCTGAAATTCCAGTGCCTCGTGCTGCTCGACGAGATGACGTCGATCGGAAAGATCCACATCATCGCGCGCGCGGTCGCCTATATGGCGGGCTACAACCTGCGTCTCCTGTCGATCGTCCAGTCGATCGCGCAACTCGAGTCGGTCTACGGACGAGCCGACGCGCGCACCTTCATTACGAACCACGCGATGCAGATCCTCTATGCGCCGCGTGAGCAGAAGGATGCGAACGACTACTCGGAAATGCTCGGCACGTTCACGGACCAATCGCGCAGCGTCAGCCGCCCGAGCGGATTTTTCGGGAGCCGGGGCGGGTCGAGCGAAAGCGTGTCAGAGCAGCGCCGGCCGTTGCTGTTGCCGCAGGAGCTGAAGGAACTCGGTCGAGACAAGGAAATCGTCGTCCTCGAAAACACCAGGCCGATCCTGGCCGACAAGATCTGCTACTGGCGCGATTCCGAGTTTGCGTCGCGCGTCATGGCCGCGCCCTCCGTGCCCGCACTGAATCTGGCCCATTTCAGCGCTGTGGTAGAGCGCCGGCTGCGCGATCTGCATCCCAACGAGATCGATCCGGACGGCGCGGGGCTGATCCATCCGCCACCCGAATACCTGGAAGTGCTGCAAGCATGGGATCCGCGTGACCTGCCGCCGAACCTCGCCGACATCAGAGAGGAGGAGGCCGTGGCCTACGTGGAACGGCATTTCATGCTGCTGGGTGTCCCGGCCCGCCAGGTGGTGCAGGCGAGACGTCATCTGAGCGTCGACGATCTTGATGTGGCGGAACTCGATTTTGTTGAGCCGGAGCGGCGCGCAGCCGCGGACGTCTCACGAGCCATGGGAGCGCTGCAATGACGACCCCCTACGTGGATGAGACGGACCGTGCGCGTGCCGCGCTTGCCGTGATACCCGCTGACGACTATGAGACCTGGGTCGACATGGCGTTCGCGCTCAAGCAGGGCTTCGGCGACGAGGGTTTTGAAATCTGGGATGCGTGGAGTCGAACGGCCGCTAACTATAACGAGCACGCGGCGCGAACTACGTGGCGCTCGGTCCGCGCATCGGGCGGCAAGACGCTCGCCACGCTGTTCTGGCAGGCGCGCCAGCATGGCTTCGACCTGAAGCGAACGAACTATCCGGACAACATGACGGCCGCGCTCGCGCCGTCTCCGGAGATGCTGGCGCAACGCGCGCGCGAGGAGGCGCAACGGCAGGCGCGCCATGCCGCTGTGGCGCGCGAGGCCGTGTCGATCTGGCAGTGGGCGAGGCCGGTCGGGCCGGAGCATCCGTATCTCGTGCGCAAGCGCCTCGAGCCGATGGACACGCTGCACGAGCTGGATGCACTGGAGCTGCACGCACTGCTCGGCTATGCGCCGGCCAGCGAGGAAGAACCTCTGACGGGGCGCGTGCTGATCGTGCCGGTCTGGAACGGGCCGATCTCGACACTGGAGCTGATCGACGAACACGGGCGGAAATCATCATTGGCCGGCGGCGTAAAGAGGGGCGGCTACTGGATGACGGAGCCGACACTGGTTCCGACGAATGAATCGTCGCGGATCCTGATCGCTGAAGGCATGGCGACGGCCTTGTCCGCCTCGCGCGCGACAGGCTGGTCCGCGGTGGCGGCGCTCTCGAGCGGGAATCTGTCGATGGTGGCAACGAACCTTCGCGAGCGATATCCCGATGCAGACCTGATCGTACTCGGCGAACTGGGCAGTGGCGAGGCGCAGGCGCGGCAGGCTGCGGAAGCGGCTCACGCCCGTGTGGCCTGGCCGGCGTTTGCCGCTGATGCGCGCATCGACGACAAGGTGCCGACCGATTTCAGCGACATGGCGGTGTTGTCGGGCTTTGATGCCGTCGGCGCACATCTGCGCGCCGTGATCCGCTCTGTCGTGAAGGCGGAGGGTCAACCGGGTGTCTCCACCGCATCCGGCATGACAGTGGTTGAGGTGGATGAGCGCGAGGAGGGCAGGATGATGAGCAACGTTAAGGAAAGGCTGCTGGCCGACGAGGAAGGGAAGCCCCGTCGCCGGTCCTCGAAGCTTAGTGCGCCGAAACAGGCGGCGCCGGAGGTGCCAGCAACGGACGGGGCATCCTGCTCGGCGCCCTCTTCGGTGGATGCGACTGCGTCGTCGCCGGCTGCTGCGCCGGTTGCGGATCCGCCGCGGTTTGCGTCGACGCGCCCGCCGGTCGGCGAGCCGCTGTTTGGCGTGGGTGACGTGTCAAACGAGGTCAGGGCATTGGCCGAGCACCGGTTCGGCTCGCCGCTCAGGATGGGGACGCCGCGCGAGAACGGTGGCCCTTATCGCGGCGAGGTGTTCAACACGGAACACTATCTGATCCAGGAGGTCGCGACGCGCAGCGTCGTGTTCCATCGCAAGGATCAGATGACCTTCGTGTCCGAGCGGCTGAAGTGGATGGACGAAAACGCGCGGCTGAACGGTTCCGAGTTGCAGGTCGGTTATGACGGCGGCGAGGCCCGGGTCTATCCGTGGGACCGTGCGCGCGAACTGCTGGAACGGGCCGTCGGCTCGCTGAAGAAGTCCGCCCGCGAGTTGAATTACAGCCCGAATCTGGAGGGGATGCTCGACCAGTTGCAGGCGAGATCCTGGGCACGTATCCGGGAGGCGCGGGCGGCCGCGCTGGAGAAATCCCGGGAACAGAACGCGTCGCGCGAAGCAGACTCGACGCCCGACCGATAAGAGACGGCAGTTGTGCTCACGTGCAACGCCGATCTTGAGGATGCGAGGTGGTGACATGGCTCAGACAACTTCCGCTCACGAGGCCGATCCGGTCATCAACGTGATCGAACCGGACGTGCCGGGCAACAGCGGCGGCGGCCCGGCGGCTGCGGACGCACGTCGGGACAGGCTGAACTCGGCCGCGATGGGTGCGGTATCTGCCCGACGCCGGCGCGAGTTCGATGCTGCCCGCGCGCGGTTGCGCGATCAGGCGATCCGTGACGATGCCGTCACGCCACAGCAGGCCAATACCCGATCGCCAACCGGGCCGACGGTCGAGGCGGATCGGGTCCGTGCGCCGCTCGACCATCCGCCCGAACGCGTGCGCAAGCGCTATCTGCGCGCGGGCAACCAGTATTTCCTGAAGGATGCGCCGTATCAGCTTGCGTTCGAGGATCTGGGGCCGTACCTCGTTACCGAACACAACCGGCCCGACGTGGTCGAGTCGATGATCGACATGGCGCAGGCGAAATCGTGGCGGCGCATTCGCGTGTCGGGACACGAGGCATTTCGCAGCGAGGCGTGGTTGCAGGGCACGCTGCTCGGTATCGAGGTGAGCGGCTACGAGCCGAAGGCCGCAGACCTCGCGCGTCTGGCGGATGCCCGGCAGGCGCGGCTGGACAATCGCGTCGCGGCGGTGCCGGAGGTCGGCGCGACGGCTACCGTAGGTGTGCAGGATTGCGGTCCTGCCGTGGCTTCGTCGACGCCTCGGATCGACACAGGCGACACCATCAACGGAGCCTCGGCGTCCGCGCCAGTGCATGCGTTCGCATCGAAGCCGCCCATCCCTGCAGCAAACCGGAACGCCGCCAACGACGAGGCCGATGCCCCTCGACGGTACGTCGGCGAATTGCGTGAGCATGGGAGTGCTCCGTACCAGCACAATCCCGCGCGTAGTGACTCGTACTACGTCGTGTTTCGCGACGAGGCCGGCATCGATCAGGTGGTGTGGGGCGTCGATCTCGAACGGGCAGTGCGCGAAGCGAATGTCCAGATCGGGCAGCAGGTGACCCTCGAAAATCTCGGCAAACGCCTCGTTACTTTGCGGGTGCCGATCCTTGATGAGGAAGGCAAAGTGATTGGCGAAGAGGAGAAGGACGTCTATCGCAATACGTGGCAGGTGGAGGTCGCGCACCGGGATCGGGCAGCCTCCGTTTCGCCGTCACGATCCGACGGTCCGGATGCCGGGCGTGTTGCTGTGGAGGAACAGTCTCGCCGTCGTGACGCGGGATATCCGGAAAGCGAACGGGCCTTGCATCTCGCCGTGCTGATGGCCGCCATGCGTGAGCAGGGCTTCAGCGAACGTTCTGTTGCCCGCGTGCAGCAGCGCGCGGAGCGCATGCTCGTAGCGTTCCAGCATGAAGGCATTCCGGTTCCGATACCGAAGGTGTTTGATCCGGCCGCACCATCGGGCCGGGATCGTCGTAAGCGTTCCACTCCGGAACGCACGCCTGTCCGCGAGATCGACCGGACACCCGTTGAACCGTCATCCTCGTCGCCGTCACGCTGAGGTGAGTCGTGGTCATGCGCGAGCGTTTGTGTGTCGAACTCGGGGCCGTCAGGTGGCGCTGGGACGACTGGTGCACACGCCGCGGTTTGACAGCGGCCGAAGGCGTGCGGCAATTGATCGCGGTTGCTGTCCGTGAGGATGCTGATGAAGAGTCCGGCGCGATCCTGCCGGGCCTGCCCCGGCCGGTCGTTGGGGAGTCGCGCAGTCGCATCGAAATCCGGCTGACCGCGGCGGAACTGGGCGCGATCGAACACCTCGCGGCTGCGTTGGGCCTCAGTGGGAATCGATGGATCGTGTCACTCATCCGTGCGCAATTGACGAAGGAGCCGCAGTTGGGCGAGCGCGAGATGCGCGCACTGGCGGTATCCAGCCAGCAGCTTGCCGGGATCAGCCGCTTGTTGGGCCAACTGGCGCGTGCCAGCGGGACGGAACTCTCGCATCGGAATTTGATGATCGATTGGTCGGAGATGCGAAGACACATCGAGGACCACCTGCGTGCAACGGCGGCCGTCATGCGCGCGAACCTTGATCGATGGAGTCGCTGACATGCCTTACCCAAAAGTCTACATCGATGCGATGCTCGTGAACTGGGGCGATCGGTTGTTTCAGGAGCCGTTACGGCACGCACGTGCGTCGCGGCTCTCGCGTGTGGACATTCGGGACGGGGCCGCCCGCCTGCGCGCGCAGATTGCCCGCACGCTCAGGCGCACCCCGGAGGTCATGGTCAAGATCACCAACAAGGCGGCAAGTGCGCAGGGCATGGGTGCCGTGCGTCGGCATCTGCGCTATATCTCGCGTAATGGCAGAATCGAGCTGGAAGATCAGAGCGGCGAGCGTATTGCGGGGAAGGATGCCCTGCGCGATCTCACGGAGACTTGGGAGCTTGGCGGATGGAGTATTCCGGAGACCAGCACGCGGCGGGAGGTATTCAACATCCTGCTGTCGATGCCGCCGGGGACGGACCGGCAGGCGGTGCGCGATGCGGCTCGTGACTTCGCGGCGCTTGAGTTCGGCGATGGTCGCGCATACGTATTCGCCGCGCACGACGACGAGGCACATCCACACGTGCATCTGAGTGTGCAGGTGCGCGGCCCGGATGGTCGTCGCCTGAATCCGCGTCACAAGGATCTCCAGCGCTGGCGCGAGCGTTTTGCGGAAATGTTGCGTGAGCACGGTGTCGAGGCGAATGCGACGCCCCGGCGCGCGCGTGGCGTGACGCTGCGGTATCCGAAGCCTGCCGTCGTTCATATGATCGCGCGCGGTGAAACGCCGCGATACTGGAAGCCGTGGCCGACTGATGCGCAACGCGACGCAGGCTGGATCGCCCATGGTGGTGTATTTGCCGGCTGGCGAGAAATAGCCTACGCGATGGCGAGGTCGCGTGCGCGTGAGGATCGTGCAATGGCCGTTGAAATGGCGTATTTCGTTGGCGACATGCCAGTGCAGCGAGACCGGCCGATGCTGGGGCGCGGGCTGGATACCCGACGCGAGCAATCGGGTCGTCAGGTGTCGGACACCACAGATCGTCCGTATGTCGACGGGCCGGACGTGGAGCGTTGATGTGGGGAAGGCGTAACGGCTGCACATATCATGTCGTGGATCGGCGGCATCCGTCGTCGTGCCGATATCCTGATTCCCCGGTTTCCCCGCATACCTGCTACGTCGAGGTCTTTGCCGCCGCCGCGGCGCTATTCTTCATGCGGCCGCTGGCAGGGGGCGAGGTATTGAACGACGTCAACGATGATTTTTGAGCGTGTGGAAATTCTGTACATGGTCGGCGGTGCGGAGGCCCTTGGACCGCGTGGAGAACTGATCTTCTACAGTTGGAGCAGGGCGGATGAGCCAATGGGGCTGTTTTGACAGGGTGAGCAGACAGTCTAGAGGCTGCTGGTCGCGAGGAAGGTCGGGCATGCAGTCTCGCTCGACCGGGATCGCTCATCGATCGATGAGCCACGCCGGCGTTCCTTTGAATGTCGCGAAGAGCAAAAGCAGCAGGGCGATCACGAGAAGGGGAACACCGTAGAGCGCCACCGGGAAAAACAGCGCGAGCTGGAGGACCGATCCACCCGCGCCATACGGTAGGTTCGTGTCCCGGATGTTTTCGTAGATCAACCAGGCGACTGCTGCCAGGCCCAATGCCATGAGGACGACGCCACCCGACGTCGGTTCATGATGGAGGAAGGCTGCGCCCCACGCGACGTATCCCCACCAGAGCAGATTGATGCCAATGGCAGCAAGCCAGAATCCGCGTGCGGTGAAAAAGCGGTAGCCAAATCGGTGCCGACAATGGCGGCTGAAGAACTGGATACCCTTGGCCATTCCAAAAATGGAGCCAAGGATAATCACAAGTTTTAGAATCTCCATGGAATATTCTCCCGGATATTTAATTCGATCGTATTGCTTGCGCCGTTCAGTAGAAAAGGACTGGCAAAGGGCGAGATTCAGACCCCGATCTTTCCAAGAATAGATGGCCATGGCACGAATGCAACAGTTCCTATCCAGATGCTACATGGGAGGGCAGTAGCAGTAAGAGGCGTTAACAAAATGAGTTCTTCAGCTTTCGCCAGCAGATGATGCAGCAGGCAATTTTCATGAAGGCTTCATGGATGAATGCAAGCCGTTCGAAGCGGATGCGCAGTCGTCGAAAGTTATGAAGCCACGAAA